>DAISJD010000116.1:0-9930 GCA_036821645.1 Aliidongia sp.
CCCACCCGCCCCGCTTGCGGCGGCTTGAGCGGCACCAGGGGCTTGGCTTTGGTCGGTCAGAAAATTGTTAAGGCGGGATTCCGCGTTCTGGGCCGCCTGCTGGGCTGCGACCAATTGATCTTGCAGTTGAGTGACGACGGATGCGAGCGGGGCACCGGGCGTTTCGGAAAGCAGCCCGTCAAGGGCCCAAAAACCGGTTCCGACGAGGGCAAGCCCCGCAACGCTCGCCTGAAGCGTCGTCGTCAGGGTCACGGTCGTCACGGCACCGCGACTATGGATCTGAACCTGACGTTCCGGGAAAAACGCCTCGCCCAGTCTTACAATCCGATCGAACATGCCCCCCCGCTTCGTCATTGAAACCATCGGCCATGAAGCCACGTTCGAGACCCTAGCGAGGTCTCTCGCTGATGGCAATCAAAATTCGACAGACCAGCCGATTCATTTTATGCTTCTTTCAAGCATCAGTGCGTTGCATATTAGCAACAACAATGTCATCCCACAACCCGTTCCGCAAAAAGATTGTGAACAATGAATGACGATTTCTTTTATTGAGGATATTGTACAGGACATGACTATATTTTTTACGGTCTCTCTTATTTTTATCATTGGTTCATAATGATTAATACTTATTTTTACTTAATTAATAAAATTTTCGCAATAAGTGCACCGCCGTCTTGCCCTTCGTGCGATCCTGAAAAAAGCCCGAACATAGCATTTGATTAAGAGAACACTAACGAACTTGACCTAGAGTAGGGACCGCAAAACGGCGTTATGGATGATGTTTCCGCCGATAAAACGGGGCATCATCGGGGCCAACAACGGGAAACAGCCATGTTCTTTTTTGTCGGCGTCGCGGTCGTGTTCATCTGCGTCTTCGGAGGCTATGCCCTCAATGACGGTCACATCCCGGTTTTGTGGCAACCTTTCGAGTTCCTGATCATTCTGGGGGCCGCCGCCGGGGCCTTCATCATCGGCAATCCAAAAGTCGTCTTATCCAGTATCGGCGGTCACATGACCAAACTCTGGAAAGGACCCAAATACGATAAAGCGAGTTTCGTCGAACTCTTGGTCATGATGAGCGTCGTCTTCAAAATGGCGAAGACCAAGGGGGCGATGGCCCTTGAGGCCCATGTCGAAAATCCGGAAGAAAGCACCCTCTTCCAACAATTTCCGGGCTTTCTACACGATCACCATGCGGTCGAGTTTTTTTGCGATTTCTTTCGGATGTTGATCATGGGGGCGGACAATCCCCATGAAATGGAATCCCTGATGGAAGCACGCATCGACGTGCATCACCATGAAGAGCATGAGATTTCGAGTGCCGTCCAAAATGTTGCCGACGGGATGCCCGCGCTCGGCATCGTCGCCGCCGTGCTGGGCGTCATTCACACGATGGGCTCGATCACCGAACCGCCAGAGGTTCTGGGCCATCTCATCGGCGGTGCCTTGGTCGGGACGTTTTTCGGGGTTTGGGTGTCTTACGGCTTCCTCGCACCGATCGCCCAACAATTGAAGGCGATTTCGGATCAGGACGTCCGCTATCTGATGTGCATCAAGGGCGGCATTATCGCCTATATGCAAGGCTATGCCCCGATTATGGCGATCGAAAGCGCGCGCATGGTGCTGCAGGCGCACAATCAACCCTCCTTCGCCGATCTCGAAGCCGCCATCGAGAATGCCCCGGCCGTCTAAGCCAGGTGCCCGAACCGCAAGCACCCCATCCATTTGCGTGTAGAGATCCCGGATCTTCTTTCTCTTCACGCAAATGCCATCCCATTTTTGCCGGACAGTATGGTAGACGTTAGGGGATAGCGTTATGGTGCGCCGCGTAGAAAGGCGGCCCCCCTTTCGGAGTTCATGCACGATGGCTTTGGACCGCCCTTCTTTGCCCCATATTCATCCCGTCATCCTGTCGGGGGGATCGGGGACACGGTTATGGCCGATGTCGCGGGCTGCCTATCCAAAACAACTTCTGCCGCTGCTCAGCGACCAAAGTCTTTTGCAAAAAACCGTAGCCCGGATCAAGGATAGCAGTCTCTTTGCCGCCCCGCTCATTCTGGCCAATCAAGACCATCGGTTTATGATTGCCGAACAAATTCGTCAGATGGGGGTAACACCCCAGGCGATCATGCTGGAACCCGTCGCCCGCAACACGGCCCCCGCCGCCGCCGCCGCCGCCTTCTGGCTGGCAGCGCGTGATCCTGAAGCCTTGATGTTGTTGCTGCCGTCCGATCATGCGGTACAGGATGAGGCGGCCTTCCTGCGGGCGGTCACGGCCGGGGCGGCAGCGGCTGGCCGTGGCAAACTTGTCACATTCGGGATTCAGGCAAGCCGTCCCGAAACCGGCTATGGTTATATCCGCCAAGGGGCCGCCTTGGCCGAAGCCGGGGTCTTTGCCGTCGATTCCTTCGTGGAAAAACCCGACCGGGCCAGGGCCGAATCCTATTTGGCCGCCGGTGACTATACCTGGAACAGCGGCATTTTTCTCTTCCCCGTCAGCCAATATCTGGCCGAGTTGGCGCGAACTCTACCCGACACCTACGCCACGGTGAAGGCGGCGGTGGATCACGCCAAGGCCGATCTCGACTTTTTGCGCCTCGACCCCGACCAGTTTGCCCGCGCGGCCAATGAATCGATCGATTATGCCGTGATGGAACGAACCAACGCCGCCGCCGTCGTCCCGGTCGATATGGGATGGAGCGATGTCGGCGCTTGGGATTCGCTGTGGGAAATTTCGCCCAAGAACGCCCCGAACGAGACCGTGACCATCGGCGACGTGATTGCGGTCGATTGCCGCAACGCCTATCTGCGCTCCGAAGAACGGTTGTTGACGGCGGTCGGCGTCGAGGATCTGGTGGTCATTGCGACCGAAGACGCCGTGATGGTCGCCCCGAAACACCGGGCGCAAGACGTGAAAAAACTGGTCGAACGCCTGAAGGCGGAAAAACGCCCGGAACTCACCCATTTGCCGACCGTTCACCGTCCCTGGGGAACCTATCGGACGATCCATCACGACGATCGGGCGCAAGTCAAACTGATCATCGTGGCACCGGGTGCGAAATTATCCCTGCAAATGCACCATCACCGGGCCGAACATTGGGTCGTGGTGCGCGGGACCGCCAAAGTCGTGCGCAATGACGAGACCGTGCTCCTCACAGAAAACCAATCGATCTATATTCCCCTCGGCGCCAAGCATCGGCTGGAAAATCCGGGCCAAATCCCGCTCCATCTGATCGAGGTCCAATCGGGCAGCTATCTCGGCGAAGATGATATCGTGCGCTTTGAAGATACTTATGGGCGGGCCTAACAAGGGGGCGGACGATAAAGTGCTTTTGTTCGGTTAACGTTCTATGATAACGCTTTTCGTTCATCGGCCGGTGGCGTCTGCCCGCTGCCGTGCCAATCAGATCTTGAAAGGGCCATCATGACAGCCACACCGATCACGCTTTATCATTGTCCGCAAACCCGGTCCTCGTCGTGCCTCACCCTGCTTGAAGCGTTGAAGGCCCCGTATCGCCTGCATCTGGTCAATATCAAGACCGGCGAACAAAATACCCCCGCCTATCAGGCGATCAACCCGATGGGCAAGGTGCCGACCTTGGGCCATGGTCAGGCCATCATCACCGAATCCATCGCCATTTTCATCTATCTGGCCGATCTGTTCCCCGATGCCGGCCTCGCACCGGCCCTGAACGACCCGGCGCGCGGCCCCTATTTGCGTTGGATGGCCTATTATGCCGCCACGTTCGAGCCGACCCTGATCGACCGGTACAAACACCCGACCGACGACCCGGCCCCCGGTCCCTTCGGCGATTACGCAACCCAACTCGCCCTGGTAAACGATCACTTGACCAAGGGCCCGTTCCTGCTGGGCGACCGGTACAGTGCCGCCGACATCTTGTGGGCCAGTGCGCTGCGCTGGATCACGCTGTTCAAACTGGTCCCGGAAACCCCGGCCATCACGGCCTATATCGGCCGGGTCACGGCCCAACCCGGCTTTGCCGAAGCGGCGGCGATCGACCAGAAAATCCTGGCGGAACAGGGCGCCGCGTAAAACGAGGCACCGCATAAAAAGGACATCCCCCCTGATCGGGATGGGTCAGGGGGGATCAGAGATCGGCGTTTGCGCTATGGGATGATTCGTAGCACCAAAAGCGGTTGATTGCGATAGTGGCACAGGGGTGTCGTACCGTTCGAAAGCCAGTAATTTGCGGTTCCCGTTAGCCCTTCGACCTTGATATCCAACCGGCTTATGAAACCAGCCCCCGGTATCGGGCCGAATGCACGACCATGCAACACAGAAGAGACGGTAGCACCGACATACTTCTCCGTTCCGAAGAACAAGGTCGCAAAACTTGTGTGGCGGTAATTTTCTTGGGGAAAAAAGGCACTCGCCCAAACAGGCCTGCCCCACGCACCTAAATTATTTTCTGACGGCGCACTGAGGCACACCATAAGACGCGGAGAGGCCGTTGTACTGTTACCAATAACGGCGTAGAAGCCGCGTTGGAATGGTGTGATCACTTTCGCACTCCTTTTTTAAAAAATTTATCTTTCTCAATTTTAACGAACTTCTCGTTTTAAGTATCGTATTTTTATGTACTACACATTTGCCATCATAATTTTTATTTTTAACAATTGGAGCCCGATATGGTTTTGCGCTCCACATACTGGCGCAATCAATTCAAACTATTGTTTTTATTAATAATTATTTAAACAATATTTTTTAAATAATTCGCAACACCGTTACAATCATTAATAATATACTTAAAATCGGAATAGAATCATGCAAAACATAAAAAATATTGTTGAAAAAATCGCAAGAAAAGAGGGTTTTAATCAAAAAAAACGCGATTTTTCAAATTTTTTTGTGATTATTTATGCTGTTGTTCAGAATTTTTTTCCAAATAACTTCTGGATTTTATTATTTTTTATTGCTGTATGGATTTTAACATTACTATTTTATATTCAAAAACAAGCGCAATCACTTTTATATTCTAATGGAATTATAGAAAAAGCCTTAGATAAATCTCAAGAAATCTCGATAATATTAAACCAATTCAAGGATTGCCCAACCCGTGACCTGATCATAGTGAGGAACGTACTCCATCAATCGATTGATCGCCGCACCATCATCGTCAACGCGTTTTTCGGCCTGATAAAACAAGGTGGTTTCTTAACGGTCTTTATCGCCTGTCTCGTTTTCCTGATGATCTTCGGCGATCACATGGGCATGGAAAAAACGATCCTCCTGTTGGGTGTTCTTGTCGCCATTCTTTTGGCACTTTTTAAATCCCTATCCCTCGACCCATGGTTCTACCGGGAGAGGATCGAAGATCAGCTTTTATTGTATCTTTCAACCGAGATCGCCCTGCGGACGGATGCAGGCAATCACCCGACCGACAGGCCCAAGCGTTCCCCGCCATAGCCCCGGTCCCGGATCATCCGGCACCAATCCTGATGATCCAGATACCAACGGACGGTGGCGCGCAGACCCGCCGCGAACCCGTGACGCGGGGTCCATCCCAAGGTCTCGTGGATGAACCGCGCATCGATGGCATAGCGATGATCATGGCCCGGCCGATCCGGGACGAACCGGATGAGATCCCGGTGCGGATAGGGTTTCGGGGCCATCTCGTCCAACAGCGCGCAGATCATCGTCACCACGGCAAGATTGGAATATTCCGCCCCGCCGCCGATCAGATAGCGCCCGCCGATCGCCCCTTGGCGCAAGACGAGGGCCAAGGCGTCGGCATGATCCTCGACATAGAGCCAATCGCGCACATTGGCCCCCGTGCCGTAGACTGGCAACGGCTGGCCCGCCAATCCGTTCAGAATGACGAGCGGAATGAGCTTTTCCGGGAATTGGAACGGGCCGTAATTATTGGAACAATTGGTGAGTAAAACCGGCAAGCCATAGGTCTTGTGCCAGGCGCGCACCAGATGATCGGACGCGGCCTTGCTCGCCGCATAGGGCGAATTCGGCGCATAGGGCGTGTCATGGGTGAACGCCCCGTCATCGCCCAAGGCCCCGAACACCTCGTCGGTCGAGACATGATGAAACCGAAAGGCCGCCTTCTGCACCGGATGGAGACCGCGCCAATGGCAGAGCGCCGCCTCCAACAAGCGATAGGTGCCGACGATATTGGTTTCGATAAAGGCACCGGGCCCATCGATCGATCGATCGACATGGCTTTCGGCCGCCAAATGCAGCACGGCGCTCGGTTTGTGCGTGGCAAAAACACGGGCCAGTGCAGCCGCATCCGCAATATCGACCCGCTCGGCCCGATGCCGCCCGCCCGGCACCACGATCCCGTCATAGGCCGCCGGATTGGCGGCATAGGTCATCTTGTCGAGACAGACGAGGGTCGTCTCGGGGTCGCGGGCCAAAAGCCGACACACGGCCGATCCGATGAACCCGGCCGCCCCCGTGACCAGAACCACCCGTTCAGGCATAATCCGCCCCGCGCGTCGCGACATTGATGAGATAGTGGCCGTAATGATTTTTTTTCAGCGGTTCGGCCAGTTTCAACAGGGCCTCGGCATCGATCATGCCCTTGCGAAAGGCGATTTCCTCAAGACAGGCAACCTGTAACCCCTGGCGGCGCTGAACCGTCTGAATGAATTGCGCCGCATCGGCCAAGGCGTCGTGCGTCCCCGTATCGAGCCAGGCATGGCCGCGCCCCAACCGTTCGATCCGGGCGAGGTCATGGGTCACGTACCAATTGTTGATATCGGTGATTTCCAGTTCCCCGCGCGCCGACGGGCGGACGGTGGCGGCGATATCGAGAACCTGATTGTCATAGAAATAAAGCCCCGTCACCGCCCAGTTCGAGGCGGGAACGGTGGGTTTTTCGACGATCGTCTCGGCCTTGCCCGCTTTGTCGAACGTGACGACGCCATAGCGTTCGGGATCGCCGACCCAATAGGCGAACAGGGTCGCCCCAACGTTCTGCGCCGTCGCCGCATCGAGAGAGGCCGTGAGATTGTCGCCGAAAAAGATATTGTCGCCCAGGATCAAGGCCACCGGATCGGCCCCGACGAAATCGCGCCCGATGATGAAGGCCTCGGCCAAACCGCCTGGACTGGGCTGTGCCGCATAGGACAGGGACAGGCCCCATTGCGACCCATCCCCCAAAAGATGGACAAAGGCCGCCTGATCGCGTGGGGTGGTAATGATTAAAATATCCCGAATGCCCGCCAACATCAGGACGGACAAGGGATAATAGATCATCGGCTTGTCATAGACGGGCAGCAATTGCTTGCTGACGGCCAGGGTCGACGGGTAAAGCCGGGTCCCCGATCCGCCAGCGAGCACGATGCCCTTCCACCCCATCTCGTTCCCCTTCGCCGCACCGCCTCACAAGCGGATCAAATCACGAAATCAACCATCCCGTCGCATTTGCTGATCAAACCCGCCTTTCGGCTGGCCCGACAGAGATCGGCCAGGGAAATCTTATCCAATTGGGTCAACATGACCTGATGGACATCTTCAATCATCGGCAAGACGACCTTGCGCATGGAATCGGAGGCGACGGAATCAAGTCTGGTTGGTGCCTCCTGGCCCAAAACCGCACGGGCGATGGCACCCAAGGTGATCGTGCCGCGTTCCTCGCCCAAAAGATACCCGCCATTGGGTCCGCGCACGCTGCGCAGAAGATTGGCCCGTGAAAGACGCTGGAGAATCGCTTCGAGCTTGCGCGTTTCGAGCCCGCGCCGCTGTCCGAGTTCAGCCGCCGGCAAGGGGCCACCCGCCCCATTGAACGCAACATCTAACATAACATCGACCGCCAGCAAAAACCGACGGGGCAACCAGGCCGCAAGACCAGTCAGCAGCGCATCGCCGGCACCATCGCCGTCCGTATGATCAGCTTCGATAGAACTGGCCGCCACGGAACCCTCTCCACAATTTGTACAAGTTCGGTAAGTAATACTCAGTTTTCCCTGATTGGCAATGTATGCTTGCTCAAAAGCGGGATAAATTTTCATTTTCCGGTCGGTTTTACGCTGCGGACCGGAAAAATCCGCGTTGCACGCACGGCGTCCCCGCAAAAACTACAGTGCCGTCTGTCGCAAACCGGTCATGGGGATGGGCTAGAATGACCGTATTTTTCCGCCTCACCCCCGAACCAGAGAGCGATGCCATGAATTTTTTGACCCGGCTTGCCGCCATAACCATCCTCTCGACCCCGCTCGCCGTCCCGTTTGCCGCCGCCGCCCCATCGACCACGCTGGCGCAAAACCTGGAAAAGATCGGCCATATTATCGTCATCTATCAAGAAAATCGCAGCTTCGACAATCTTTACGGGCGCTTTCCCGGAGCCAACGGATTGTCCCGTGCCCCGCATCAAGGCCGTCAAGTCGATAAAGACGACAAGCCGTACGACCGTCTGCCCCCCGTCCTCGACAATTTTTCCAAAAAGACCCCCGAAATCGATCCCCGGTTTCCGACCGGCCTTGCCAATCGGTATTTCTTCGCCGATCGCTATGTTCCGTTCGACCAAATGAGCGGCGACATGGTCCATCAGTTCTATACGGAACAGCGCCAAATCAACGGCGGCAAGATGGATAAATTCGTGGCCTATTCCGATGCGGGCAGCCTCGTCATGGGGGTTTACGACGGCAGCACCTTGCCGCTCTATAAATTGGCCCGCGAGTTTACGCTGGCCGACAATTTCTTTCACGCCGCCTTCGGCGGTTCCTTCATCAATCACATGTGGTTGGTGTGCGCCTGTACCCCGACATTTCCCAATGCACCGGCCGACATGATCACGACCTTCGATGCGGATGGCACGCTCGTCAAGGAACGGGCGGTATCGCCGGATTTTCTGGCCGTCAACACGGTGCAACCCATGGCGAAACCCTATCTCGCCAAGGCGAGCGACCCGGCCCGGCGCCTGCCGCCCCAAACGATGGACACGATCGGCGATCGTCTTTCGGACAAAGGGGTCTCTTGGGCCTGGTATGCCGGTAATTTCGACAAAGCCCTCGCGGGCGAGGTGGGGGACGAAGCCTTCAAATATCACCACCAACCCTTCGTCTATTTCGCCCGTTACGGCGAGGGCACACCGGACCGGGCCGACCATCTGAAAGATGCCGACGCGTTCTTTGCCGGCATCGAGAAGGGCGAACTGCCCGCCGTCAGTTTCTATAAGCCCGCCGCCCAATTGAACCAGCATCCAGGCTACGCCAATATCATCGACGGCGACCGCCACGCCGCCGATCTCGTCGAAAAAATTCGCCGCTCCCCCCTGTGGAAAGACACGCTCATCATCATCACCTACGATGAAAATGGCGGCACATGGGATCACGTCGCCCCGCCCGCGATCGATCGGTTCGGGCCGGGCACGCGTATCCCGACCCTGATCATTTCCCCATTCGCCAAGCGGCATTTCGTCGATCACACGATGTACGATACGACGTCGATCCTGCGCTTCATCGAACGGCGTTTCGATCTTGCCCCCCTCGGCACCCGCGATGCCCATGCGAACGATCTCACCCATGCCCTGAAATTCTAATCGTCCGATAGGGCCCCCTCGGCACGCATCCGATCCGCTTGGCACCAGCACCATGCGCGCCGGGGCCTGAATTTCTGTAACAAGTCGTTACAAAGGCAAGAATTGCCGCAAAAAAACCGCATGAGGCGCATCTCTATCACTTAAAATTTACGGCGGTCATGGTATATCGCTCTGATCTGCCTGAGGCGGGCCCCGCATCGACCGGGGGGGCTCGGCCTTTGGTCCGCCATGGGTCGTTCGCCTGCACCGGCTGTCGGGATGCCGCCGGAATGAAGGAGCCTTGAGGGAATGCGCCGTCATCTTCTGCGACTGATCATCGCCCCAATCGGGATCACTGCGCTCGTTCTACCGCTCGCCATCACCCTACTCGGCCATCAGGAAATCGCCCGCGCCGACGGCCCCGCCACCGCCC
>DAISJD010000117.1:0-9917 GCA_036821645.1 Aliidongia sp.
CCTTGATGCCGGCCGGGGCGGCCGCCGTCGGCCCTACCGCGCGCGGCCGCTCGGCCGGCATCAAGGCATTGGCCTGGGCGGCGGCTTGGCGGGAAATTTCCGCATCGATGCCGGTTGCTACGACGGAAATGCGGATCCGCCCGTCGAGCTTTTCGTCGAAGGTCGACCCGAAAATGATATTCGCCTCAGGATCGACCTCTTCGCGGATGCGGTTGGCGGCTTCGTCCACCTCGAACAAGGTCATATCCATGCCGCCGGTGATGTTGATCAAGACGCCGCGGGCCCCCTTCATCGAGACATCGTCCAGCAAAGGATTGGAAATCGCGGCTTCTGCGGCTTCGATTGCGCGCTTTTCTCCGCCCGATTCGCCGGTACCCATCATGGCCTTGCCCATTTCGCTCATGACGGTGCGTATGTCGGAAAAATCGAGATTGATGAGGCCGGGCATCATCATGAGATCGGTGACGCCACGGACACCCGCATGAAGAACATCATCGGCCATTTTGAACGCTTCGGCGAATGTCGTGCGTTCGTTCGCGACCCGGAACAGGTTTTGGTTGGGGATGATCAACAGCGTATCGACGAATTTATGCAATTCATCGATCCCCGCCTCGGCAAGACGCATCCGGTTTGTGCCTTCGAAGTGGAACGGCTTGGTGACGACGCCTACCGTCAGAATGCCGTTTTCCCGCGCCGCCTTTGCAATGACGGGGGCTGCCCCCGTGCCGGTGCCGCCGCCCATCCCGGCCGTGATGAACACCATATTGGCCCCGACGAGGTGCTGCATGATCTCTTCGATGGCCTCTTCTGCCGCCGCCCGCCCGACATCGGGACGCGATCCGGCCCCAAGACCGCGGGTCAGCCCCTGTCCCAGTTGTATGCGACACTCGGCCAAAGAATGTTGCAGCGCCTGGGCGTCGGTGTTGCAGGCAATGAATTCGCACCCGACGAGAGAGGCCCGGATCATGTTGTTGACGGCATTGCCACCGGCACCCCCGACCCCGACGACCGTGATGCGCGGTTTCAGGTCGGTCATTTCGGATGGGATGCTGAGGTTGAGCGTCATGGTAAAATCCTTCAAGGGAACGGGCGGCGGGTGCCGTCCCAGGATGGCAAAACGGTTGCGAGAAGAACAGGGCCGGTCATGATGACCTTAGCCCAGATCGGTAGGCAGATAAATGGTTCGTGTATCTAACGCAGGTTCGCGACAAACGTTAAGTGTCATTTTTGTGCAGCAGTCACGGCAAAGATGTCGGAACGATTTCATGTGAGGGCCGCCCCTTTAAAGCGTCTCGCGCAACCAACGGCCAAGACGAACCAAAATATTGCCCCCCGTTGCCGGGTCGCGCTCGCGGCTGCGCGGTTCCATCTGTTCGGATGCCGCAAAATGCAGCAGGCCGACCGTGGTCGCGAAGGCCGGTCCGCGCATGGCCTCGGCGAGGCCCGTGACCCGACCGGGCCTGCCGATGCGGACTTGCTTGTCGAGAATGAGGCTGGCCAATTCCCGCGTGCCGGTCAATTGACAGGCCCCGCCGGTCAGAATCACCTGACGACCGGCCAATTTATCGAAGCCCGACGCTTCGAGACGGTTGCGGACCAGTTCGAAGGTTTCTTCGAGGCGCGGGGTGATGATCTTGATCAATTGGCTCTTGGGGACTTGGTTGGCGTTGCGGTCGTCTTCTTCGCCGACGATGGGAACGGCGATGGTTTCGCGTTCTTCGTTAGGGGCGGGAATCGCACTGCCATAAAGGGTTTTCATCCGCTCGGCATGGATGAGCGGTGTGGACAGGCCCCGGGCGATGTCGTTAGTGACGTGCGCCCCCCCCACCGGGATCATGTCGGCATAGACGATGCTGCCGTCATAGAACACGGCGATCGTCGTGGTGCCGCCGCCCATATCGATGAGGGTCGCCCCCAACTCCTTTTCGTCGTCGACCAACGCCGAAAGACCGGCGGCATAGGGAGAAACGACGAGCCCGGCGATTTCGAGGTGACAGCGCCCGGACGAGGCGACGAGATTGCGGATCGCCGAGGAAAAGGCCGAAACGATATGCATATTGATGCCGAGCCGGTCGCCCGACATGCCGCGCGGGTCGCGAATGCCCCGGCTGCCGTCGATCGAAAAGCCGACCGGGATTGAATGGATGACCTCGCGCTCGGCCTGTTCGCGGTAGGCGTGGCCTTGGTTCAGGACTTTTTTCATGTCCTGGTCCGTGATTTCCCGGCCGCCGATCGGAATTTCGACCGGCACGATGCGCGAAGGCGGGAACCCCCCGGATAGATTGACGACGACTTCGCTGATCGTTTCGCCTGCCATTTGTTCGGCGGCATGGACCGCATTCAGCATGGAGGTGGCGGCGGCATCGAGATCGACGATCTGGCCCGCCTTCACGCCGCGCGACACTTGATGGCCGATCCCGATAATGCGGGGGGCCGGATGATCGTGGCGCGCAATGAAGCAGCAGACCTTGGTGCTACCGATATCGATGGCGGCGATCAGGCTGCCGCGCGGGCGGGGCGATGGTTTTGTCATGTGCTTTTGGTCGCGACGGTTTTCGGTTTCGGTTTGCCGGGTACGGGGGTTCCGGTTTTCTGTACGTCCGGTGCCTTTTTCACCACGACGCGATCGGCCATGCGCAGATCGACGGTTTCGATGTCGCGGGCGAGCAGGCCGTGATCCCGTTCGATCTCGCCGAGCCTAGTCCAGGCGACGGCAATATCGGTTTCCGGCAACGCGACATCGACCCCGCTATCCATATGCAGAGTCCAGCGCCGCCCACCGACCCGCACGGCGGCCTGAATGCGTTTCATCAAGGCGGGGTTGGTGGCGAGGGTGGCGATGAGGGGGGCTGCGGCTTGGGGTGCATCTTCGCCGACGACCATCAGTTTATCGGCAAACCGTTCGAGGCGATCGGTCTTGATCGGCGTGCCGTCTTCATCGATCAGTACGATTTCCCCGCGTCGCTGCCACAGGGCGAGGGGGGTGCGTTCGGTCAGCGTGATATAGAGCGTGCCGGGCAGGCGGCGTTCGACCGACGCGCTCTTGACCCAGGGTAGGGTTTCGAGATCTTGGCGCGTGCGCGACGGGCTGATGCTCAAGATGGCGGTGCCGCGTTTGGCGTCCAGGATTTTCAGAATATCCTGGGCATCGGTCATGGACCGCCCGCTGACATCGATATCCTGAACCGTAAGGCCGAAGGCGGCGGTGGCCGCAACCATCGTGTTGCTGAGCCGGGACCCCCGATCCATCAGGTCGATCGTGCCGACCACGACGACGGCAAGTCCGCCCAAAAGACTGAGATATCCGACGCTTGCCAGCGGACGGCGCGGCAGATAACGCTGGATCCGCCGCTTCAACAGCAGGAAGCGGGCCGCTTCCAGGCTTTTTGCCGGTTTTATGCGTCGCATGCCGCGTTCTCCACCATCCAGGCTGCAAGATCGGCAAAGGAGATGCCCATCTGGCGCGCGATATCGGGCAGTAAGGATACCGGGGTCATACCCGGTTGGGTATTGACTTCGAGGATATAGAGCTTGCCCGGCTCGCCCTCTGTGTCATCATAGCGCAGATCCGCCCGGCTGACCCCCCGGCATCCTAAAACCTGATGGGCCCTGAGGGCGATGTCGAGGGCCGTTTGATAGGCGTCGGGGTGGATGGGGGCGGGAAACAGATGGTCGGACCCGCCCGGCGTATATTTCGCATCGTAATCGTAATGCGCCCGGTTGGCGACGATTTCGAGGACGCCCAAGGCCTTGTCGCCCACGATCCCGACGGTTAATTCCCGCCCCGGAATATAGGGTTCGACCAACATCACGTCTTGTACTTCGTGGGCTTCGATCCGCCGATTGCTGTGGGCCTGCACGATGATGAGACCGACGGACGAGCCCTCGTTGGGTGGCTTGATCACATGGGCCCCCGCCATGACCGGCCCGGCCAAGAGCTCGTCCCGCGTGACGAGCCTGCCGTCCGGCACGGGCAGACCCGCCGCCCGCATCACCGCCTTGGCGCGCGGTTTGTCCATGGCCAGCGCCGAGGCCAGCATGCCGGAATGGCTATAGGGGATCTGCATCAGATTGAGCAGGGCCTGAACCGTGCCATCCTCGCCGCCGCGCCCGTGCAGCCCGTTCAGCACGATATCGGGGGCCTCTTGGCGCAGGGCCTCGATGAAGGCCGCCGGATCGCGGGGCGGGTCGAGCGTGCTGACCACGTAACGGTCGGCATGAGCCTGTTTTAGGGCCGTTTCCAATTCTCGGCCGCTCACAAGCGAAACCTCTCGCTCGGCCGACCACCCGCCCAGAAGGATCGTGACGCGTTTTTTCTCGCTCATGGCGTTTTCTCTGGGTGTAGAGGGTGGGGCAGGCCGATCCGTTTGATTTCCCAGCGCAAGGACACGCCGCTCGTCTCAAGCACGCGGCGGCGGACCTCTTCGCCCAGATTTTCGAGATCGGCGGCGGTGGCGGCTCCGGTATTGATCAAAAAATTCGTGTGCCGTTCCGAGACCATAGCCCCGCCGCAGGTAAGCCCACGGCATCCGGCCCGATCGATGAGGGCCCAGGCTTTTTCGCCGGGGGGATTGGCAAAGGTGGACCCCCCCGTGCGGGCGCGAATGGGTTGGCTGCTTTGGCGTTTTTCCTGAATGGCATGCATGCGTTCGGCAATCGATTCCGGGTCATCGGGGATGCCTGTGAAACTGGCATGCAAAAAGATCCAATCGTCCGGCAAGTCGCAATGGCGATAGGAGAGGCCGAGATCGCTTGTCGCCAAATCGTGGAACGTGCCGCCGCCATCGATGGCAGACGCCCCGAGGAGGACATCCTTGATTTCAGTGCCATAAGCCCCGGCATTCATGCGCAGGCCCCCGCCGATGGTTCCCGGAATGCCCGAGAGAAATTCAAGACCGCCGAGGCCGGCCTTGCAAGCGGTTTGGGCAACAGTGAGGTCAAGGGCACCCGCCCCAGCATAGATCACCGTATCGCGGACGGCGATTTCGGCAAAGGCCCGCCCCAGGCGCACGACGATTCCGGGGATGCCGCCGTCGCGGATCAGAAGATTCGAGGCGACGCCCAAGACCGTCACGGGAATGTCCGTCGGTTTTGCCGCCAGAAAATCTTCGAGATCCTGCATGTCGGCCGGGCGGAACAGAATTTCCGCCGGTCCGCCGACTTGAAACCAGGTCATCTGGGCCAAAGGTGCATTGGGCGTCAGCCGCCCGCGCACGCGCGGCAGTCGGGCAAGAGAGGCCGCACTCGACGCAAACAATGGAGATGCCGGTGTGGGTTCGCTCATGGCCCCCCCGTCTCGTCACGCCCGGCCAGTGCCTCCGGGAGGGCGTTGGCCCAGGCGGTAATCGATCCGGCCCCAAGACAGACCACGAAATCGCCCGGTTTGGCGTATTGGCGCACCAGGGTCGGCAGATGGTCGGGGCTGGACAGGGCGATGGCGCGACGATGGCCGTGGGTCAACAGACCATCGACCAGATGATCGCGATCCGCCCCGGCGATCGGCGCCTCGCCTGCGGCATAGACATCGGCGACGATGACGAGGTCGGCATCGTTGAAGCAGCGACAAAATTCATCGAACAGGCTGGACAGGCGGCTATAGCGGTGCGGTTGTACCACGGCGATGACCGACCCATCGGTCGCTTGGCGCGCGGCTTTCAGCACGGCGATGATTTCCACCGGATGATGGCCGTAATCGTCGATGATCGTAACGCCGTTCCAAGTGCCGGTTTTGGTGAACCGGCGCTTGACGCCGCGAAACCCGGCGAAGGCCGTGCGCAGCATGGTGTCCTGAATGCCCATTTCCGCCCCGACAGCAAGGGCGGCCAAAGCGTTTTGAACGTTATGGAGCCCGAACATCGGCAGATGCACGCCCGTGATGAGGCGGTTTCCCCCCGTCAGCCGATCGGCGATCTGCACGTCGAAATGCGCCCCCGCCTGATCCGTGACGAGATTGACGGCTCGGACATCGGCCTGCAATGAAAACCCGTAGGTGATGATCCGACGATCGGAAACGCGCGGGATCATGCTTTGCACGACCGGATGATCGACGCAGAGAACGGCAAACCCATAAAACGGGATATTGGTGACGAAAGTGTCGAACGCGGCTTGCACCGCCTCGAACGTCCGATAGAAGTCGAGATGTTCCGGGTCGATATTGGTCACGACGGCGATGGTGGCGGGCAATTTCGTGAAGGTGCCGTCGCTTTCGTCGGCTTCGACCACCATCCAGTCGCCACCGCCCAGCCGGGCATTGGTGCCGTAGGCATTGATGATGCCGCCATTGATCACCGTGGGATCGAGTTCGGCCCGTTCCAGCACGGTACTGACGAGAGAAGTGGTGGTGGTCTTGCCGTGGGTTCCTGCAATCGCGATGGCACTTTTGAGGCGCATCAATTCGCCTAGCATTTCGGCCCGTCTCACCACGGGCAGCAGGCGCTGGCGGGCGGCCACCAATTCGGGATTATCCTGACGGATCGCTGACGAGACCACGATCACCCGGGCATCGCCCAGATTGTCCGCCTGATGGCCGATCATGACCGGAATGCCGAGGGCCGTGAGGCGCTGCGTATTGGCACCGGCGGCCACATCGCTGCCCTGGACCCGATAGCCGAGATTATGCAGGATTTCGGCAATGCCGGACATGCCGATCCCGCCGATCCCGACGAAATGGATGGTGCCGACCTGGAGCGACAAGGTTCTCATGGCGATGGGTCTTTTTGGGCGAGGGTGACGACGAGATCGGCGAGGTCGCGGGCTGCGGTCGGACGGCCCAAGGTTGCGGCGGTCTCTGCCGCATGGGCAAGCCGCGCCGGGGCGTCGAGCAGTGATTCGATGAGACCGCCCAGTGCCGTGTAGCTCAAATCCTGTTCCATGATCATCCAGGCGGCCCCGGCTTCGACCAGGACGCGCGCATTGGCGGTTTGCTCGTCGGCGATGGCGGCGGCAAAGGGGATGAGGATTGCGGGCCTGCCGGTGGTGGTAAGTTCGGCGACGGTGGATCCGCCGGAACGGGCGATCACCAGATGCGCTGCACCAAGGCGGGCGGGGATGTCGTGGAAAAACCCTTGTATTTCCGGGGTAAGGCCGCTTGTCGCATAAGCATCCGCGACGCGGGCCTGATCGGATGCGCGCACCTGTTGACTGATCTTGAGCCGGGCTTTCAAACGATCGGGCAGAGATTTCAAGGCACCCGGCACGATATCCGAGAGAATGCGCGCCCCCTGACTGCCGCCGATGATCAAGAGGTTAATGGCACCTTCGGGCGATGGCGGGTGATAGGCCTCGGCCCGGATGGCCTGAATGGCCGGGCGCACCGGATTGCCGACGACGGCCTGTTTCTGTCGATCGGCGGTGCGCAGGCCCTGAACCGCTGGAAAATGGGTGGCAACATGCCGGGCCCGGCGGGCGAGCAGGGCATTGGCCCGTCCCAGTACGGCATTTTGTTCGTGGATGATTGTGGGAATGCCGAGCCATTGTGCGGCAAGCACGGTGGGCAGAGACGGATAGCCGCCAAATCCGACCACGACGCCGGGTTTGAGACGGCGCAGCAACAGGGCAGCGGCGATGACCCCCTTGGCAAGGCCGAGTATGGCCTTCAGTTTCGCCGCAAGGCCGGGGCCTGTGCGGCCGGACGGCACCTGATGGGTCGGCACACCGTCCACGGCAAAGGTGCCGCCGCGCCGATCGGTTGCAAGATGCACGGCAAAGCCCCGGCCGATCAAATCGCGTGCCAGGGCTTCGGCGGGAAAGAGATGTCCGCCTGTGCCGCCAGCCGCCAGAACGATCATGGGGGGGTGGGTCATCCTAGTCGCCCCGTCCGTAGCGTCGCCGGGTAAAGGCCAGAACGGTTCCCATCCCGAAACCGAGGGCGATCAGCGACGAGCCGCCATAGGATAAAAACGGCAAGGTCATGCCTTTGGTCGGAATGAGATGCAGGGCGGATGACATATTGATGATCGCCTGCAAGCCGAACTGAACCAAAAGCCCGGTTCCGGCCAGCACAACGAAAAGGTTGTTTTCCGCCTGAAGCCGCTTGAAGCCGCGCAACACGATGAAGGCGAAGATGCCGACGATCAACAGGCAGATGATGAGGCCGAATTCTTCACCGGCGACGGCCAAGGCGAAATCTTCATGGGCGTCGGGCAGGTAATCTTTCACGGTGCCCTCGCCCGGCCCCCGGCCCCAGAGACTGCCATTGCCGAACGCTTCGAGCGAGCGGGTGATTTGGTAGGAATCGCCGCTCGACGGGTCTAAGAACCGATCGATCCGGCTTTGCACATGGGGAAAAAATTCATAAGCCCCGATCATGCCCACGACGGCGAGTGCGACCAAGGCGACGACGAGGATCACGGGCAATCCTGCGAGGAAAAATTCAAAGAACCAGACCGCACTGATCACGACGGCCTGACCCAGATCCGGCTGAAGCAGCAACAGGGCAAGGGTGACGCCGAACAGACCGATCGACAAGGCATAGCCGGGCAACGGATTGGTCGGATCCTTTTGCGCGGTGAAAAGCCACGCGCACACGATGGCAAAGCACGGCTTGACGAATTCCGAGGGTTCGACCGAAAAACCGGCCAAACTGATCCAACGTCGGGCCCCTTTGATTTCGACGCCGATGACGAAGGTGGCGGCTAGAGCCAAGAGCGAACAGACGAGACCGAACAGCGCCAAGCGACGCAGATCGCGCGGCGATTGCAGGGAAATGCCAAAAAGGATGGTGAGCATCACCGGCATTAGGGCCAATTGATGCCGCACGAAGTGAAAACTGTCGGTGCCGATCCGTTCGGCCACGGCCGGGCTTGCGGCCAGGGTTAAAATGGCCCCGAAGGCGCACAGGATGCCGATGGCGACGACGGTCCACCGATCGACCGTCCACCACCACCGACCGAGCATGCTTTGATCGATCCGCGAGATATTCATGATCGAGCCTCCGATGCGCTCTCAGCGGTAAGGGTCGTTACCAGGCTTCGAAACCGGTCGCCCCGCACTTCAAAATTGGGAAATTGATCGAACGAGGCACAGGCGGGCGACAGCAGGACGGTTTGCGACAGGCCGCTTGTCTTTGCCGCATGCCGGGCGCGCTCTGCGGCGGCGGCGGTGGCCGTTTCAAGGGTCTCACACAGATGATACGGGACTTGGCCTTCGAGGGTTCGGGCAAATTCCGCGCTGGCCGCACCGATGAGGAACGCCTCGGCGATGCGGGGGAAATAGGGGCTGAGGGGGGTTATCCCTCCGGCCTTCGCGACCCCGCCCGCAATCCAGAAAATCCGTTCGTAGCAACCGAGGGCCTTTTCCGCCGCATCGGCGTTGGTTGCCTTCGAATCATTGATAAAATCGACCAAACCCTGACTGGCGATCAATTCTTGACGGTGGGCGAGCCCCGGATATGTCGCAAGGGCCGCCCGGATGGCGGCCGGGTCCAGGCCGAAATGGCGGGCAACCCCATAGGCGGCCGCCAAATTCTGTGCATTGTGAAGGCCGGGTAGGCGTTTGAATTCCCGAATGTCGAGCACGGGACGTTTTTCCCCGTCGAGATCGTCGATCAGGACCGTATCGTCGAGATAAAGGCCGCCCGGTACGCGGTCCCTGACCGAAAGCCGGATCAGTCGCTGCGGTCCAAGCGCGCATTCGTCCGCAAGGCTGCGGCACCAGTCATCATCGACCCCGACGATGGCGAGATCGCCCGCACCTTGATGGCGAAAAATTCGTTTTTTGGCCGCGACATAGCCCGGCATATCGCCATGACGATCGAGATGGTCGGGGGTGATGTTGAGCAAGAGGGCCACATCGAACCGGGTTTGGTCCAAAAGGTCCAGTTGAAAGCTGCTGGTCTCGATGACATAGGCCCCGCCCGGTCCGATGGCCGGGAATGTCAGAACCGCCCGCCCGAGATTGCCCCCGGTCACGGCGGGGAC
>DAISJD010000118.1:0-9740 GCA_036821645.1 Aliidongia sp.
GGCGGCGGCGGCGGTCGGGGCCTTACCGCGGGCGAGTCTCGCCGGGGGGACGCAGACCCTGCGCCTTCGGGTGCTGGCAACCTCGGATCTGCACATGGCGCTCGACGATTACGATTATTATCGCGATCGGATCGACGAGACGATGGGGTTGGTGCGCACAGCCGATCTCATCGGGCGCGCCCGTGCTGAATGCCGCAACGCGCTGTTGTTCGACAATGGCGATTTTCTGCAAGGCAATCCCCTGGCGGATTATCTGGCTCAGCACGCCGATGCGATGGCGGATCACCCTCTGTCGACCCTGATGGGGATCCTTGGCTATGATGCGATCACGCTCGGCAATCACGAATTCAATTACGGGCTGGATTATCTTGGCCGGTTTCTGGCCGGGGTGCCTTGCCCGGTCGTATCGACCAATCTTAAGCGCACTGACGGTCAGTTTTACGTCCAGCCTTCGGTGATTTTAAAGCGGACTTTCCTGGCCGAAGACGGGACGTCCCATGACCTGAAAATCGGCGTCCTGGGCGTCGTCCCACCGCAAATTATGGGGTGGGATCGCACCGCCCTTGAGGGGCACCTCCTGGTCGAGGATGCGGTCGATGCCGTACGCGGCCGTCTTGCCGACATGCGCCGGTCGGTCGATCTCGTCGTGATGTTATGCCATGGCGGGATTGTCGGCGGGGCCCGTCAGGGCGGCGACGAGAATCCCGCAACCCATCTTGCAGCATTGCCGGGGATTGACGTGTTGATCACGGGCCATGCCCATCGGGTGTTTCCGGGGCCGGATTTTGCCGATCTGCCGGGGGTCGATCCTGCGGCAGGCACGATCCATGGGGTGCCTGCCGTGATGCCCGGCTTTTGGGGCAGCCATCTCGGTCAAATCGATCTCACCCTTGAACGGGGGATGGACGGTTGGCGGGTGCGATCCGCAGAGGCCGCCGCCCGCCCGATCAGCGAACGGCACGGTGCGGTCGTCACTGCCTTGGCCGCCCCGGAGCAGGTCCTGAAGGACAGGATCGCCGGGCCGCATCGCGCGACCATTGATGCGATCAGCCAACCGATCGGTCGGATTACCGCCCCAATCGAGAGTTATTTCGCCCTGGTGCGCAATGACGCTGCTCTTGAACTCGTCAACCGGGCCCAACTCTGGTACGCGACACCGCTTTTGGCGAACGGTCCTTATCGCGGCGTGCCGATCCTCTCGGCGGCGGCCCCGTTCAAGGTGGGGGGGCCGCTTGGACCGGACGGCTATGTCGCGATCAAGGCGGGGACGGTCAGTTTGAAAAACATCGCCGACCTCTATCTCTATCCCAATCTCGTGCAGGCGGTGACGGTGACGGGGCGGGGGGTGGCCGAGTGGCTTGAGAGATCAGTATCGCTCTTCAATCAGATCGATCCCGCGGCGGGCACGCCCCAAAGCCTGCTGCCGGCCGAGGTGACTGCCTATAATTTCGATGTCTTCATGGGGGTGAGCTATGGTGTGGATGTCAGCCAACCCCCCCGTTACGACAGCCGTGGCGGGCTGCGCAATCCGCATGCCCGCCGGATCCGGGATCTCTGCTTCGGCAATCGTCCGATCGATCCTGACCAGACCTTCATCGTGGTGACGAACAGTTATCGGGCCGGTGGCGGTGGGAAATTCCCAGGCTTGGACGGCAGCAGCGTGATCCTCGAAGCGCCCGACACCAACCGCGATGCGGTGGTGCGCTACGTGCGCAGCCTCGGCACGCTTGATCCGAGCGCCACACGATCATGGCATTTCCAGCCGTTAGGCGCTATCGTGTCGGTCACGTTCGACAGTGCACCGGCGGCCAGTGCCGCCTTGCCCGCCGACGGTACGATTGCAGTCGACGGCCCTGCGGATCGCGGATTCGTGCGCTATCGCCTCAATCTTGGGGCCTGAGCCGTTTGCAGAGCCGGGGCCGGTTGCCAGTCAAGGGATGAGACGGGGATTGATGAAGCCGACGATTGTTTTGTCTCATGCAAATGGATTTCCGCTGGCAACCTACCAACCTATGATCCGTCGTCTTGAAGCGCTGGGGTATGGTGTCACCGGCATTGCCCGTTTCGGCCACGACAAAGATTTGCCCCCCGATAATAATTGGCACAATCTGGTCCGCGAGTTGACCCGTTTCATCGACGAGAAGACGGAAGGTCCGATTTTTCTGATCGGCCATTCCTTGGGCGGTTTTTTGAGCATCATGGCCGCCCTCGAACGCGCCGACCGGGTGAAGGGCCTCATCCTGTTGGATTCTCCGGTGCTTTCCGGGTTCAAATCGCTGATCGTGCGGGCGGCAAAGCGCACCGGCCTCATCCGGCGTCTCTCGCCGGGGGCCGTTTCTGCGACGCGGCGGGATCGGTGGGCGCATGAATATGCCGCTCATGCGCATTTCAAGGCGAAACGGGCCTTTGCTGCCTTCGACGAAGAATGTCTCGCCGCCTATATCAATCATGGCACGATCCGGGTTGGGGATGAACGACATTTGCTGTTTTCCCGCGATATCGAAACCGCGATTTACAATGGCATTGCGGATCATTTGAACGGGTTGTTGCGGCGCACCCCGTTTCCCATGCCGGTCTGCTTCATCGGGGGGACCCGGTCGACCGAATTGCGTCAAGCCGGGATCCGGGCGACCCGGCGCCATGTGCGCAACCGGATCCAGTGGATCGAGGGCAGCCACCTGTTCCCGTTCGAATCCCCGGCACAGACGGCAACGGTGATCGGGCGTGTCCTGGCGGAATTCGAAACGGAGATGAAAGATTAATAAATAATTATGATTTCTTGAGCCTTGCCCCTGAATAGGCAATATTTTCCAGCATGCGTTTTTGTGTGGGATAGGGGGTTTATCGGTTTACTCTATTGTTTATAATGGTTTTATTCTGATTTTTCCGAATCCCCTAAGGGGGGTGGATTGTTCAGTAAATCGGCAAATAATGCCGATTTTATTCTGTAAAAAAATCGGTCATGATCACCTTTGTCAGTAATTTATCCTCATAAGACCGCGTTATCTTGTTATTAACCAAGATGGTCTTTTATGGGGCGGACGCGATGAAGGGGCCGACGCAGAATGCAGACTCATGCAGCAGGGTATTTCGCCGAAGTGGCCGCCATAGCCCAGGCCATCGATACCGATCAGGTCGAAGCGTTGGCGGCGGAATTGGTCGACCTGCGCGCGCGCGGCGGGCGCTTGTTTCTGCTGGGCGTTGGCGGCAGTGCGGCCAATTGTGCCCATGCGGTCAATGATTTTCGCAAATTATGCGGGATCGAAGCCTATAGCGCCACCGACAATGTGGCGGAATTGACGGCGCGCACCAATGACGAAGGATGGGAAACGGTCTTTACCGGGTGGCTTGCCGTCAGTCGGGCCCGTGCGGGCGATGCGTTGTTCATCCTATCGGTCGGCGGCGGCGATGCCGAGCGGGGGATCAGCACCAATCTGGTGCGCGCCATCGATGCGGGCAAGGAGCGGGGATTGCGCATCCTTGGCATCGTCGGCCGCGCCACGGGCCATGCGGCCCGGTCGGGGGATGCCGTCATCGTCGTGCCGACGGTCAATGCCGCCCGCATTACCCCCCATTCCGAGGCGTTTCAGACGGTGATCTGGCATGGTCTCGTCTGTCATCCGGCCTTGCAAATCGTCGAGACGAAATGGGAAGCCGCCGTTCCAGCCGTGAGCCGCGCCGAAGAAAGGGCCGCATGATGCAAAAGGCAGTTTTCTTGGACCGGGACGGCGTTTTGAACCAAGCCCCGGTGGCGCAGGGGCGGCCCTGGTCGCCCCGCCGGATGGCCGATTTCCACCTCTACGAGACGGCGGCCCCCGCCCTCGTCCGCTTGAAGGCGGCGGGCTATCGGCTCATCGTCGTGACCAATCAGCCTGATTTTGCCCCCGGCGGCCTCGATCCCCGGATCTTGACTGCGATGCATGAACACATGGCCGCACATTTGCCGATCGATGAAATCCGGGTCGCCATCGATCCCGCCTATCAAGGTGGGCGGCTTTACAAACCGGCACCGGGCCTCTTGATCGAGGCGGCGATCGCCCATGGGATCGATCTTGCCGCCAGCACCATGGTGGGGGATCGCTGGCGCGATATCGATTGCGGCAAACGGGCCGGGTGTTTCACGATCCTGATCGATCGTGGCTATGACGAGCCGCTGCGCGCCCGCCCCGATGCCCGATGTGGCGATCTTGCCGAAGCCGCATCCCTGATTTTGGGCGATCGCGTGCCGGTAGCCTTGGATCGTGCGGGGTGTCGCCATGTCGCCTGATGTCATGTCGCCTGATGTCATGTCGCCTGATCCGATGCGCAGGGTGGGGCCTTGGCGAGGACTCGGCGATCTGCCGATCCGAATTTTCGCCGATGGGGCCGATCTCGACGGGATCAGGGCCCTGGCGGCAAAACCCTGGATCAAGGGTTTTACCACCAACCCGACCCTGATGCGCAAAAGCGGGGTGACGGATTATGTCGGTTTTGCCCGTGCGATGCTGGCGATCGTCGGGGATCGGTCCGTGTCCTTCGAGGTCTTCGCCGACGAGCAGGACGCCATGTTGGCGCAGGCGCGGGTCATCGCCGGGTGGGGCCCCAATGTCGCGGTCAAGATTCCGGTGACGAACACGGCGGGGGTGTTTTCGGGCCCCCTCATCCGTCGCTTGGCCGAGGCGGGGGTGACGGTGAATGTGACGGCCCTCTGTACCCTTGCCCAGATCGAGGCGGTCGCCGCCTGTCTGGTGCCCGGCGTGCCCGCCATCGTCTCGGTCTTTGCCGGGCGGATCGCCGATACCGGCGTCGATCCGGTGCCGCTGATGCGGGCAGGGTTGGCGGTTTTGGCCGATCGTCCCGGTGCTGAGCTTTTATGGGCGAGCCCGCGCGAACTGTTCAATCTGGTTCAGGCGGCCGAAATGGGCTGTCCCATCATCACGGTGACTGGGGATCTTTTGGCCAAGGGGGATCTCCTGGGCAAGGATCTCGACGCTTATTCCAGGGAAACCGTCGCGATGTTCTATCGGGATGCGGATGCGGCCGGTTTTACGATTCCCGTGTGATGGTGCCCGATGCCCGGTGTCGGGCCTATTCTTTTGACGCGTAAGGATTTGATCGAATGGCACGTATCTTGATCACCGGCGGGGCCGGTTATGTCGGCACCCTGTTGACCCCGCAACTCTTGGCGCTTGGTCATGAGGTCGTGGTCTATGATCTCGCCTGGTACGGCAATTTTCTGGAACCGCACCCGGCCATGACGCAGGTGATCGCGGATATTCGCGATATTGATCGGATGAAGGCCGCCCTGGTTGGGGTCGATGTCGTGATTCATCTGGCCTGTATCTCGAACGACCCCAGTTTCGAATTGGACGAAGCGCTCAGTCGGGAAATCAATTTCGACTGTTTCGAACCCTTGGTGCTGGCCGCGAAGGCCGCCCGTGTGCGGCGGTTCATTTATGCCTCGTCCAGTTCGGTCTATGGGGTATCCGACGCCCCGGAAGTCACCGAAGATCATCCGCTCGTCCCCCTTACCCTCTATAATCGGTACAAGGGATTGTGCGAGCCGATCTTGTTTTCCCACGAGACGCCGGATTTCGTTTGCGTGACGATCCGCCCTGCGACCCTATGCGGGTATAGCCCGCGCATGCGTCTCGATCTCAGTGTCAATATCCTGACCAATCACGCGGTCAATAACGGCACGATCACCGTATTCGGTGGTGAGCAGCGCCGCCCCAACCTGCATATCGCCGATATGTGCGATCTTTATGTGCGCTTATTATCAGTCGATAGTGATTTGATCGCCGGTCAGATTTTCAATGTCGGGCGCGAAAATCAATCGATCCGCTCCATCGCCGACACGGTGCGGGGCGAGGTGATGCGGGCTTTTCCCGAAAAGGGCGATATCGGGATCGTGACGACACCGACCAACGACATTCGTTCTTATCACATCAATTCCGACAAAATCGCCCATCGCCTGGGCTTCGTGCCAAAACGCGGGATCAAGGATGCCGTCCATGATCTGTCCGCCGCCTTCAAGGCGGGCAAATTGCCCAACAGTTTGACCGATCCGCGCTATTTCAACGTCGTCACCTTGAAATCGGGGCGGGCGGTCTGATGGTGGGCGCACCGCTCGCCATCGTTACCGGCGGGGCCGGGTTCATCGGCAGCCATCTGGTCGATCTGCTGCGCGTGCGTGGGTATCGGGTCCATGTGGTGGATAATCTTTCGGGCAGTACCGGGGAGAATCTCGCCCATCATGGGGACGATCCGGGCGTCGTTTTGTATCGCGAGGATATTCTCGGCCTGACGCCGGGTCATCCGGCCTTCGATGGCGCGCGGTACGTGTTTCATCTGGCCGGGATCGGCGATATCGTGCCGTCGATCGAACGGCCGTCGGCCTATATGGCGACCAATGTGCAAGGCACCGTACAGGTCTTGGAATGTGCGCGCCATTGCGGGGTGGAAAAATTCGTCTATGCCGCCTCGTCCTCCTGTTACGGATTGGCGGCGACGCCGACCCGCGAAGATCACCCGATAAATCCGCTCTATCCCTATGCGCTCTCGAAATATCAGGGCGAGATGGCGGCCTTTCATTGGCATCGGGTCTATGGCCTGCCGGTCAATGCAATCCGCATCTTCAATGCCTATGGCCCGCGCGTGCGCACCACCGGGGCCTATGGGGCCGTCTTCGGGGTGTTTTTGCGCCAGAAACTGGCGGGGCAGCCTTTTACGGTCGTGGGCGACGGCACGCAAAGTCGCGATTTTCTTTATGTGAGTGACGTGGCCGCCGGGTTCCTGGCCGCTGCCGAAACACCCTTTGTCGGGGAAATTTTCAATCTCGGGGCCGGCGATCCGCAGCCGATCAACCGATTGGTTGCGCTTTTGGGCGGGCCGGTCGTGCATCTGCCGAAGCGACCGGGCGAACCGGATTGCACCCATGCCGACATTGGCAAGATCACCCGGATGCTGGACTGGCACCCGACGGTCGATTTCGCCACGGGGGTGGGGCGCATGCTGGCCGATATCGCGGCGTGGCGCGATGCACCCTTATGGGACCCGACCACGATCGCGGCCGCGACGAAGACGTGGTTTCAGTATCTGGGCGATGGGGCAAAGGGCGAATGAGTGCGACATTTCTCGACCGGTATCGGCACAAGTTGAAGACCCTGCCGGAACTTGTGGCGATCCTCGGCCCGTTCCCGCGCGAGACCACGGCGATCTTGTGTCATGGGGTGTTCGATGTGGTGCATCCGGGCCATGTCCATCATCTGGCCTATGCCAAGGGCAAGGCCGATCTCTTGATCGCCAGCGTCACGGCGGACCGCCATATCCGCAAGGGGCAATATCGGCCCCATGTGCCGGAAACGATCCGGGCGCTCAATCTTGCCGCCTTCGAGATGGTCGATTACGTCCTGATCGACGAAGAGGCAAAGCCGCTTAAAACCCTGTCGATTTTGCAACCGGATCTCTATGCCAAGGGGTTCGAGTATGTCAGCGGCGGCTTGCCGCCCGCAACCCAGGAAGAGTTGGATCTGGTTCAGGGCTATGGCGGGGCGGTGATCTTCACGCCGGGCGATTTCGTTCTGTCCTCGTCCCGGCTCATCGATCTTGCCTTGCCCAATCTGCGGATCGAAAAACTGCTGGCCTTGATGCAGAACGAAGGGGTCGATTTCGCCGATCTGCGCCGGGCGGTGGCGGCATTGTGTGGGGTGCGGGTCCATGTGGTCGGCGATACGATCGTCGATAGTTTCACCCGGACCAGCCTGATCGGCGGCCAGACCAAGACCCCGACCTTCAGCGTGCTCTATCAGGGGCGCGACGATTATGTCGGTGGGGCCGGGATCGTGGCGCAGCATCTCCGTGCCGCGGGGGCGGAGGTGGTGTTTTCCACCGTGCTCGGCGACGATGAACTCGGACGTATGGCGGCAGAACGGCTGGTCGAGGCGGGGATCACCCTTGCGGCGGTCATCGATCCGACGCGCCCCACGACCCAAAAGAACGCGATCGTGGCCGGCGGCTATCGCCTGTTGAAGATCGATACGGTGGATAATCGACCGATTTCGCCGGGGATTCAGGCGCAATTGCAAACCGCGATCGAAGATACGGCCTGCGACGCGTTGGTGTTCAGCGATTTTCGTCACGGCATTTTCAATCGGGCGACCATCCCGGCCCTGACGGCGGCGATCCGGCCCGGCATTCTCACCGTGGCCGATTCCCAGGTGGCGAGCCGATGGGGCAATATTCTGGAGTTTCAAGGGTTCGACATTATCACCCCGAACGAGCGCGAGGCCCGGTTCGCCCTGGGCGATCAGGATTCCGGCGTCGGCCATCTGGCAGGAACCCTGGTGCGTGAGGCCGGGGCCAATATGTTGCTGTTGAAATTGGGGGATCGGGGTCTGTTCACGATCCGGCGCACCGGGGGGCGCAAGCCGGACAATTATTTCTCGATCGACAGTTTCTGCGAGACGGCGGTCGATCCGGTCGGGGCGGGCGATGCCCTGTTGGCCTATGCGACGCTTGCCATGCGGGCGACCGGGTCGGAGGCGATCGCCGCCATTCTGGGCTCCATGGCGGCGGCGCGGGAATGCGAGATCGACGGCAATGTCCCGGTCCAACCGGCCGACGTCTTGCGCAAGATCGATCTCGTCGAGCGCCAAAGCCGGATGGCGGGCGGGAGCGACGGGCAATGAACCTGCGTGTGGTGGTGGTCGGGCTTGGCATTCAGGGACGAAAACGCCGGGCGATCGCGGGAGCCGATGTGGTCGCCACCGTCGATCCGGTGGTGGATGCCGATTATCGCGCTCTTGCCGATGTGCCGACCGATCTTTACGACGCGGCCCTGCTCTGTGTGCCCGATGCGCCGAAACTCGGGCTTGTGGCAGGGCTGTTGGCGGCGGGCAAACATGTTTTGGTGGAAAAACCGCTCTTCGCCCCGAATGCGGCCGATTTCGACCGGCTTGCCGCCTTGTCCGAGGCGGGGGGTGCCGTCTGCTATACGGCCTATAATCATCGCTTTGAGCCCCACATCGCCGCCTTGAAAGACCTGATGGAGGCGGGGGATTTGGGCCGAATCTATCGGGCGCGGTTCTTTTACGGCAATGGAACGGCGCGCGACGTGCGGGGATCGCCCTGGCGCGATCAAGGGGCGGGGGTCTTGCCCGATCTTGGCTCGCACCTTTTGGATATGATCTTGTTTTTGTTCGGATCTCTGCCGGATCGCTTTGCGGTTTGGGCCGCCAGAACCTTCGAGAACCGGGCCTTCGATCATGTGATTTGTGGGGCCGATGGGCCGGTTTTGCTCGAATGCGAAATGAGTCTGCTCAGTTGGCGCAATCATTTCGTGGCCGAAATCTATGGCGAACGGGGCAGCGCCCATATCGACAGCCTGTGCAAGTGGGGCCCGTCGAGCCTGACCTTGCGCCGACGCGAATTGCCGAGCGGCAGGCCGCGCGAGTCCGTGCGTACCCTCATCGAGCCGGACCCGACATGGGCGCTTGAATATGCCCATTTCAAACGGCTTTGTGCGGCGGGCACGGGTGGAAACCTCGCCCATGACCGCCTCATCCACCATCATTTGACGGCACTGGCCGAGACGGCCTTGGGGGAGCGGGCATGACCGGGGCTTTCTTGACCATCGGGTTTGCCGGTCTCAGTCATCTGGGCCTGTGCAGTGCGGTTGCGGCGGCGGAACGGCTGGGCGTGCGGGGGCGGGTCGTGGGCTTCGACCCCGATCCGGCCCTCGTCGCCCGGATCGGGGCGGG
>DAISJD010000119.1:0-9663 GCA_036821645.1 Aliidongia sp.
GCGGGGACTTTCCATCAAGCCGCGGTAAGGCTTCGGTCGATACGAGGGACAGGCTGACCCTTGCGGCGATAGATCACGATGGTCGCCAACATCCCACAGGCCCCCAGTCGCCCAAGCGAGCCGCGTTGCAATGAGCAACCGTTACCCCCCAAAGAGCGCGGCCCCCATGGGCGCACCAGAAACCCAGCACCGAACAGAGCAAACGTTAAGAACAACGCCGCCGCCGGATTGTCGCTGAACAAGAAACCCTGGTAACGATGGGGCCCATAAAAGCCAAAAAGAAAAAATTAAACATTTCATGGAAATTGCCGCTCGTCGCCCGCAGGACGGTGGCCATTTTTAACGAGCCTTAGTGATCTTGCCTTAGTGATCTTAATGAGAAATTTTCCGCATCTTATTTTATTGCATTGCACATATAGTTTTCCGTTTGAAAATTACCCCAATCAATCTATTGGCAAACAGCATGGAAAAAATCTAATATTACAACCTATTGCATAAAAAATGCTGCTGTATTCAATATCAGGACGGGAACAATGTTGAAGATATCCTTTAAAAAATCACAAAAACTATGGGCTGGCTCCTTGATCGGCTTTGTTGTTGCGGGCGTGACTATGACTGCTGCGGCATCGGAGATCACCGTCATGAGTTCCGGTGGTCTCACAACAGTCCTGAAGGAAATGGCACCGTCATTTGAACGGACCACCGGCCATCATGTGACAATCGTCTCTGGCCCTTCAATGGGCACCACCGAAGAAGCGATTCCCAACCGCTTAAAACGCGGCGAGCCAGCCGATCTCGTTCTCATCGCAGGATCGAGTTTGGGCGATTTGATTGATCAGGGGGTCGTCCGCAAGGATAGTCGCGTCGATATCGCCAAGTCCAATATCGGCATAGCGATCCGGGCGGGTGCGCCAAAACCCGACATCAGTACCCCTGAAAAACTGAAAGCCGTGCTGCTTGCCGCCCAGTCTGTGGCCTATTCCGATGGGGCGAGCGGTGCCTATATTGAGAGTGAACTCTATAAAAAATTGGGAATTGAGTCCGAACTCAAACCCAAAAGCCGGATGATCGCTGGCGCACGAGTCGGCGATATCGTCGCCAAAGGCGAGGCAGAAATCGGTTTTCAGCAGGTGAGCGAACTTTTACCGATCAAAGGCATCACCTTTGTCGGCCCCTTGCCGCAGGGGGTGGATAAGACCACCGTGTTTGCCGCCGGCATTCCAACAAAGACCACCGCGACCGAGGCGGCCAAGGCCCTCATCGATGTTTTGGTCAGCGAGGAAGGGCGGACGATTGCCACTAAGACAGGTCTGCAACCCATCCATCCGTAAACACAAACAGCTCACCTGCGGGCCCCGGTCATCCGAGGCCCGCAACTTTCACGAGCAGATGGTAATCTTGAGTTTCTTGGTCGTGTCGACCATCCGGTGAAGAGTCGCGGTTTTAGGATTGAGCTTGGCGAGGTTGAGGCGGCGCCACGAGAACAGTCTTGCGTGCGCGGTAGACATGACGCCAGAAAGGTGGACTAGCCGACAGTGAGCGATGTACGATCCGGCACTGTTGCAGATGCCATTGCGCCAGTGCTACAACACCGCTAACTTGCGCCAGTAGAATAATTGCCTGTACTTTTGGGCGATCTGAGGGGCGCTAGTCGCCATAGGAAGGTATATGTTAGCACAGTTCAGAAATCGCTCCCCCCTTACGATATTCTATTCTATAGCGTGCTTGTATGTAATTGGTGGTGCCATCGGTAGTATTGCACTTCCTTGGTTGTTATTGAAAACGCTTGGTGATTCTGGGCCTATCACTATCATATTTAGTGTCCAATCTTCTGCCACTATTATTGCTGCAACAATCGGTTCACTGATCATTGATCGGTTTGATAGGCGAGTTCTTTCTGTTGTATCAAATATCATAGTTGCAGTGGCCCTTTTGATAATATTAGGGATGAGTATTGTTAATATATTTTCCATAGTGATGCTTACTGTTTGCACCTCTCTCTCGGCCATTTTCGGTAGTCTTTCTCATGGGGCAGAGTCAGCTATGGTGCCACAACTGGCTGCATTGGTTGGCGTAAAATCCCATCGAATTAATGGTACTATTGGGACAATAAATTCGGTCGGTGATGTACTGGGGCCGGCAGTTGGGGCGCTAATCGTTACACTTATCGGAGCCAGTTGGTCATTCGGCGTAAACTTTTTTCGGTTGCTTTGGCTGGGGCACTTTTCTTGTTTCTACCGAAATTTGCATTGCATGAGCAACAAGCAAATGAAGATACGCAATTACTGAAGAATTTATTTAGGGGCTTGAGTGAGATTGTTAAGGATAAAGTAAAATTATCCACAACCATAATTAGTTCTATAATTAATATGCTCATTACGCCGCTACTCACCTTAATTTTACCAAATATGGTAGAAAGTATGGGGGGTCAGGTAATTAACCTAGGCTTGATGACTATGTTTTTTGGGGTAGGAAGCCTTGTTGCTTCAATTTTTTACGTTTGGCGCGGAGATCGTATGAGTCCGTTACCATCTTTAATTTTATCCTTTTTAGTTTTAATTTTATCTTTTTTATTTCTTTCACAAAATAATGGAGATGTGGACTTTATTTTTCTGCTTTTAATTGGCGCAAGTATTGGATATATGGGCCCTTTCGAGCAAAATTTGATGCAGTCACGCTCCTCATTTGATGTAATTGGCCGCGTTATGTTGGCGTATTCTGCGCTGCGTACAATTTTAGTCCCTGTGGGTTACATTATACTTGGTCAAACTATTGACCTTGGAGGCTCATCGCTAGCACTTTCTACAACAGCTATAATATTATTGTTCCCATTGCTAATATTGATATTCAACGCAGTGACTTCTCGAACGGCATGGCGTGTTGCGGGCATGGCGGTTTCTGCTGAATTGACTGAGAGCGATAATTAACATTACGTTTAAACATTTTTCTAATCTCTCAATCGATGAGGCCTCATGGTACGTGGGCATGGAGGTCCCTGAGGCAAGGTCCCTGGGGCAAGGTCCCTGCGGGCGCTGGAAGACGAGAATGCCAACCGCCTACGCCTCTACCTTCCGTCGGCGGCGGCATCTGGCGCAAAGCCTTTGGCCTAGTCTTGCGCCTTATGCCGCCGCTACGATCCGTCATGCTGTAAGCGAAAGCTCCTGGAACGACGGCCAACCGGATAAAATTCAGGATAAGGTCATCATTAATCCAGCCCTTTACCAGACCTTACAGGCAGGTGTTGCCGCTACCGGCTTTGCCGGGCAATGAAACGCCTCGGCAAATTCGGGCATGTTGGCGACGACGCCGTTGACGCGGGATCGTCCGTCGGAATGGGGGTCCGTGAGGGCGCGGGTGCGGGCCGCCTCTTGCCGGATCGACGAACACCAGACCCCGGCATAGCCTAAGAAAAACCGTTGTTCCGGTGTGAAGCCCAACACCGTCTCGCCGTGTTTTTCCGCAAGACGCCGTTTCAAGGCGGCGTAGGCAAGACGCACGCCGCCATTGTCGGCCGTGTTTTCACCCAACGTCAACTCGCCGTTCAAGAAGACGCCGCCGCCGACCTCGAACCCGCTATATTCCTTCACAAGGCAGGATGCGCGTTCCTTGAAGGCATCGGCATCTTCCTTGGTCCAGAAATCCTTGAGATTGCCGTCCTTGTCGTATTTTCGGCCCTGATCGTCGAAGCCATGGGTCATTTCATGACCAATCACGGCCCCGATCGCCCCGTAATTGCCCGCATCGTCCCCCATCGCATCGAAGAAGGGCGGTTGCAGAATACCGGCGGGGAAATTGATGTCGTTGTTGCTGGGATTGTAATAGGCATTGACCGTGGGGGCCGTCATATTCCATTCGGTGCGATCGACCGGCTTGCCCAGGCGATGGATCTGACGATCGATTTCAAAGGTAAAGGCGCGGGTATAATTGCCGAACGCATCGCCCGCCTTAACCTCCAAAGCACCGTAATCGCGCCATCGTTCGGGATGGCCGATTTTTTCCACCATCGAATCCAGCTTCGCGCGGGCGCGAACCTTGGTTTCCGGCCCCATCCAATCCAAGGTGGCGATGTCGGTTTCAAAGGCCGCGCGCAGGTTTTTGACCAGTTCCTTCATGCGGCCTGCGGCCTCGGGCGGGAAATATGTCGCAACATAAAGTTTGCCCAAGGATTCACCGAGTGCGCGATCCGTGCCGCGCACGCAGCGCAGCCAGCGCGGTTCCGGCTTTTCCGCCCCATTCAACACCTTGCTGAAAAAGGCGAAATCCGCATCCTCGAACGCTTTCGGCAAGACGGGTGCCACATGGTGCAACACCTGCCAGCGCAGATAGGTTTTCAGATCCTTGAGATCGGTCTTTTCCAACACACCCTTGAGGCCGGCGACGAAATCGGGCACCGCGATATTCGCCTGCTCGAAACCCGGAAAATCCCGGTGTTTGAAATAGGCCTGCCAGTCGAAATCACCGGCCAGCACACCGAGATCGCCCGCCGGGCGCTTGTGATTGACATTGCTTGGATCGCGCCGTTTCACCCGACTGAGCGAGGCCTCGGCCAAGGCGGTTTCAAGGGTCAGAACCGTCTTCGCCTGACCCGCCCCGTCGGCACTGCCGGCAAGGGTCAGGATCGCGGCCACATGGGCCTCATAGGCCGTGCGCTGGGCCACGGATTTCGCATCCGTCTTGGTGTAATAATCCCGGTCCGGCAGGCCGAGCCCGCCCTGATCCACCGTCGCGAGATAGGCGCGCGAATCCTCGGCATCGGGCCGCACCCCGGCAGAGAAGAGGGCATTCACCCCCAACCGATGCAGGCGGGCGATCAAGGGGGCAAGCCCGCGCTTGTCGGTCAAACCGTCGATTTCAGCCAGAAGGGGCTGAACCGGGGCCAGACCCTTGGCCTCGATCGCGGCCTCGTCGAGGCAGGCGGCATAATAATCGGCGACTTTTTGGCTATCGGGGGTGGGATGGGCCACCGCCGCGTCCAACAGACTGTGCAGGGCCTTTTGGTTGGCCCGTTGCAACGCATCGAAGCGGCCCCACCGGGTCTGATCGTCCGGGATCGGATTTTGTTTGATCCAGGCATTGCAGGCATACTGGAAAAAATCGGTGCAGGGATCGACCGACAGATCGACGGGGGCCGGTTCCGCCCGCACCGGGCCTGCGGGGGCCGCAGAACAAAGCGGTGCGGTCCCGACCATCAGACAACCGGCCAGGACGAACGAAGAAACAAGACGCATCGGCAAAAATCCTCACAAACGCCGCACGCGCGGGGATCCGACCGATCCCGCAAGCCCGCACGAACAAACCAGACTGAACACGTCCCATGAGGGTAGCGCCCCCGGCTTATTTCCGCCAGAACCAATCGATCGCCCGCCGATATTCCGCCGCCGGGTTTGCGCCATCGCGACCCGGTGCCTGCAAACTATGTCCCGCCCCCGGCACGCGGCGGAACTCGACATCGCGATTGCGGCCCAACAGGCTCGCCGCCGTCACTTCCATCGAAATGATCGGCGTCGCGCGATCATCGACCCCGTGCAGACAATAGACCCGCGCCGTACTCTGGAGCAACGCGCCGACGGGAGAGAGGGCAAAGAAAGAGGCCCAGCGTTTATAAGGATGGCCCCATATCATCGTCGTGTGATTGTCGGGATCGGCCAGAATCTTGCGCAGATCGGCTTCAAGATCGGGAAAATCGGCCTGATCATAGCCCATTTCCTTACCGAATACATAAGGAAAGGCAAAAAAATCAAAGAGTTGGGTTGGGCCACCGCCGCTCTGGATCATCACGTCGGTGACATCGGGGTGGCGACCCGCGACGAGGGCCGCGAGATCGGCACCTTCCGATTGTCCCAAGACGAACAGGCGGTGCGGATCGACCATCGGCAAACCCTGCGCATCCTTGAGGGCGGCATCGAGTGCTCGATACCAGCTTTCGGCGCTGTAATCGGCATTGAAGGCGGCGGGACATTCTTCGGCATCGCCCCGTTGACTGACCACGGCATAGGGTTTTTCGACCTGCAAAACCCGGAACCGACCATCATCGATCAAGGTAGCAACCAATAAAGACCGCCCGATAAATCCGGTATCGCCAACCGGCTCATAGACGAGACCGCAGCCCGAACCTTGAATGACCAGGGCAATCGGCTTTGCCGTCGTCGCACGGGTGATGTAATAAGTGATCGCCCGCCCCGTCTGATCGGCGATGTGATGCACCTCGATCTTGTCGGAGCCTGGCAATAGCTGCCCTTCAGAGGCGAATGCCGACAGTGAAAAGAAAAAAATGAAAAGAACATACCATATTATAAAGTAGTTTTTCACATCCTTGTTCCATTTTTTAAATTATTTTATTGACGCATATTCTACTATTTCAATAAAAAACAGGCGGTGCATGGCACCGCCTGTTTTTCTAGTGTGAAAATATTACCAAGACCTTACCAAACGCGGCAATTGCTCGACTTCGTGTCGGCAACCGGCTTCACCGGGCAATGGAACGCCTCGGCGAATTCCGGCATATTATCGACGACGCCCTGGACGCGGAACCGTTCCGCTGAATGGGGATCGGTCAGGGCCTGGGTCCGGGCCGCTTCGGGGCGGGACGCCGAACACCACACCCCGGCATAGGCCAGGAAGAAGCGTTGTTCCGGGGTGAAGCCGTCGATTTCACTCGTCTTCTTGCCCTTCAAATGCTTTTTCAGGGCGGCAAGGGCGATGCGCACGCCGCCATTGTCGGCAGTGTTTTCACCCAGGGTCAATTGACCGTTGATCTTGACATCGTCGACCGCCGTATAGCCGCTATATTGATTGGCGATGCAGGAGGCCCGTTCCTTGAAGGATTCCGCATCCTTCTTGGTCCAGAAATCCTTCAGGTTGCCGTCCTTGTCGAACAGGCGGCCCTCATCGTCGAAACCATGGGTCATTTCATGGCCGATCACGGCCCCGATCGCCCCGTAATTGGCCGCGTCATCCCCGGCAGGGTCGAAGAACGGCGGTTGCAGGATGCCAGCCGGGAAATTGATGTCGTTATGGCTGGGGTCGTAATAGGCATTGACGGTCGGCGGGGTCATGAGCCATTCGCGACGATCGACCTGCTTGCCGACCCGCTTCAATTGGCGGTCATTTTCAAACGCCGTCGCCCGGAATGCATTGCCCAGGGCATCGTCGGCCTTGACATCGACCAGGGTATAATCGCGCCATTTTTCCGGATGACCGACCTTATCGACCATCACGGCCAGTTTCTCGCGCGCCTTCTTGCGGGTTTCCGGCCCCATCCAGGACAGGCCCGCCATATCTTCGTCATAGGCCGCGCGCAGATCCTTGATCAGATCCTTCATCTTGGCATCGGCTTCGGGCGGGAAATATTTCGCGACATAAACCTTGCCCAACGCCTCGCCCAAGGCGCGGTCGGTCGCGACCACGCACCGGCGCCACCGGGGTTCCAATTCCTTGGCCCCGCTCAACACCTTGCCGTAGAAGCTGAAATCTTCCTCAACGAACGCCTTCGACAAAAGCTTGGCCGACCGGTGCAGGGTCTGCCACCGCAGATAGGTCTTGATATCGTCCAGCGATGTGGCGGCAATGACCCCGTCCAAACCCTTCAGGAAATCGGGTTCGGCAATGTTCAGATTTTTGAAGGCGGGGAAATTCTGTTCCTTGAGATAGGCCGCCCATTGGAACCCGCCCGCCAACTTGTCGAGATCGCCCAGCGGCAGCTTGTGATAGACGTTGCTCGGATCGCGGCGCTTGACGCGGTTCAGCGAATCCTTGGCAAGACCCGTCTCGACCGCCAACACCGCCTTGGCACCGGCTTCCGCCGCCTCGGGTGTGGCCCCGGCCAAGGCCAGCATCTTGCTCACATGGGCCTGATAGGCTTCGCGTTGCTTGACCGATTTTTCGTCGGTCTTGAAATAATAATCCCGATCCGGCAGGCCAAGACCGCCTTGATCGACCTGGGCCAGATAATGGTTCGAATCCTTGGCGTCCGAATCAACCCCGGACGAGAAGAAGACATTGACCCCGATCAAATGCAGATGGGCGACCAGCGGGGCCAGTTGTTTCTTGTCGGCAAGGGCGTCGATCTTGGCGAACACATCTTTCAGCGGGTCGAGCCCCTTGGCATCGATCGCGCCCTCGTTCATGCAGGCCCCGTAATAATCGGCAACCTTGCGATTGTCCGCCGTCGGATGGGCCACGGCCTCGTCCAGCAACTCGTGCAGCGCCTCGCGATTGTGCAGCGCCAATTCATTGAACCGGCCCCACCGGCTTTGATCGGCCGGGATCGGGTTGTTCTTGATCCAGATGCCGCAGGCGAATTCAAAGAAATTATTGCACGGATCGACCGAACGATCGGCGGGCGTCGGGCTCGGTGCCGGCAAGGTCGCGGCCTGAACCACGGGGGTTGCGGCCAAGGCCAAGACAACCGTGCTCGCCCCCAACAGGGCGGATTTTATCGAACGCATAAAGGATGTTTCCCCTTTTTATCGCCGTCTCCATCCGACCAACCGGACGAAACGGCGTGATTGATTATCAAACCGACACACCGAGGCGTTCTTTCGCCACGGCCACGACGGTGCTGAGGGCTCCTTCGCTGAACGGAGAAACCAGCCCCGTCTGGGCCACAAGATCCTGGAACGGGGCCGACCCGCCCCGACCGCACAAGGTGGTATAGGCTGCCAAAGCCCCATCATAATCCTTGAGTGCCCGCGCCCAAAGCTGCATCGCGCAGCAAAGGGCCAATGTGTAATCGATGTAATAAAAGGGCGACAAGAAGATGTGGCGCTTGGCCTGCCACAACCCCCCCTTGCCGGGATAGGAGAGGTCGCCATAGTCGCGCCAGGGCATATAGCGCTGTTCCAGCCGTTGCCAGATCGCATGGCGTTCCGCCGGAGTCGCCTCGGGATTGGCATAAACCTCGTGTTGGAAATGATCGACCGCGACCCCGTAGGGCAGGAAAGCCAGGGACGAGATCAGGTGCAGGCGGCGGAACCGATCGGCCTCGCCCGGTGCGACCAACAGATCGATATGGGGATGGGTCAAAAACTCCAATCCCATGGAATTGATTTCCGCCGCCTCATAGGTCGGCCATAGCAGGTCGATCCCCGGCTGCATCCGGCTTTCCCAATTTTGGAACGCGTGCCCGACCTCGTGGGTAAACACGGTCACGTCATGGTTGGTCCCGTTGAAATTGGCGAAGATATAAGGCACGCCATAGGCGGGAAACCCGGTACAGAACCCGCCCCCGGCCTTGCCCGCCCGGTTCGGCAGGTCGAGAAACCCGCCATCGGCCATCATGCGGAAAAACCCGCCCAATTTCGGCCCCATCCGATCGAACAGGGTCTTCGCCCGGTCGATCATCAAGGCGACATCCCCCGCCGGTTTCGGATTGCCCGCAAGGTCGATCAGGGATTCATCCCAATAGCACAGATGATCCACCCCCATGGCCCGCGCCTGCGCGCGGTTGAGATCGGCCACCAGCGGCACGACATCGCGCGCCACCGCATCGCGATAGCGCGCGACATCGGCGGGGGCGCCATCCCCCCCCCCCCCCCCCCGATAACCCAGGGGGGCGGTCCGGCCCTGACCGGGGTTTTTCTCCCCCCCCCGGCGCGGGTTTCCCAGGGTCTCGAAACCCCCTACCACGGGCGCGCCCCGCTGTTCGTCAAAAGCCCCACGCGC
>DAISJD010000120.1:0-9663 GCA_036821645.1 Aliidongia sp.
GTGCATGAGGTGGGGCAAGTTTTGGCGGCGGCCTTTCAGGGCGGGCCGGTGGCGGGCGAGTTCGGCACGGTGACGAAAATGAGCCGGGTCGTTCTGTTGCTGCCGGTCGTGCTGTTCTTGTTGCGCGAAGGGCGCACGGGGGGCGGCCCGGCGGCAGCGGCGGCGGTGCCGGTTCCCTGGTTCGTGTTCTTGTTCGGGGCGATGATTGCGGTCAATAGCCTCGGGATCATGCCGGGGCCGGTGGTTTCGGGGTTGGTCTTAGCGTCGAATTTCCTGTTGGCCATGGCGTTGGCCGCCCTTGGACTTGGCACCGATATCAGGCGGATCCGGGCGCAGGGCCTTCGCCCCCTGGTCCTGGCGGCGGGGGCGAGCCTGTTCATTGCCCTCTTGAGCCTCGTGTTGATTCTGATTTAGGGTCGGGGTCGGCTGGGGGTGAGTCATCCATGATGACGTTGGAACAATTGCGGATCTTCGTGGCGGTGGCGGAGGCGATGCATGTCACTCGTGCGGCGCGGGCGCTCAACATCACGCAATCGGCGGCCAGTGCGGCCATTGCCACCCTTGAAAGCGGCTATGCGACGAAACTATTCCACCGGATCGGTCGTCATATCGAATTGAGCGAGGCGGGTGCCGTCTTGCTGCACGAGGCGCGGGCGGTCTTGGCCCGTGCCGCCCAGGCGGAACTGGTGCTGGCCGATCTTGCCGGGTTGAAACAAGGGGCCCTGCATCTGTGGGCCAGTCAGACGGTGGCGAATTATTGGTTGCCGCCGATGATGCATCATTATCACCAGCATTACCCGCAGATCGCCCTGCATCTGACGATCGGCAATACCGCCCAGGTGGAACGCGCGGTCCAGGAAGGGGCGGGCGATCTCGGCATCGTCGAGGGGGATGTGGATGATCCGCTGTTGGTGCGGGTGCCGGTCGAAGGGGATGACTTGGTCCTGGTGGTGGCCCCCGGCCATCCATGGGCGGCCCTAGCGGGCCAGGCACCGACGGATCTTGGCGAAACCGACTGGGTGACGCGCGAACCCGGATCGGCGACGCGCCTCAATTTCGAGCAGGCGATGAAAGATCATCAGGTGCCGCCCGCAGCCGTGCGGATCAGTCTGACCCTGCCATCGAACGAGGCGGTGCGCAGTGCCGTGATGGCGGGTGCCGGGGCGGCGATCCTATCCCGGTTGGTGGTGGACGAGGCGATCGCCTCGCACCGGCTCTCTGCCGTCCCGCTTGCCCTGCCGCGCCGACAGTTTCAGGTGCTGCGCCACGGCGACCGCTATCGCAGCCGGGCGGCGGAGGCGTTCTTAGCCTTGGTCCGTCGTCGCTGACGCGTCTTTGATGTCCGTTGGCGCAGACGCGTCTTTAAGGTCGGTTGACGCTGACGCATCTTTAAGGTCGGTTGGCGCTGACGCGCGAGGAGCGATCCTTTCGCGCGTCAGGCGGTGACGAGGAAGGCAAGGCGCGGATCGGCGACGCGGACCGTCATCGCCACCACCTCGCGCCGCACCAAGCCGGGTTTGGCGAACGGATCTTGGTCGAGACGGGCCTCCAGGGCCGCGCGGGTGGTGTTATGGGCCAGGATCACCCCGCCCGTGCGCGGGTCGAGTGGACCGGAGGCCAGGAACACCCCATCGGCAAAGCCCTGATCGACCCAGAGGCGATGGGCCGGGACCAAGGCGTCGATGTCGGCGATAGGGGCAAGATAGGTTAGGCGAACGATGAACATCGCGGTGATTACCTCAAAAAACGGGAGGATGACCCGTTGCGCGGGCTGCGGTTGCTTAGGGGGATTTGACGAGGATGAGATCCGCCCAATCATCCACGCCATTGGCCGCGACCAGGCCGCAGAGTGCGTCTTTCAGCCGACCACTCGGCATCGATAGATCGGGATTATGGAAGGGCTTGCCCGGACGCCAGAGGGCCGCGTAGGGAAAATCCGCCAGCACCATCTCCATCAAGGCGGTTGGATCGCCCTTCATGCGATTGATCGCGTATGGCCAATATTCGACAATCAGCATATCGGCCTTGGACAAGAGCGATCGTCCGCCAGAATAAATATGATATTCCGACCCTTGCGTATCGATCTTTGCCGCAAAAGGCGTGCCCGTTTGATCGAGCGACACGATTTTATCGAGACGGTCCGCCTTGACCCGCGTTACCGTTCTAAGATGTTCATTGAGCGCGAAAGACCCTTTGGCATTGCCGACGCGAATGCGATGATCGCCGTGATTGTTCGGCGACAATTCAAAATCGACCTCGGACGTCTCGGTAAAAAGCGCCATGTTATAGAGTGTACAAAGGTGCGCTACCGAAGAATGGGCAACATTATTGGATAAAAACCGATAGTTTAAGGGTTCCGGCTCAAATGCAAACACCTTGGCACCGGTTTTGGCCGCGATATTCACGGTAAAGAGCCCGATATTCGCCCCAATATCGATAAAAGATTGATAGCGATTCTTCTCATGGCGTTCGACAATCAAGGCAATGAGATCGTCGGAAAAGCACCCATTGTAAAAGAAATCTCTGAAGACAACCTCATCGAAGGGCGAACCCTGGATGGTGCCATTGGGGCCGTTGACGGTGATGGCCTTGATGTCGAGTGCCCGGGCCAAAATCCAAAAGAGACGCCGACGGGCGTAAATGGGGATTGTTTTGACGGCTTTTTGAATCAGGCTTTTGCCGGAACTTTTTAATTTCCAGGATAATTCGACCGTGGACATCAGGTGATCCTAAAATCCTTAACTATCATGGCGCCGAGCGGGGTCGGTTCTTAACGCAAGAGGTCGTCCAGAACTGCTGCGGCCCCGTTGATGCTGCCATTGAGGGCGGCGGCCTTGGCGGCACCGGCCAATTGTTTGCCGACACCGGTATGACCATGACCACCGCGTGGCGTGGTCAGATCGTGGAGATTGGCGCTGCTTTGGCTGGCGAATTGATCGACATAGCGTAACTCCGGCTTGAACGACCCATCGCCCGGTTCGTAAATCGGTGCCCCGCGCCCGTCTTTGATGCCCGCCGTCAGATCGGGCAGTCCCGTCGGCAGGGTAAGCGTGCTGGGCAATCCGGTGGGATTGGCGCCGTCGGATCTTGAAATCCCGATATCCCCAGGTTTGGTCGCAGCGCTGCCGACCTTATTGGATGGCCGGTCTGCATTGGATAGGGTGGGGGCGGTTTTGACCGTGATCTGGTTGGGCTCGTGCGTCCCGACCGGTGCGTCGGCCCCTAGAGCGACGGGTGCTGCCATCATGAGGACGGCACAGGAAAACGATCCCAACAAAAGACGCAGCATAGGGCGCACCATCATCCCGAATCCCCGCTTGTGGCGTGCAGACGATTACGCAACCACTCTACACGCTTTCTCCGGTATCGCCCATGCTGTTTATGCAGGCTCGACTTGGTCGATTTTGGGCAAGATCGGATCCGGGATGATGCGAAAACCGCGCGAGATCATTTCTTCGTTCAAATCTATGGGTCTTTGGGTGACGCGCGGATTGTGTGCGCGTTCGACCGGCGTATAGCAGGCGATGATCTTATTGACGAGGCGCCCCTCATCGCACAGCGGCAGCAGCAGGGCTTCGGTTTGCTGCCATTCCCGACCGGGTCGATAGAAGACCGATCCCTTGAAACCGACCGGCGCACACCGTTCCGAAACGGTCTTGTACAAGAGATAGAGCGAGGCTGCATAGGGGCCGTAATTTTCGTAGGTCACGTCCTTGCCGGTCGAGTCCCGCCCGACGAAGGTGACGATGCCGGTCCCGATCAGACGGAACCGAAACCGCAGCGGGTCGTAAAATACGTCGAGCATGAAAATATAGGGCAGAACGGCCCGCAAGGCGGCAGGGTCGATTTCCTTGCGCGTCGGTGCCGGTCGCGTCCCACGCAGCCGCTCCCAATAGCGGTATGTCGCAATACACCGCGGATCGAGGATTGCTTCGGCACCGGGTTCGGTTATGACCTCGCGGGTGGTCACACATCATACTCCTAGAAAAAAACCATTTTCCTCAACGAAATAGTGTGTTTATACGTGGACGGGGATATGGGTGGCTTTTTTTGAATCCTCATGGATGATTATCTCTGAATTTGGGCAAGAGAGCCAGTATAAAGAAGTTGAATTAATTTTTAAAAAAATCCCGTATTTTTATGCTGGCCGTCGGGCCGAAGATATTGAGTGCCATAATATGCTTAATTGCATGCTATGGAGTGAAATAAATGGAAAATTAAGTGTATTTCATCGGCCGATTGACCCGATGGTTTATGGATGAATTTCAAGGCTCGCTTGTTTTTTTTCGCGCGAAAAAGTCAAAAAATGCGCTGAACCGGCTACGGACTTTCATCCCGGGGTTCGTCGGATGCAACCTGATCCAAAAAACGCATCATATGGCGTGCGACTATTTCTGGATTCTTGTACAAAAACCCATGACCGCCAGGCAGAATTTCAAGGGTGGCCCCTGGAATGAGGGCTGCCAGCATCCGGGCATTCAGCGGCGATGCGATCGAATCCTCTTCCGCCCCCAGCACAAGGGTCGGCGTGACGATGCGGTGCAGCCAGGGCAGGCTGGTCCAGCCGAGACCGGCGAGGAATTGATAATAATAACCAAGACCGTTCGTTGCGGGAACATGGCTCGCCTGATCGCCTTTGCCGATCCCGACCGACCAGGCTTCGGCACCGAAGCTCAATTCAGGGTCAAGCGGTTCGACGAAGTCGCCGACCAAGGTCGAGGGGATGAAACGACTGGGATTGAACAAATTGGCCAATGCCGACCAACGGCCCGGCACCATGGTGACACCGGCGGTCGTGGCGGCCAGGACGAGACGGCGGCACCGTTCGGGATGGCTCAGCGCCAGTTGTTGGGCAAGGGCACCCCCCCACGAGAACCCGACGATATCGATCGGGTTGACGAGATCGAGCCGGTCGAGCAAATGGACCACGAGGCGGGCCAGGGCCGGAAACCCGAGTGGCAAGCCCGGCACGGGGGAGCCCCCGACACCCGGCACGTCGAACAAGATGACCCCGCGCGGCGACAGGGCGTGGGCCAAGGGGATCATCGTTTCAAGCGGCATGCCGATGCCGTTCAGCAAGAGAACCGGGATGGAATGGGCGGCACCCGTCTTGATGGCGACGCGCAAGGTGCGGCCGTCGACTTCCAACATGGCGCAATTCAGAGTACCGACTTGCTCGTTCGTCTCAGCCATGAAACCGATATTCCCAAGATGCAACAGGTTCGGATGAAGCGGGACCGCCGGGTGTGCCGTCCCACAGCGGTGCGTCGATCAGACCATCATTTTTTCAAGATGTTCGCGCATGGTTTTTTTATCAAGCTTGCCGACGCTGGTACGGATCAATCGATCGACGAACAGGATCTCCTTCGGGACGGCAAAGCGCGATAGAACGCCTTGTTCGACGAAGCTCTGCACATGCATGGTGAAGATTTCTGCATCGGCCTCGCCGCCTGGGCGCAGCACGATGAGGGCGACGGGGCGTTCGCCCCAGCGTTCGTCGGGGCGCGCGATGACCGCAACCTCGCTGACCGATGGATGTCGGGCGATAATATCCTCAAGGGCGAGCGAAGAGACCCACTCGCCGCCGCTCTTGATCGCGTCCTTGACCCGATCGGTGATGGTCAGGTAACCCAAGGGATCGATCGTGCCGAGATCGCCCGTATGCAGATAGCCGCCGCGCCACAATTCTTCGCCTGCGGTGGGATTGCCGACATAACTCATCGTCAGCCAAGGGGCTCGCGCCACCACTTCGCCCACCGACTCGCCGTCATGAGGCGTATCCCGCATGTCTGCATCAACGATCCGCAGATCGACGAGCGGCACGGCAAGCCCCGCCTTCAGGCGATAATCCAACTCCGTGTCTGCACTCATCATCACATCTTCTTTCAGATGCGAGATGCTCAGGAGCGGGCAGGTTTCGGACATGCCGTAGCCGACGAACACATCGATGCCCCGGTCGAGGGCGGCCTTGGCCAACGGCCGTGGCAGGGACGAACCGCCGATCAGGACTTTCCAATGGCGCAGATTGTAGTTGCGCGATTCCGGGGCCGTCAGCAACATTTGCAGCACGGTCGGGACGCAATGGGAAAAGGTTACGGCCTCGCTGGCGATCAATTGCAGCAAGCGTTCCGCCTGATAGCGGCCGGGAAAGACTTGTTTCAGACCCGCCATCGTCGCCACATAGGGCAATCCCCAGGCATGGACATGGAACATGGGCGTGATCGGCATATACGTGTCGTCGCGCGAGAGGCGTCCGTTGGTGCCGGTCATGGCGAGCGTCGCCAAGGCGCTAATCGTGTGGAGGACGATCTGCCGGTGGGTAAATTCCACCCCTTTCGGCAAGCCCGTCGTCCCCGTCGTGTAAAAGGTCGTGGCGGGTGTGTTTTCATCGAAATCGGCGAAATCGAACTGCGTATCCTCAGCCGCAAGCAAGCTTTCATACTCGCCGCACGCCACATAGCCTTCTGGCCAATCTTCAGGGCGAATCTCTTGTTCGTCCATCAGCAGGATCACCGGCTTGCCCGGCCCTAAGAGCGGTTGACAATTGGCGAGCAGCGGTAGGAAATCGGCATTGCAGAGCAGCAGCTTTGCGGCGCAATGATGAAGCGTATAGGCAAGATATTCTGGGGCTAGCCGAATATTGGCGGTCATGAGCCGGGCCCCGATCATGGGAATGGCAAAGAACGCTTCGAGATAGCGATGACTATCCCAGTCGAGGACGGCGACGGTGTCGCCGGGGCCGATGCCGTTGCGCGTCAAGACATGGGCAAATTGGGCGATGCGCTCTTTCATGGTTTGGTAATCGTATCGGACACGGTCGCGATAGACGATCTCTTGACGAGATGCCTGTGCAATGGGCGTAATCAGCAACTGTTTGATTAACAGAGGATAGGCATAGGCACTCACGTGACCCTCCGATGACGATTTCTTCCGTCTTCACCAACGCCGCGACAAGACTGCAAAGGCCAGACCGAGAGTGGTTTAACTTTTGCGATGACGCAACCTCAACCTATATGGTCGTATTGACCTTTTTGTGACCATTCGACTTTCCTACAACCGACCCGATCCTCACGCACCGTATAAATATGCGCATAAGATATGAAGTAACTCACCCATTGATCGTTAATTGATCTATAAGAAAAAGGGCTTCTCGCGAAAAAAGTGCGTTTTTTCCCCTTTGGCCCTTAAATCCCGTTAAACTGTTCCCCTCAAGAGCCCACATGGGCATTCTGGCTTTTTCATGGATGGATTCTTGGGCGATCTACACCAGATTTTCTCTGTTGCATTTCAGCATCATCAGGCGGGACGCCTCGGCGAGGCCGAGCGACTCTATCGGGCGGTATTAGCCCAAGTTCCCCGCCATGCCGATTGTCTGCATCTGCTGGGCGTGATCGCCAACGAATGCGGCAAGCCCGAGGCGGCGGCGCGCTATATTGCTGCCGCCATTGCCGTGGCACCTGCTATTGCGGAATATCACAGCAATCTCGGCGAAACCTATCGCACACTCAATCGACTCGACGATGCCGTCGCCAGCTATCAGGCGGCCTTGGCTTTGAAACCGACCTTGGCCGAGGCCCACAACAATCTCGGCATCGCATATCAGGATCTCAATCGCATCGATGCGGCGATCGCGTGCTATGGCGCGGCCATCGCATGCAAGGCCCCCGAAGACTATATCGAGGCCGAGTGGAACCGCGCCCTTGCCTTGCTCTTGGCGGGGGATTACGCCGAGGGCTTCAAAGCTTATGATTGGCGCTGGCGGGTGCCGAAACTGCCGAAACTGCCGGTGGGCCTGCCGCAACAAGTCTGGCGGGGGGAAGCTTGGACCGGCGGTCCCTTGCTGCTCCATGCCGAACAGGGGTTCGGCGACACGATTCAATTCGCCCGCTTCATTCCCGAAATCGCCGGGCGCGGCCCCGTCCTGTTGGCGGTGGAACGCGAATTGGTATCCCTCATCCGCACGTTACCCGATTGTCCGCCCGTTCTGGTCAAGGGCGATCCGCTGCCCCCTATTGCAGCCCATTGCCCGCTGATGAGCCTGCCGCAGGCCTTGGGCGTAACGCTGGCCACGCTGCCCGCCCCCCGCCAGTATCTAAGCGCCGACCCGGCGCAAACGGCCCGGTTCAAGATGGTGCTCGGCCGAAAGCCCGGTTTTCATGTGGCGCTCACCTGGCGTGGTCGGCCGGATCATGCCAACGATCGCCGCCGCTCTCTTCCGGCGGGTCTGCTTGCCGGGCTTGGCGGGTTGGACGGGGTCAGTTTTTGGGGGGTACAAAAAGGGGTGTCCGACGTCGAGATGGCCCCCTTGGTGCGCAGTCTCGACCTGGATCTCGTGTCGGGACTCGACGATTTTTCCATCACGGCGGGTCTGCTTGCGGGGATGGATCTTGTGATCACGGTCGACACGGTGATTGCCCATTTGGCCGGTGCCTTGGGCAAACCCGTCTGGCTCATGTTGCCATATGCCGGAGATTGGCGGTGGCTGACGGAGCGTAGCGACAGCCCCTGGTACCCGTCCATGCGGATTTTTCGGCAAAGCCTGCCCGGCGACTGGGGCGGCGTCGTGGCCGAGATCCGTGTGGCCCTGGCGTCCGAAGCCGCCCGCGCAAGGTTTTAAGGGCCGCTTTAGGCGCTGGCGCGTGCTGGCGGTTTCGCCGCTGCAGCGGCAAAGGCGGTGATGAGGGCGGTCGGACGGGCCGTGCGCGCCAAATCGCGCAGAATGATCAGATACTCTTCGATCGGCAACAAGGTCTCGACCAAGGCGACCACGATTCGGGTTGCGGTCGCGGGGGCTTCGAGGCGCAAACGCAGGCGGATCTCGATCGTCTGGGTGTCGGACATATGCCACGCCAATCCCGTCCCAGACAGGCTGTTCAATGCATAGCCGAGATCGGTCCGGCGCTGGCGATCTTCGATCGTATAAGGCATGCGACCGATCACGGTCGCACAATCCAGTAGGATCATCCCGGCATCGTCCCGGGCGCGCACCGTGAAGGTGAGGCCGGCAAAGGCAAAGCCGAAACCGAAACTGCGATGGCTATCGGCGCGTTTCAATTGCCCTGAAACTTGATCGACCGCGATGCTGCCGGGTTCAAGCGGGATCAGGGTTTCGTCGACCATCAAGACATAGGGTTGACCAGAACCGTTGGTCTTCATACCGCACCTATTCGCTGGCGACGCGCCGCAGGGCGGGGCGTCTTCTTACTCTTGGAACGACCTCTCTGATCACAGACTGCGCAAGTTTGCATTAAGGATGGGTGAAAGCGGGGTCTAGGACGGTAGAAAATCAGAGACTTAGCGACACCCATGCAGGATGGGCATGGGTTGGGTCAACGCCTAGACGGGGATGTCGCCGGTAATGGTCGTGCGGTAGAGGGTTCGGCGGCATTCCGGCGGACACCCCGTGGCGCAATGGATCGTGGACCGATTGTCCCACATCACGAGATCGCCCGCGCGCCAGTGATGGCGATAGGTGAACCGTTCCTCGGTTTGATGCGCAAAAAGGTGGTCCAGGGTCGCACGACTGTCGTCGGGGGCCCAATCGACGAGATGGGTGGTGAAGCCCTCATTGACGAACAGCGCCCGCTTGCCGGTGACGGGATGGGTGCGAATCGCTGGGTGCGTGACGGGGGGAACGGCGGCGGCCTGTGCGGGGGTGAGGGC
>DAISJD010000121.1:0-9556 GCA_036821645.1 Aliidongia sp.
CCCCCATCGGGTCTTGGGCCATAGCGACATCGCCCCCACGCGCAAGCAGGATCCGGGGGAATTGTTCGATTGGTCATGGCTGCACGCGCACGGGGTCGGGCTTTGGCCAGCGCATGACGGCCCGCTTGCCGACCTTGCGCCACGAGACGCGTTCAGCCGCATCGGCTACGGCCCCCTGCCCCCGACCCCGGCGGAACTGCCACCCGAGATCGTCGCGGCCTTTCAACGGCATTTCCGCCCAGGCCGGATCGACGGCATTCTGGACGAAGAAACCCGGCACCGCCTGTGCCAAGTCGCCGCCGCGATCCTGTCGCCACCGGCCCCATCGTCCGACGCGGGGCCGGGTCGATGACAGATCGATTGACCCGCTTTGGAAAAGACTCTATCTCCTTTCCCCGTCAGACGGTTGGATGGCCGCTCCGTATCATCGCGTGCGGGGAGGAAAGTCCGGGCTCCACGGAAAACACGGTGCCGGGTAACGCCCGGCGAGGGCGACCTCAGGGAAAGTGCCACAGAAAACAAACCGCCCGACCACAAGATCGGCATGCCGGTCCCCTTGGCGGGTAAGGATGAAACGGTGCGGTAAGAGCGCACCGCGTCGCCGGTAACGGCGATGGCAGGGTAAACCCCACCGGGAGCAAGACCAAGTAGGGACGGCTGGTCGGCGTCGGGCACACGCCCGATGACCGACAGGCGGGTTTTTCGCGCCGCAGTCCGGGTGTGTCGCGTGAGGCGTCCGGCAACGGACGTCCCAGAGGAATGGTCATCATCCAAGGCTTCGGCCTTGGATACAGAACCCGGCTTACAGACCGTCTGACAGTGATTTTCAATCCATGATGAAGCACACACCCAGGCCAGATCTCGTCAATATAGGATTTGGGTGGAACTTGGGCAGAATTTCGCCCCATACCGCCGATCGGTGCGCAGAAACGACACGATACCGACCAACCCTATCGTCAAATATCGCAACCAGTCCCTCAATCAAGAAATGATCCGATCGATAGAGCTCAGCGCCGATATACAATAGATAAGGTGCCGACAGCCGCAGACTTGAGACGGAATTTCACCCAATTATCCCGGACCGAGGTCGATCCTTCGCCTCAGCACCCGTGCGGAGTCTCCCGAGACTCGACCGGCACCGCGGTGTCGGCTGTGCCGTTTGCCCGTTTTATTCGGATAAATTGAATTAAATTTTTGCTAATCATGCCGAAACACGGCTTGTTTTGTTTCAAAAAACAGACAGAACATTAATAGAACTTCTATTAAAATTTTCAAAACTAGAACAAATCAAGACAAATTTTGTTGAATTCACCTCGCTTGATTGGGATGGCGCACTCTTGCCACAGCTTTTTGGCAGTCATAGAGCGCGCTGATCTTCGCTTATTTCAGAATCTCTTGTTTTTTACTACGGGGTGCCATTGACGCCCATTTTTACCCATGTTATCCCATAGCATCCCATAACGGAGACATGAGAACGGAGCGAAGCCATAGACGCCGAATGGCATCTCGGTCGGTTCTGACAACAGAAAGCAGGGGGTAGGGTGCGGCTTTTTCTGTCCACCTACGTTAATAAAGTCGATAGAAAGGGCCGGGTCTCCGTACCGGCCGCCTTTCGCGCCGTCCTGGCCGAACAGAACTCCCCCGGCGTCCTCTTGTTTCGTTCGTTTAAATTGGATGCGATCGAGGGATGCACCATGGCCCGGATCGAAGAAATGGGTGCCCGTCTCGACACGCTTGAACAATTTTCCGAAGAATATGACATGATGGCGGCCCTGTTCGCCGATGCCCGTCAACTCTCGTTCGACAGTGAAGGGCGGATCATGTTGAGCGAAGACTTGATCGCCCATGCCGGTATTACAGAAAATGCCGCCTTTGTCGGCCAAGGACATACTTTTCAAATCTGGAATGCCGAAACTTATACTGCGCGTCAGGAAGCGATGCGCAACAAGGCGCGTGCGGCCGGCCTGACGCTGCCCGCGCGTCAGGCACCCCCCGCCCGTCCGGGAGGCAGCCATGAATGACGGGCGTCATATTCCCGTCCTGCTGGATGCCGTCGTCACGGCCATGGGGCCGCTTGACGGCGCGCTTATCATCGACGGCACCTATGGATTGGGCGGTTATACGCGCGCATTTTTAACATCCGGTGCCGCCCGCGTCTTCGCAATCGATCGGGATCCCACGGCCATTGCCCGCGCCAAGGCCGACCCCGCCTTGGATCAAGCCCGCACGACCGTGATCGAGGGGTGTTTTGGGGCCATGGAAAGCCTGCTCGCCCCGTTCGGCCCCCCGGCCATTCAGGGGATCGCCCTTGATCTCGGCGTTTCATCCCCGCAGATCGATACGCCCGAACGCGGTTTTTCGTTTCGCTTCGATGGACCGCTCGACATGCGCATGAGCAGGACGGGCCCCAGTGCCGCCGATATCGTCAATCGGATGGACGAGGGCGATCTTGCCGATATCCTCTATCAATTCGGCGAAGAACGCCTGTCTCGCCGCATCGCGCGGGCCATCCTGCTCGCCCGCGCCGAGATGCCGATCGACCGCACGCAACGCCTTGCCGAGATCGTGCGCGCCGTCGTCCCGCCTAGCCGCGACGGCATCGATCCGGCGACCCGCACGTTTCAGGCCCTGCGCATTTACGTCAATGACGAATTGGGCGAAGTAACCCGCGCCCTTGGTGCGGCCGAACGGCTTTTGGCCCCCGGCGGGCGGCTTGCGGTCGTGTCGTTTCATTCCTTGGAAGACCGCATCGTCAAGACGTTCTTGCGCATGCGCGCCGGTGCGATGCCGGGCCAGTCGCGCCACCTGCCGCTCGCCAGTGCCGCCCCTGCCCCCAGTTTCCGTTTGATCGGTCGCAAGCCCATTCTCGCCGATGCCGCCGAACTATCCCAAAACCCCCGTGCGCGGTCCGCAAAACTGCGCATTGCCGAACGGACCGACGCCGCACCCTGGCCCACCGCCGTCCGCTCTGAGGAGATCGCCGCATGATCCGCCCTGCCACTCTGGTCTCGCTTTGCCTGTGTGCCGCCCTCGGGTTCGGCCTGTTCAAGGTCAAATATGCGGCACAGGCGCTTGAAGACGATCTCTTGAAACTGAACCGCCAAATCGCCGCCGACCAAGACACGATCCATGTCTTGAAAGCGGAATGGAGTTTCATGACCCAACCGGGCCGTCTCGGCGATCTGGCGCAACGCCATCTGCCCCTGCAACCCCTGACGGCGGCCCAGTTGGGTGGGTTCGATACCTTGCCCTTGCGGGCCGATCGTCCCGCCGACGGCGGCGGCGAGGGGGCGGTCCCGATCGATCGCGTCCTGAAGGCGATGATGGCCGGCAATACCGGGACTGCCGGCATCAAGGCCGCCGCCGCCCCTGGTGCCGGATCGGCGACGGCAAGCCCGAGCGCCAAGCCATCGGCAAAGCCCATCACCCAGACGGCTTCCGCCGCCGGTGCCCCAGCCCAGAACGCCAACGGCCAGGCCCTGCGCAATCTCGTCTATAGCCCGACCAGAATGCGGGTCATGGCCCAATGACCCCGCCGGATCGGTCACCCACGGGACTGCCCGCCCGACCGCAGGACAATCCCTGTCGTCCCCGGCATTTCCGCCCGAGCCTCCTGCCCGCAGCACAGGACGCCAATCCGCTCGCCAATAGTTTGACCTTGTCGCATAACCGCTTGATGCTGCTTGGCTTTATCTTTACCGCTGCGTTTTTGATCGTCGCTGCCCGGCTCATCCACGTCATGTTGATCGTCGGGCCGCAGACCCATCAGGCCCGGATCGCCAGTCAAACAGTGGCGAAGCCGGTCAGCAAGGGGCGCAGCGATATTGTCGACCGCAACGGCGTGGTGCTGGCCACGACGCTGGACAGCCCGTCCCTCTTCGCCAACCCGCGTCTCATCGACAATGCGGGCCTGCTCGCCCACAAGCTTGCGGCCATCCTGCCGGGTGCCAAAGAAGACGACTTGCGCCACAAGCTCACCGCCGACAAGAGTTTCGTCTGGCTGCATCGCCATCTCACCCCCAGTCAGCAATCGGCGGTAACACAACTGGGCGTGCCCGGCCTCGATTTCGAACATGAGGAACGGCGCATATACCCCACCGGGGCGCTCGGCTCCCATGTGGTCGGCTTTACCGATCTCGACAATAAGGGGTTGGCTGGCATCGAACGGTCCTTCGATGCCGCCCTGGCCGAAAAGGGCGAACCGTTACGCCTGACCATCGACGTGCGTCTGCAAGCAATCCTCAAAGAAGAGATGCAGCACACGATCGACGATTTCAATGCGGTAGGAGCCACCGGGATCGTCCTCGATTCCAAAACCGGCGAAGTTTTGTCCCTCGTCTCCCTGCCGGACTTCAACCCGAATAACCTGAATACGGCCGTACCGGAAACGATCTTCAATCGGGCAACCCTCGGGGTCTACGAACTGGGCTCCGTGTTCAAAATCTTCAACACCGCCCTTTCTCTCGACAGCCGCAAGGCGGGCCTCAACACCTATTACGACACACGGGCCCCGATCAAGGTCGGCGGGTTTACCATCCATGACTATCATCCGTTCAATCGCCCGGCGACGGTGACGGAAATCTTCATGGAATCATCCAATATCGGTTCTGCCCGTATGGTGATGGAAACCGGGATCGAGGCGCAACGCGCCTTCTTGGGCTCTCTCGGCCTGTTGCAGGCCCCGGTGATCGAAATCCCGGAAGTCGGCATGCCATCCCTGCCGAACCCCTGGCGAGAAATAAATTCCATGACCATTTCCTATGGTCATGGCTTATCCGTGACGCCGTTACAAATGGCAGTCGCCGCCAATGCCGTCATCAATGGCGGCATCTTACGCCCGGCCACGCTCATCAAGCCCGACGATAAATTCGTGCCAAGCGGAACCCGCGTTCTGTCGCAGAAAACATCGGAGGAAATGCGCAAACTGCTCCGCCTCGTGGTGACGGAGGGAACCGGCAAGAACGCCGATGTCCCAGGGTATCTCGTCGGCGGCAAAACGGGTTCCGCCGAAAAGGCCGCCAATCACGGCTATGCCAAGAAGGCCCTGCTGTCCTCCTTCGTCGCGGCATTTCCGATCAACGACCCGAAATACCTCATCTATGTGATCATCGACGAACCGAAGGGCAATAAGAAATCCTATGGGTTTGCGACGGCGGGTTGGACGGCGGCCCCTGCCGTCAAACGGATCATTGCCCGAATGGCGCCCCTTTTAGGGGTTAAACAGGTCGAAGAAACGCCAGAAATCCGCCGGGCCGTTTCGATTGACCTTCCTGTGGCGGGTAAAAAGATTGCGGCTAACTGATCTCATGAGCGATCTTCCCACCTCCGGTCCTCTGAGCGACCTTGAGATTACCCACATCACGGCGGATTCCCGCGCGGTGCGGCCCGGCAGCCTGTTCGTCGCCCTATCCGGCAGCACGGCCGATGGTAGACGCTATATCGACGATGCCGTGGTCAAGGGGGCCCGCGCGATCTTGACCGACCTCGAATCGGCAAGCAGCCTCCAGGCCAACAGCCCCGTTCCGGTGCTGGGCGATCTCAACCCGCGTCACCGTCTGGCCTTGATGTCGGCCCGTTTCTATGGTGCACAGCCGGAAACGGTGGCAGCCGTCACCGGGACCAACGGCAAAACTTCGACCGCCCTCTTCACCAAGCAGATCTGGTCCCGGTGCGGTCTTTCGGCCGCCGCCATCGGCACGCTTGGGGTCGATGGGCCTGATGGTCTCGTGCCGGGTTCGATGACGACCCCCGACCCGGTCAGCCTGCACGCCATTTTGAGCGATCTTGCCAAACGCAAGGTCAATCACGCGGTCATGGAAGCCTCCTCCCATGGGCTTCATCAACATCGTCTCGACGGGGTGCGGATCGCCGCTGCCGCCTTTACCAATCTGACCCAAGACCATCTCGATTATCACGGCACGATGGCGGCATATCTCGACGCCAAACTCCGCCTCTTCACCCAGGTCCTGAAATCGGGCGGCATCGCGGTGTTGAATGCCGATTGTCCGACTTTCACCACCGTGCGGGCCAGTGCGCAGAATGCCGGTCATCCGATCCTCGATTTCGGCACCAAGGCAACGGCCCTGCGTCTCGATCACCGCGTTTCGACGCCGGGCGGTCAGGTTTTGGCCCTCGACATTCTGGGACGGCGGTGTCTGGTCGATCTGCCGCTCGCCGGAGAATTTCAGGCGATGAACGCGCTTGCCGCCTTGGGTCTCGCCATTGCGACCGGCATCAATCCCGACGCGGCGATCAATGCGCTGGGTCATCTCACCCCGGTGCGCGGTCGGCTGGAACAGGCGATCATTTTGGATTGCGGGGCCCCCGTTTACGTCGATTACGCCCATACGCCGGACGGGCTCGAAAAATTGCTCGACGCCCTGCGGCCCCATACGAAGGGGCGGCTCGTCTGCGTGTTCGGGGCGGGTGGCGACCGCGATCCGACCAAGCGACCGCTGATGGGGCGCGTCGTGGCCGATCGGGCCGATCTCGCCATTGTAACCGACGACAATCCGCGTTCGGAAGATCCGGCCGCGATCCGGGCGGCGGTACTGGCCGATTGCCCAGGCGGACGCGATGGCGGCGACCGGGAAAGCGCCATCGCCCTTGCCCTGGGCAGCCTTGGCCCCGAGGACTGCCTCGTGATCGCCGGCAAGGGACACGAACAAGGACAGACCATCGCCGGCGTCACATATCCGTTCGACGATGTCGCCATGGTGCGCGGCCTTGCCCGCACCCTTGGCCTCGCCCATGAGATCGGGCTTGCCCATGACTGAGCTTTGGACCGGCCCAGACCTCATCGCGGCATTTGGGCTCGATCCACGCCATCATGCACAGTCGCTGGCCGTATCGGGCGTCTCGATCGACAGCCGAACCTTGAAACCGGGCGATCTGTTCGTCGCCCTCGACGGTCCCCATCAGGACGGACATGCCTATCTTGGGGCCGCCTTTGCCGCCGGGGCCGCCGCCGCCCTGGTGGCGCGGGTGCCCGATCCCCTGCCCGACGGCCTCAAAGATCGGTGCCTCATTCAGGTTGCCGATACGCGCGCCGGGCTCGAAACCTTGGGGCACGCCGCCCGTACCCGCACCGAGGCCCGGATCGTCGCCGTGACCGGCAGTGTCGGCAAAACCACGACCAAGGAAATGCTGGCCCGAGCACTCGCCGCTTACGGGCCGACCCATGCATCGGCGGCGAGCTACAACAATCATTGGGGGGTTCCCCTGACCCTCGCCCGCATGCCGTCGACGACTGCCTATGGCGTCTTCGAACTCGGCATGAACCATGCCGGGGAAATTGCGGCCTTGACCCGCCAAGTGCGTCCCCATGTCGCCGTCATCACCACGATCGCCCCGGCGCATCTCGCCCATTTCGGCACGATCGAGGCGATCGCCGATGCCAAGGCGGAGATTTTTCAAGGGCTCGTCCCCGGCGGCACCGGGGTTCTGAACCGCGATCACCCCTTGTGCGATTATTTGTTGGCGGCAACACGGGCCGCAGGGGTCCAGCGGGTTCTGACCGTCGGGGCCGACCCGCGCGCCGACATTCGCCTCGTCGATCTTACGACCGGCCCCCGTGGCAGCGACGTGACGGTCAGCCTGATGGGGCGCCCCCTCACCTATCGTCTGGCGCAACCGGGGCGGCATTTGGTCGAGAATAGTCTTGCCGTCTTGGCCGTCCTTGCGGCGCTCGATCTCGATCCGAGCCAGGCTTTGCCCGCCTTTGCGACATTGCCAGGGCTTGCCGGACGCGGCGCGCAGAGCGAGATCGCCGTCAAAACCGGTACGGCGCTGCTCATCGATGACAGTTACAATGCCAACCCCGCCTCGATGCGGGCGGCCCTTGCGGTATTGGGTGCCGCAATCCCGACGGGATCGGGACGCCGGATTGCGATCCTGGGCGATATGTTGGAACTCGGCCCCGACAGCGAGGCGCTGCACCGGGATCTTGCCCTGCCTTTGTTGCAGTGCGGGGTTGATCGCGTCTTTGCTTGCGGAACGGCGATGCGTGCGCTTTATGACGCGCTGCCCGATCCTGTGCGGGGCGCATGGACGGCGCAATCTTGCGATTTGCTGCCGCTTGTCCTCGATACGCTGCAATCGGGCGATGTCGTGATGGTCAAGGGCTCTCTCGGGGCCCGCATGGCCGTCCTTGTCACACCATTGAAGGCGGGTGCCGCCGCCGGGACAGACCCGGACCGCGCACGAGGGACTATTCAAGCACCATGTTAAATCTTCTCTATGCCCTCAGCGATCGGTTCCAACCGTTCAATCTGTTCCATTACCTGACCTTCCGGTCGGGTGGGGCCATGTTGACAGCCTTGTTGTTCAGTTTTCTCTTCGGGCCTACCGTGATTTCGTGGCTGAAAAGCAAACAGGGCGAAGGTCAACCCATCCGCACCGACGGCCCCGAAACCCATTTCAAGAAGAAGGGCACGCCGACCATGGGCGGGTTCCTGATCCTTTCGGCGGTGACGGGGTCGACCCTCCTTTGGGCGGATCTCACCAATCGTTATGTCTGGATCACCTTGCTCGTGACGTTGGGCTTCGGTCTTGTGGGCTTCTTCGACGATTACCGCAAATTGACCAAGCGCAGTTCGTCCGGCCTGTCGGGACGCAAAAAACTGCTGGCGGAAATCGCCCTCGCAACACTGGCCGCCTTTCTCATCACCACCGTGATGGCCGACGGGCTCGGCACTAAATTGGCCGTGCCGTTCTTCAAGAACGTGCTCTTCGATTTGGGCTTGTTCATGATCCCGTTCGCCGCTTTCGTGATCGTGGGTGCGTCCAATGCCGTCAATCTGACCGATGGGCTCGACGGGCTCGCGATCGTGCCGGCCATGATCGCCGCCGGTTCCTTCGGGCTCATCGCCTATCTCACGGGCAATACGATTTTCGCCAATTATCTCCAGATCCACTATGTGGCGGGCACGGGCGAACTCACGGTGTTTTGCGCCGCCCTGGTCGGGGCCGGTCTAGGCTTTCTGTGGTACAATGCCCCGCCGGCCATGGTCTTCATGGGGGATACCGGATCGCTTGCCATCGGCGGGGCCTTGGGTACGATTGCGGTCATCACGAAAAATGAAATCGTCCTGGCCATCATCGGCGGCGTGTTCGTCATGGAAACGGTCTCGGTGATCATGCAGGTGACCAGTTTCAAACTGACCGGCAAACGGGTCTTTCGCATGGCCCCGATCCATCACCATTTCGAAAAGAAGGGCTGGCACGAGCCCACGATCGTCATCCGGTTCTGGATCATCGCCTCTGTCCTGGCCATGCTCGGCCTTTCGACGTTGAAATTGCGATGACCGAGTGCACAGCCCCCCACCTCTCTCTCGATCGGTTTCAGGGTCGCACGATCGGCGTTCTGGGTCTTGGCCGTTCCGGCCGGGCGGCCGTTGCAGCCCTCACCCGCGCGGGGGCCCGCGTCATCGCTTGGGACGATCAGGAAACGACCCGCACATCTGCGGCGGCCGATGGGATCGTGCTTGAAGATCCGCGCACCCTGTCCCTCGATGGTTGGGCGGCCCTCGTCATGAGTCCCGGTATCCCCCTGACC
>DAISJD010000122.1:0-9446 GCA_036821645.1 Aliidongia sp.
ATGCGCCAGAGATTCCTAGACCATCCCGATGGTCGGCGCGCCTATGGCGAAATCCTTTCCGTCCTCGGCCCTGAATTTCAGGCGGCAATCCGGGGGGTCGGCGACCGGTTTCCCGATTTCATCCTGCCCGATGCCGAGGGGCGGCTGGTGCGGTCGACCCGGCTCTTGGCGAACGGCCCGTTGGTACTGACATTTTTTCGCGGTGCCTGGTGCCCCTATTGCCGGGCGACCATGGCCGCGTTTCAGGCGATCCTCCCGGGTATTCGGGCCATGGGGGCACAGTTGGCGGCGGTCTCTCCCGATACGGGGGGCAGGCTTGCCGCAAACAAGCGGCAAGCGGGCCTGGACTATCCGTATCTTTGCGATGTCGATTGCGCGCTCGCCTTGGAAATCGGGCTGGTCATGCGGCTGCCTCTGAGCTATCGCGCGATACTGGAACGGGCCGCCACCGACGTCCCGACGCATCAGGGGCATGGCGGTTGGTTCGTGCCGGTTCCGGCCAGTTTCATCCTCGATCGGGACGGGGTGATCCGAGATCGTTTTATCGATCTCGATTTTACCAATCCAACGGAACCCGACCAGATCCTCGACCGGTTGCGGGAAGTGGTTGCGGCCTTGTAACCGGCAGACGATAACCCCCGGTTATTGTCTCCATGACCGAATGTTATTTCCCATCGCAACAAACTCGGTGCATTGTGCGGCTGAAATTTTCTCAGCAGGAGACCGATGATGGACATGGTTACAATGAAGCGTTTCGCCCCTTGGCCCCTGTCCGGGTTCAATGCCTTCGTGTTTTTATGGTACTTGCAATATAAATTCACCGGCCACGAGGGCAGCGTCGATCTGTTCACCACGCTCACCGATTGGCTTGGTTTTCATGGTTACGAGCGCATCATGCGGATCGGGACGGGGTCGGCTGAACTCTTTGCCTCTCTGTTGCTGTTCTTACCCCGCTTTCAGGCGCTGGGGGCGTTGTTGTCGTTTGGGATTATGGCGGGGGCGATTTTCTTTCATGTGGTCTCGCCGCTCGGCATCGATCCGTATAATGACGGGGGCATCCTCTTCATGCAGGCCTGCGGCGTTTTAGTGTCATCATTCGTCATCATTGTCTTGCGCCTGCGCGATCTCAATCCGACATTGGTGAGCCAATCCTTGGGCTTTCTCTTCTCGTATCCGAGCCGGTAAAAGGAGGGGGGGGGCGATTTTAATGGCGGATCGATCGGGTTCGGTGCTATGAGCCGACCGGTGCGACACGGGACGGAGGACGGATCCCATGAAACTCTTGCGCTACGGTCCGGTTGGACAGGAAAAGCCGGGTCTTTTAGATGCGGCGGGGCATGTGCGTGATCTTTCAGGCATCCTTCCCGATCTTGCCGGTGCTGCCTTGGGGCCCAAGTCCCTCTCTGGGCTCGCCAGCTTGGATGTGGATGCTTTGCCCATCGTGCCGGGTCCCGTGCGCCTTGGTCCTTGCGTTGCGGGCGTATCGAAGATTGTCGGTGTCGGGCTCAACTACGCCGATCACGCAGCCGAGGCGGGCCTGACCGTTCCGCCGGAACCGATTTTATTCTTGAAGGCTTCGACGGCGCTTGCCGGGCCGTACGATCCGATCACCCGCCCAAAACAGGCGCAAAAATTGGATTGGGAGGTTGAACTTGCCATTGTAATCGGCACCACGGCCAGCATGGTCGACGCGGAGCGCGCCCTCGACTATGTGGCCGGTTATTGTGTGATCAATGACGTTTCGGAACGGGCGTTTCAAACCGAACGGTCGGGTCAATGGACCAAGGGCAAGAGTGCCGATGGTTTTGCCCCCTTGGGTCCCTGGCTTGTCACCCGTGACGAAGTGCCGGATCCGCAGGCGCTTGATCTCTTTCTCGATGTCAACGGTGTTCGGCGGCAAACCGGCAATACGGCGACCATGGTCTATGGTGTTGCCTATCTCGTGAGCTATATCAGCCAGTTCATGCGGCTTCTACCGGGCGACGTGATTGCGACGGGGACGCCGCCGGGGGTTGGCATGGGTTTCAAGCCGCCGGTTTATTTGCAACCGGGCGATATCGTCCGGCTTGGGGTGGGTTGTCTCGGCATTCAAGAACAGCGCATCCTCGATTGGTCGGTCGAGGCACACCGCTGATGCGGCACCTCGACCGGCCGCATGCCTTTGTGCTATGCAAAGGGGACGTAGCGGCGTGTCTTGGTTTGGGATTTGACGGCGGTTGGTGTGGCGATGATGCAAAAAGGGCAATCCGGGTCTCCGGTCCGGGCCGATGCGCCTGAAAACGGGCGTCTCATTGAGGCGGTGGTGAAATGGTTCAATCTTGCCAAGGGCTTTGGCTTCGTCACCCCGACCGATGGCACGCCGGATGCATTTTTGCCGATGGCCATTGTGCGCCGTGCGGGTCTGCATGATCTGGAACCGGGTGCGTATTTACGGTGCACGGTCGGGCCGGGGGCTAAGGGTCCCTTAGTTTATGCGATCCATGCCGTGGCACAGCCCACTTCTGCCGTGCGCCCTGCTGCACCAAGACAGGTTCCGCGTCCCCCTGCGGCACCGGTAGTGCCGCCCCCCAACGATTTGGCACCGGTAGTGCCGCCCCCCAACGATTTGGCACCGGTAGTGCCGCAATCCAACCATCCCGCACCCACACGGGTAATGCCCCGCCCCAGTCGTCCAATACCGCCGCCGCTTGAGCTTGGCGATTATATCGGCAAAACCGTCGAGGCGACGGTAAAATGGTACGAGGATGGCAAGGGTTTCGGTTTTGCGGCACTCGATGGCGGGCGGCAGGATGTTTTCATCCATATGACGGCCCTACGCCGGTCCGGGGTATCACGGATTGTTGAGGGTCAACGTGTGCGGGTATCTGTTATCGAAGGACGCAAAGGGCTCGAAGCGGAATATATCGATCTGATCTAAGGGCGGTTCGTCGGGGCGTTAGCCGTAAAACCGCCCTGCCTGGAGCTAACTAGAAAAGTCGCCATTGCCGTCGGCGTTTGGGTTGCGGGCCGGGATCAAGGCGCGGACCAATTGCGCGATTGAATTCTTGAACACGGGGTCATCGACGCTGCTGCTGGCCGGAATATGGCCGAATGTACCGCTAAGGCGCGTATTGCCCCGACACAGGGCGGCGACGACCGGCACGTCCGATCCGGCAGACGGCATGCGCGTATCCGTAACCGGGGGCAGGTTTTCCGGGACGATCTCACAAACCCGGCTATCGGCATAGCGGGCGGCGGGGCCGAACAACAAGGCCGCCGTATAAGAAGAGTGAGGATTGTCCGTCGCCTGGAACCGGGTCGGCGCAAAGCCGGTCCCTTGCATGGCCGCAATCACGGGGGCAATCGCATCGGCTTGACTGATATTGGTGAAGGGGGTGCCTTGCACCGTTACCTGTACGGGGCCAAGACCGCCTTCTTCGCCGGGGGCATAGGCGGGATCGTAGCTCAAATAGGCAAGGACACCGGGATTCGAGCCGCAGCCTGCAAGGAACAGGGCGAGAACCACGCCGGATAATGGGGAAAGAACCTTGATATTTTTCCCATTCATGATGAGGCACTTTCTTCAAAACGATCGAATGACCGAAAAAACGACCGTAAAACCGTGATCGCATCGGACCGATGCATAAAGTGTGATCGCATCGGGTCGATGCACAAGGGTCATGTCCAAGATACGCGTGTTAGCCGAGCGCAATCCCCAATTTTTTTTAAAACGCGCTCACGGGCTCAAAAAAGACCCCGTTTAAAAAGAGTGGGACTAATGGCGGCATATCCTGTGCCAGTCGGGCCAGTGAACAAGGATAATGTGGAGAATTTATGGCATTTGTGCAGATGCGTAAAACCTTGCCGTTTATAAAATTGCCGGGTTAAAGGTGCTGTTTTGTTGACGAATGCCCGTGTATCCTGTTAGTCAGGATACGGTATTCATGATGATTGTCTGATTGAGAATGCGGCGTGTGGTCCTCGATTTAAAGTGTATGGGCCTATTCTGCTCATGCGTCTTGGCTGATCCGGGGCCAAAGGATGGGGCGTACAGACGATTCCACACAGATATATGATCGATGGCTTTCAGGTTTTGGACTGTGTGGAACGCGATGCCCGGTACACGTGGTATCGTGCCCTTCGGCTTGAGGATGGGCTTGCGGTCATTTTACGGTTTGGCACGGCCCAAACGCCGCCTGCCGCAACTTTGAACGAAGCCGCCCTGCTGACCCAACTGAAAGGTGGGGCGGTCGAAGAACCGACGGGGGTCTATACGGGCGAGACCGGGGTCGTGCTTGGGGTGCGCGATCGGGGTGAGGTCTTTTTGACCAGTTGCATCCCTGCGGGCGGCATGGCGCTCGATGCGTTTTTGACCCTTGCCATCGCCATTGCCGATGCGGTTGCGGATTTGCACCGTCGGGCCGTCATTCATCGCGATTTGCGTCCGGTTCATATTCGTTTCGATCCCGCGACGGCGGGGGTGCGTCTTGGCGGGATGCGGGTGGCCGCCCGGATTGTACAGGATATTGCCGCCGCCCCCCGTCAGGCGATGCTCGATGGGGATCTTGCCTATATTTCCCCCGAACAAACCGGCCGCATGAACCGGTCGATCGACCACCGGACCGATCTTTATTCGATCGGGGTTATTTTTCATCAGATGCTGACCGGTACCGTTCCGTTTACGGCACAAGACCCGTTAGGATGGGTGCACCGTCATATTGCCCGCACCCCAACCCCCGTGCATGCCTATCGACCGGATGTGCCGCCGCAGATTTCCGCCATCATTTTGCGGCTTTTGGCGAAAATGGCGGAACAGCGTTATCAAGGGGCGGAGGGCCTGAAGCGCGATCTGGAATATTGTCGCCTATGCCTGGAGACGACCGGGTCGATCCCGGATTTCGCCCTCGGCCGTAATGATCGCCCGTTATATCTCAGCCTTGCCGAAGCCTTGTACGGTCGCGAGACGATGGTTGCGGCCCTGCAACAATCGCTTGAACGGGTCACGGCGGGCGAGGTGGAACTGGTGCTGGTGGCGGGTTATTCCGGCATCGGCAAGTCCGCCCTGGTTCATCAAATTCGCCGCCCGACGGCCTTGGTCAATGGGTATTTCATCGAAGGCAAGTTCGATTCCCGTCAGCGCGATATCCCTTTTTTGGCCGTGGCGGAATGTTTGCGCGATCTCGTCGGGCAGATCCTGACGGAAGGGCCGGAACGCTTGGCCCGATGGCGTCACCTCTTGAACCAGGCTTTGGGCCAGCAGGCCGGATTGATGCTGGAAATCGTGCCGTCGCTCGAATGGGTGATCGGCCCGCAACCGGTCGTGCCGACCGTCTCGCCGGCGGAGGCGCAAAATCGGTTTCAACTGGTCCTGATCCGGTTCCTGCAAGTTTTTGCCGCCCAAGAACACCCGCTGGTAATGTTTCTCGACGATCTGCAATGGGCCGATTCAGGGTCCTTGCGCTTGTTGCAAGGGGTGATGACGGATGCAGGACGCCATCATGTGATGGTGATCGGCGCTTATCGTCACAACGAGGTCGGCAACCACCATCCGCTGACCCGTGCGGTCGATGCGATTACGGCCTCTGCCGCCGTGACGCTGCTGGAACCCCAGGCTCTGACGGCGAAGGACGTCGCCCATTGGTTGGCGGATTCCTTGCGAGCCCCGCTTGAACAAGTGACCGAGCTTGCCATTCTCTTGTCCCAGCGCAGCGGCGGCAATCCGTTTTTTCTGCGCCAACTGGTGACGAGTTTGGTGCGCGATCAATTGATACAGTTCGACGAACAGGCCAATGCCTGGGTCTGCGACGTCGATGGGATCAAGGCGGCCTCTCTATCGGAAGACGTCGCCGTTCTCCTCACCCATCGGTTGACCTTATTGCCGATGCGAACCCGCGATGTCTTGCGCGTGGCGGCCTGTTTCGGCAATCGCGTCGATCTTGCCCTCCTGGCGACGGCGGTCGCGGCCACGGCGGATGAAACCGTCGAGGCCCTGTGGCCTGCGGTGAGCGAAGGGTTGATGGTCCTGATCGAAGAAACCGCCGAGACGCAGATTTTCCGCTTTGCTCATGACCGGGTGCAGCAGGCGGCCTTTGAGCTGACCGATCAAAGCGTTTTGCCGTCCCTGCACCTCAAGGTCGGGCGGCTATTGCGTGATTGGGCCCACGGTGCCCACGAAGCGCCGTTGTTCGATACGGTGCGCAATCTCAATATCGCCCACCCCCTGATCGACGATCCCGACGAACGCGCAGCCCTCTGTCGGCTCAATATTGCGGTCGCAGCAAAGGCTGAGGCATCTTTCGCCTATGATGTCGCCCTTGGTTTCATCAAGATCGCACAAGATCTGGAACAGGCCGTGGTCGATGATCGGGCCTTGCGCTTTCATCTCAATCTGCGGGGGGCGGAACTCTCGTATCTCGTGCGGGATTTCACCGGGTCGGAGCAATTCGTCCAAGCGGCCGAAGCCCTGGCCCGGTCGCGGCTTGAGCGATGCGTGGCGGCGGAAATGCGCGTACGGGCCGATATGTTTTTGGGTTCCCACGCATCGGCGACCGTCAAGATTCTAGAAGCACTGGCGATCCTCGATATCCATTTGCCGCAAAAGAATGTGCGCCTCCATATCGCACGCGGGGCCTTGGCGATGCGGGCCGTGCGTCACACCCTACACCGCATCTTGCAACAGGCAAGCCCGATGGATCATGCGGAGGCGCGTCAGGCGATGCGTTTGTTGCTGTTGGGTCTGACGGCAGGGTTTTTATCCAGTTCGACTTATTTTCCGCTTTTCGCCATCCAAGGCACGCGCTTATCGCTGGATTACGGCGTCGCCCCGGAATCGGCGCAGCTTGTGGTCGGTGTCGGCCTGACCCTATCGGCCATGGGATTTGTCGAAAGCGGTCATCTTTTGGGTCAGGCGGCCCGCGAATTGGGCAGAAGACAGGGGTCTTATGAAACCGATGCCGCCTTTGCCTTGGGGGTCAGCCATTGGAAAGCCCCCATCAGTCAGTCGGCGGCGATTTTGCGCCAATCCTTCATTTCCGCCTACGAGGCGGGCAATTTTCGGTATGCCGAATATTCATTGGTCTTGAATTTTTATTATATGATTTATTCCGGTATCAATATCGAAAAAATCCAGGATGAATTCACGTCGATGCGCACGCAGATCGGGCTCAACGCCTCCGAGATGCTGATGCGGCTCACCGAAACCGGGCGGCAATTCCTGTGCGTCCTGTCTTCGGACGAACCTGACGGGATCTTGCGCGATTTTTTTACCCCCGATCGCATTCAACGGGGCAACGTCGCCTCGAATGGAATGGGTGGCGCCTTCAATTTCGTCTTCGGTGCGTTTCTGTGTCTTCTGTTCGGGTGGAAAAACCACGAGCTTTTCATCATCGAACAAGGCCGCGCGATCATCAATCAACGGCCCGGTACTTTTGCCCGCCCGACTTTCGCCTTTTACGAGTCTTTGATCCGGCTTGCGATCCTAAAACGCAAGGTGCCCGGACGGCGCCGGGATGCGCGTCATCATCGCAGCATGATCCAGGCCAATTTACGCCGATTGCACCGGTGGGCCCGCACGGCACCGATGAATCACAGTCACCGGGCGAAACTGATCGAAGCCGAATTGGCGTTTTTAGCCGACGACCCGGTGCGGGCGGCGGATTCCTATGCCCAGGCGATCGAGCTTGCCACACGCCATCACTTTCTGCACGAGGCGGCCTTGGCGGCGGAATTGGGGGCCGCGTTCTTCACGGCGTGCGGCCGCGTCGAGCGGGCAGATACCTATCGGCGCGAAGCCTATCGGCTTTACCGGGCCTGGGGGGCGACGGCAAAAATCGCCGCCATGACGGCCGAATATCCCGATTTGTCCGTCCCTGCTGCGGGTGAGGCCGGTGCCGCGGCCGAGGGGGGCGACACCGATCGCAAAATCGCCACCTTCGATCTCGATACGGTCATGGCGTTGGCCCAAGCGGTGACGAGCGAGTTGGTTTTGGATCGTCTCATCGATCGGATCCTCGATCTTGCCATGGCCAATGCCGGGGCCCGATTTGCCGCTCTCATCGCGGTCGAGGCGGGCGAGGGCGATCTCATGGTGGTGGCCGAGCGGCGGGTCGATGCCGAGGCGGCCCTGGTGGTGAACCGTCCGTTGGCGGCATCGGGCTTGCCGCAGCCGCTTATCCATTATGTCCTGCGCAGTCAGGAAAATGTCGTGATCGACACGATTGCCCAATCCCCGCGCTTTGCCAATCATCCACGGTGGGCGGACCGGCCCAATTGTTCGGTTCTATGCATCCCGATCAGCCATCAGGGCCGGGTGACGGCGGTTCTTTATCTCGAACATGAATTGACCGTCGGGGCCTTTACGCAAGATCGGGTCAATCTATTGCAGATCTTGGCATCCCAGGCGGCGACGGCGCTTGCCAATGCGCGTCTGTTTGCCGAATTGGACCATGCGCGCAGTGCCCTTGCGGTTACGAACGAGGCGCTTGAATCGGCCAATCTCGATCTTGAGACCAAGGTGGCCGATCGGACCCAGGAACTGGAACGGCGGTCGACCGCCCTCGAACAAAGTTTGACCGATCTCAAGACCGCCCAAACCCGTCTCGTCACCCAGGAAAAACTGGCATCTTTGGGCGGGCTTGTGGCCGGGATTGCGCATGAAATCCGCAATCCTTTGAATTTCATCATGAATTTCTCGGAATTGTCGATTGGCCTGATGCAGGACCTGTCTGAGACGATTGCCCCGGCCCTGAGCGATGGGCAAAATCAAGAGGCAACCGATCTCGTCGACGATCTGACCCTCAATCTGCGGCGGATCAAGGATCACGGCAAACGGGCCGACGGCATCATTCGCAGTATGCTGCTCCATGCGCGCGGGATCGGCGGTGAACGGCAGGCAACCGTCTTGAACGATCTCATCGAAGAAGCCCTGATGCTGTCCTATAAAAGCGTTCGGGGGGAAGATTCGGATTTCACCTGTACGTTCGAGCGTGCGTTCGATCCGACCCTGGGCACGGTCATGGTGGCTCCCCAGGAAATCAGCCGGGTTTTTATCAATCTTTTCGGCAACGGGTTTTATGCGATCCGGGAACGGGGTGCGGGAACCTTGGCCGTGCCCGGCGTGATGAAGATCGCGACCCGGCATCTTGGCGAAACTGTCGAAATCCGGGTTCGCGATAACGGGATCGGTATCCCGCCCCAGATCCAGGAAAAACTCTTCACGCCGTTTTTTACCACCAAACCGCCGGGACAGGGCACGGGGCTCGGTCTTAGTCTGAGCTACGACACGATCCGCCATCACGGCGGCACCCTACAGCTTGAAAGCGAAGTGGGGGCTTATGCCGAATTCATCGTGACCTTGCCGATTACCGGCGGTGCCGGGGGGGGGGCGGGTGGCTCTTTTACACATCCCCCAAGCCACGAGGCCAGAGAGGAGATCGTGTGTCGTCTTTTGCCTGAAAAAAAAAAAGATC
>DAISJD010000123.1:0-9352 GCA_036821645.1 Aliidongia sp.
AAACCATCGCGATTTACCGCCTGATCAAGGCCGGGCGCTTTGCCGAGGCCCTGCGTCTCTATCGGTGGTTCCGGCCCTTGCTCGATCTCGATGTGTCGACATATCTGGTGCAAAATATCAAACTGGCCGAGGCGATCGCGGGCGGGTCGAACGACCGGGTGCGAATGCCGCGCCTGCCCTTGACCGGGGAGGCCCGCGCGCGGGTCGAAACCATCGTGCGCACGGCCCTTGCCACCCGCCCGGTTTTGCCGACACTATAACGCCTTGTCGCAAGGGGGCGATCCCTTCGGCAAAATCGGACAGCGTTTCGCCCTGGAGTGCCCATGTCTTTCGACCCCCGTGCGTTGCTTCTCTCGATGTTCGAGGCCGCGATCGCGGCAGCGCAGCCGGCACGGGGTCTCGCCCGGTTTTTGCCGGAACCACCCGCCGGGCGAACCCTGGTCATCGGGGCGGGCAAGGCGTCGGCGGCCATGGCGGCGGCCCTTGAGGCGGCTTGTGAGGCGGCGGCATGGCCGGGATCGCTCTCGGGGTTGGTCGTCACCCGCACCGGCTATCGCGTGCCCTGTCGCCGGATCGAGATCGTCGAGGCCGCCCATCCGGTGCCCGATGCGGCGGGGTTCGACGCCGCCCGCCGGATGATGGATCTGGTCTCCGGCCTCACGGCGGACGATTTGGTCATCGCGCTTATTTCCGGCGGCGGCTCCGCCCTGTTGCCCTTACCCCTGCCGGGGATCGATCTCGCCCAGAAGCAGGCGGTGAATAGCGCCTTGTTGGCCTCTGGGGCGACGATTGGCGAGATCAATTGCGTGCGCCGTCACCTCTCGGCGATCAAGGGCGGGCGGCTCGGCGTTGCCTGTCACCCCGCCCGGGTCGTCAACCTGTTGATTTCCGACGTGCCGGGGGATCGTCCGATCGATATCGCCTCCGGCCCCTTGGTGGGAGATCCGAGTACGGTCGGCGACGCCTTGGATATCATCCGACGCTATCGTCTCGACCTGCCGCCTTCGGTCTTGCGGGCGATGACCGTTTTGGGTGAAAGCGTCAAGCCCGACGATCCGCGTCTCGCCCGGATCGAAACGCACCTGATCGCAACCCCGCGCCTCGCCTTGACGGCGGCGGCGGCCTGCGCCGAGGCCGCCGGGGTCACCCCCTATCTGTTGAGCGACGCGATCGAAGGCGAGGCGCGGGATGTCGGCACGATGATGGCCGCCCTCGCCCGCACCGCCGCCGACCCGTCGGCCCCGTTCGCCCCGTTCCGGGCCCCGTGCGTGCTCCTGTCCGGCGGCGAGACGAGTGTGACGGTGCGCGGCACCGGGCGGGGCGGGCGCAATGTCGAATACCTCCTGTCGCTGGCCCTGGGGCTCGACGGGGCGGACGGGATCTATGCCCTGGCGGGGGATACGGACGGGGTGGACGGGGTGGAAGAAATCGCCGGTGCGGTCATCACCCCCGACACCCTCGCCCGCGCCCGAACCCTGGGCATCAGCCCGCGCGAAGCCTTGGCCCGAAACGACGGCCACGGCTTCTTCGCCAGCCTCGGCGACGCGGTCGTCACGGGGCCGACCTATACCAATGTGAATGATTTTCGCGCGGTGTTGGTGATGGGGGGTGACGGCCATTCCACTGTTCGAGAACCGAAAGCTGCATCCCTTGTTGCTGGAGAAGGTCTGTCCAGATCTAAGTAATGCCGCCATGGAGAGTTTCTGTTTCGCCTTAAAAACACAGATGTGTGCGCAAAAAAACCGCGTGAAGCACTTGCAACGCATACAGCCAAGTCTCCACCCAGCATATTACCCAAGCATGGCTGGTGATGAGTCTTCTAACAGTGTTTTGTCAAGCAGATGCAGGATACGCGTCTTGGGTGTGTTAGCTGGGATCTCAATGAGGGGAATGCCAGCACGAGAAAGTGCTAGGCGTTTCACGTCCATTCGACTTTCCGTATCATTGGATTGGCCGTGCCCGGTACCATGATATTCGATTGCCAACTTTGGCCGACCTGATTGATCAATGAGCAGGAAATCGACCCGTTTACTATTATAAGAACTAAAAGCCGCTTTTTGTGTGCGATCTTCAGGATCGAAGTGTGTCTTAATAAAAGCGCCCATGGCGACTTCGAACGACAGACGCCATCTCCCCTGTCTGGTCCTAATCCATTCTTCGAGCACAAAAAGTACAACCCGAGCGGCTTCTTTATTTACTGGGTTGACGGCGCGTAAATCAGCTTGGTTTATGAACCTTAACTGATTTTCTGTGTCAGAAAGGTCGTTTTCCTCGAAAAAGCGCTTACGACGTTCAGCCTCTTCGAGGCGGCGGTTTTCAGCGTTTTCCATCGAAACGATTTTTTGGCGGATCGTTGCGATCGTCTGTTCAAGTGTGTCCGCGTGTTGGCGGGCCATATCAACCTCATCCTTCATGCGCCGTTCACAGCAATAGAAACCTCCACAGAAACCAAGGAATAGCAACAAGATCGTCATCGACATTCTAGCATTATCCAAGTGACAGAAAAGAACAATTACGGTCTACTTTTAAGGTGATTGTCGGGATGTTACTGTCGAGGAGGGCATTGCGGTTCAATGCTAGCATTAAGAGTGTCTCTCAATAAGTTGGAGCATAATCATGATCGTAACAATAACATTTTGATTGAAAAAGTTTTAAAATACTAACTTTTTTTGCTATTTTCACTGCCCAATAGCTCAATAAAGCGATCCTCGTCCAGCACTGCGACCCCAAGGGCGGCGGCCTTGGCGGCTTTGCTGCCCGCGTCGGCGCCAGCGATCAGGAAATCGGTTTTGGCCGAGACGGATCCCGTGACCTTGGCACCGGCGGCTTCGGCGCGGGCCTTGGCTTCGGTGCGGGTCAGGCGGGTGAGGGTGCCGGTGAAGACGATGATCTTGTCGGCAAGCGGACTGTCGCCGGTTCGGGTCGGCGCCGCCACGTCGGTCACGGTGACTTGCGTTAGCAGATCGTCGAGGACGGCGCTGTTTTTTTCCTCGGTGAAGAATCCGACCAGATCTGCCGCCATGGATGCCCCGATCCCGTCGATGGCGGTGAGGGCGGCGAATGCCTCGCTTTCAGGGTTGGCGGCGGCCAGGATCGCCGTGCGCAAGGCATCGAGACTGGTATAATGGCGGGCCAGAAGCCGGGCGGTTTGCTGGCCGATCTGGGGAATGCCCAGTGCCAGAATGAACCGGTCGAGCGGGATCGTGCGCCGGGCGGCGAGACTGTCCATCAGGTTCGCGACGCTTTGTCGGCCCCACCCGTCGCGGCGTTCGATCGCGGCCGGGTCCAGGCGGAACAGGTCGGCGGGGGTGCGGATCAGGCCGTCGGCGAAAAATTCACCGATGGTGCGGGCCCCCAAGCCTTCGATATCGAACGCATCGCGCGACACGAAATGGCGCAGGCGTTCGACCGCCTGATCGGGACAGATGAGCCCCCCGGTGCAGCGCCTCGCCGCCATGCCCGCCTCGCGCATGACGTGACTGCCGCAGGCGGGGCATGTCTCGGGAAACACGAACGGGACGGATTGCGGCGGACGGTCCGTCGGGATGGGCGCCACCACTTGCGGGATGACGTCGCCCGCCCGTTGGATGATGACGCGATCGCCGACCCTGATGTCCTTGTCCGCGATATAATCTTCATTATGCAGGGTGGCGCGTCCAACCATGACGCCGCCGACCAGTACCGGCGTCAGTTCCGCCACGGGGGTGAGAACCCCCGTGCGCCCGACCTGAACCGAAATCCGTTCCACCCGGGTGATGGATTGTTCGGGTGGGAATTTATGGGCGATGGCCCAACGCGGGGCGCGGGCCACGAACCCGAGACGGGCTTGCAGGTCGAGACGGTCAATCTTATAGACGATACCGTCGATGGAAAAGCCGAGGCTGGCGCGATCCTGTTCGATCCGGCGATAAAACGCCATCATCGCTTCAAGACCGGTCACAAGGGCGCTGGGCTCGTTCAGGGTGAAACCCCACGCGTTGAGTTGGGCCCGTGCCGCACTTTGGGTTTCGGCGAAGGGGCGGCTCGTCTCGCCCCAGCTATACCCGAAAAAGCGCAACGGTCGGGTCGCGGTGATTTGGGGGTCGAGTTGGCGCAGACTCCCGGCGGCGGCATTGCGTGGGTTGGCGAAGAGTTTGCCGCCGGTTTCGGCCTGTTTTGCATTGAGGGTGGCGAAATCCGCGTCGCTCATAAAGATTTCGCCGCGCACTTCGAGGATATCGGGCGCATCGCCCCGAAGCCGCATCGGAATCCCGGCATGGGCTGCGATCGCCCGGATATTGGCGGTGACATCCTCGCCCTCGGTCCCGTCGCCACGGGTCGCGGCCGAAACGAACTGCCCCCCCTCATAGCGCAGCGCGCAGGACAGGCCATCGATCTTGAGTTCGGCGATAAATGTCAGGGGTAAGGTTGGGTCCGTGCGATATTCATGCAGGAAATTGCGCACGGTGGTGAGAAAATCCCCGACATCCTCGGCGGTGAAGGCATTGTCCAAGGACAACATCGGGACCCGGTGGGTGACTTTGCCGAACCCCGTCGCCGGTGCCGCCCCGACTGTGGCCGTGATTCTGGGGCCGGTTTCCTGGGCATTCATCAGGGTCGGCTGTTCGGCCGCGACGGCGCGCAAGGCCTGCATCAGCGCATCGAAGCGCGCATCGCTGACCAACGGATCATCAGCCCCGTGATACCGCGTGTTCAAGACCGCGAGCAGGGCCTCGGTCGGGGGGAGGAGGGATGCGAGGGTTTTTTGTGCCCCGCGATAGCGGGCGCTCGCCTGCATCAAAGGGTCCGTGCTGCGCAAGATCTTGAGGCAATCCAAGAGGCCATCGGTGAGGTCGGCGGCGCATTCATCCGCCTGATCCGGGGTCAGGCGATCGGGCGGCAGATCGATATGGCGCGGGGCGACGGTCTTGGTTTTGGCGGGCTTGGATATCGGGGGCTTGGACATGGCAGGGCTCGTCTTCGGCAGATCGATAAAACGCGTCAGTCTGTATCAGGCCGCAAGGGTTCGTGCCAGCAATTGATCGGCCGCCGCCCGCGCCTCGGGCGTGATTTCGGCCCCGGACAACATCCGGGCGATTTCCTCGCGCCGTTCATCCGGGTCCAGTGGTTCGACCCGTGTCACGGTTTGATCGGCATCTTGGCGTTTGGCGACCCGCCATTGATCGTGGGCGCGGGCGGCGACCTGGGGCGAGTGGGTTACGACCAGAACCTGCAATTCCTGGCCGAGCCGTTGCAGCCGTTCGCCGACGGCGGCGGCGACGGCCCCGCCAATCCCGCTATCGACCTCGTCGAACACGATGGTCGGCACATGAGAGATCCGGGCCAAAACCACCTTCAAGGCCAACAGAAACCGGGACAATTCACCGCCGGAAGCGATTTTATGGATCGGCCCCGGCGCACTGCCGGGATTGGTTGCGACCTCGAAGCTGACCCGTTCGGCCCCATCCGCCGACCATTGGTCGACGGGCAGGGGCTGAAGGCAGGTAATGAAGCGCGCCCGGTCGAGTTTGAGCGGCCCAAGCTCCGCCATGACAGCCCGATCCAAGGCGGATGCTGCGGCGGCGCGATCGGCACTCAACTGACGGGCGGCGGCTTCAAAGCCGAGGCGGGCGGTTTCTTCTTCGGCCAACAATTGTTTCAAGGCCGTGCCGCCATCCTCGATCCGGGTCAGTTTTTGGGCGATATCGTCGCGCAAGGCGGCCAGATGGTCGATCGCAACCCCATGTTTGCGCGCCAATCCGCGTAATTTGAAGAGACGATCCTCCACCTGATCCAAGGACGTATCGCCGTCCTCATCATCGTGACGGGCGGCTTCGAGCAAGGCTGCGGCCTCGGCCAATTCGACGAGCGCCCGTTCCAACGCGGCGATCGCCTCATCGAGACGCCCCATGGCCTTGGCGCGCACCCGTTCCAACTGACGGGCGGCACTGTGCAGGGATCGTTCGCCGCCGCGATCGCCGGTCAATTCATGATAGGCCGAGGCCACGGCATCGATGATCTGAGCCCGGTGCATCAAACGGCCGCGCGCCTCGCTGAGGCGGGTTTCTTCGCCGGGTTCGGGGCGCACTTGGTCGAGTTCGGCCAAACATTGCCGCAGCCACGTCTCGTCGGCGCGGGCCTTCTTGATCGCGGCCTCGGCCTCCATCCGGGCGGTGCGGCAGTGATTGACCGTGCGCCATGCGGCGCGCACGGCGGCGACATGGGCCTCGTACCCGCCGAACCCGTCTAGCAGGATACGATGCTGGGCCGGGTCCAACAGGCCGCGTTGTTCGAACTGGCCTTGAATTTCGACCAGGGTTTCGCCCACTTGTTTCAAGAGGCCGATACTGACTGGCTGATCGTTGATAAACCCGCGTGAGCGACCGTCGGGATTGACGATCCGGCGCAGCATGACGGTTTCTTCCGCCCCTATCCCCTGGTCGGCGAGCAGCGACCAAACCGGATGGGATGGGGCAATATCGAAGGCAGCGATCACGACCGCCTGAGTTGCCCCTTGGCGCACCATCCCGCTTTCGGCACGAAAGCCAAGGGCAAGCCCCAATGAATCGAGGAGGATAGATTTGCCGGCCCCGGTTTCACCGGTGAGTGCTGAAAGATGCGGACCGAATGCAAGATCAAGCCGGTCGATCAGGACAACGTCGCGGATGGACAGGCTTTGAAGCATCAGAAGAACCGGGGGATGAGACTGGGAACGACCGGGCGTGCAGAGTCTGCAACCACCCGGATCACCCAGTTAGAACAGACTGTCGAGGGCTCGGTCGAGGAAGCCCTTCGACTGCGGGCCATCGGTAGGGGCTTTCCCATTTTGCACAAGGGCATATGTATCGCGATACCATTCGCTATCGGGGAAGTTATAGCCAAGAACGGCGGCATTCTTCGAGGCTTCTTCGGTAAGGCCGATCGCCATATAGCATTCGACGAGCCGCGCCAGGGCTTCGGGGACATGGGTCGTCGTCTCGTAATTCTTCACCACTTGGGTAAAACGGTTTATCGCCGCCACATATTGGGTCTGCTTTTCGTAATAGCGGCCGATTTCCATTTCCTTGCCGGCGAGATGGTCGCGGGTCAGGTCGATTTTGAGCCGGGCATCGCGGGCATAACGGGAATCGGGATAACGATTGACGACTTCGGTCAGCGCCTTCAGGGCATTGTCGGTCGCCTTTTGATCGCGACCCACATCGACGATCTGTTCGTAATAAGAGATTGCCTTGATGTAAAAGGCGTAGGGCACATCCTTGTTGCCGGGATGCAGTTGGACGAAACGGTCGGCGGCCGCAATGGCGTCTTCGTAACGACCGTCGGCATATTTGACATATGCCTGCATCAACTGCGCCTTCGTGGCCCAAATCGAATAGGGATGTTGGCGTTCGACCTCGTCAAAAAGACGACCGGCCAAGGCATATTTCTGATCGTTAATGCTGTCCAGCCCGGCATTATAGAGCAGGTCGACATCTTGTTCTTTAAAAGTCTCTTTCGGCATGTCGCCGGAACAGCCGACAAGAAACAACACAAGAAAAAGACCGAACACGGCGCCGAGGCGGGGCTGCTTGAACATCGTCATGCTGTCGCACGATCCCTGGTAATGGGGCGAGCCGATAGAAGCGGCCACGCCGTGATGGCAACAAACGAAGCGGACGCTGCCGTAAGACAGAATCCAACCTCTTTCCCCCTGTTTAGCACAAAGAAACAGACCGCGCGAGACGGTCTGTTGGCGAAGACGCTAAATTCATCGTAGGTTCAGGCGGTCAGGGCTTCCGGGACGAGCGACCAAGCGGCATAGGCCGGTGCATCGACCATGGTCGTCATGCGATAGGCGTCGGGATCGGCAAAGACGGCTGCCAACAGCCGACGGTTCAGGGCGTGACTGGACCGTACCCCATGGAACCGACCGACGAGCGGCCCCCCGGCCAGATAGAGATCGCCGATCGCATCCAGCATCTTATGCCGCACGAATTCGTCGTGATAGCGCAGACCGCCCTCGTTGATGACCCGGTCCCGATCGATCACGATGACATTGTCGAGCGAACCGCCAAGGGCGCGACCGGCGGCGCGCAATTGATCGACTTCGTGCAGAAACCCAAAGGTGCGCGCCCGGGCGATCTCGCCCTTGAACTGACCGGGTTCCAAAACCATGCTCTTGCTTTGCCGGGCGATGACCTTATTGGCAAAGTCGATGTCGAAATCGAGCGAGAAAAGATCGTCCGGCTCCAGGCTGGCAGAGGCAAGTCCGGCGGTGACGGTGACGGGCTTCAAGATTTTGATGGCCCGGCGCGGGGCGGATTGAGCCAGAATGCCAGCGCAATCGATCAAGAACACGAACGGGGCGGCCGATCCATCCATGATCGGGACTTCCGGGCCGTCGATGTCGATCAGGCAATTATCGATGCCGCATCCGGCCAAGGCGGACATCAAATGTTCGATCGTCATGATCTCGGTCCCGCACCCATCGGTCAAGATGGAGCAGAGCGGGGATTCGCTGGCCGAACGCCATGTGGCGGCGATCTCGACCGGTCCATTGCGACCGTCGAGCCTGCGAAAGCGAATACCGAAATCGATAGGGGCCGGATAGAGGGTCATGGTCGCGACCACACCACTGTGGAGGCCGACCCCTGTGCATTGCACGGAAGCCTTGAGGGTCTTCTGTACGGCGGGGGCCTTGGGCGCTGCGTGTGTCATGAAGCCGTGTCCATTACTGACTGACGAAAAGTCACGCACTATGGCTAACAGGGTGTTCGTCGAGATACAAATCACACTTTATTACGAAGTGTTGCAGTGCTTTTTGTCAAAAGAACAGGCGAGATCAAGTGGGTAACGCCCGACCCAGACTTAGATCTCGTTATGCATGCTGTTGGTTAATGGTGTGCTGTGACTGTCATGGCGACGCGAACATGGCGACGCGAAAAAGCCCCCGATGGTCGGATCTCGGGCGGATCATCGGGGGCTTTTCTGGGTGGGGCGGCCACCCAGTGCGGGTGATGGCGTCATCGTGCCGACGGCGATGGGATTGCAGGACCGTGGGACGAGAAGACCGTTCAATGGGACTGATGACGCCGTAAAAAGGCAGGTATATCCAAATAATCTTCCTCGCCCGATGCCGGTTGTTGGCGGTCGGCAGGATCGGTTGGGCCATGCTGGCGTGCCTGGGGCGGGGCCGTCGGCGTTTGTGCCTGGGGCGGCGTCACCTGCGGGGGGAGCTGCTGGCTGGGTTGCATCTGCGGGGCGACCGGCGGCTGTGGCGGCTGGCGATGGAGAGGATGCTGGGAAGCCGGGTTTTGCGGCGGAACGGCCCGACCCCGGGCGGCATCGACGATCCGTTGAAACAGGTTGCCGCCAGCCCGGCGCTGAATCGGGG
>DAISJD010000124.1:0-9295 GCA_036821645.1 Aliidongia sp.
CTATTGGCAAGGGCACCCCCATTGCCGCCCCCAGGTCCCCCTGCTGCTCCCGCTGCAATCGTTCCGTCCTGGGTTGCCGCCGCCGCTGCCGGATTGCCCGCCAGAGAGGCCGCCCGGTTCCATAATTTGTCCAGATCCTCGCTCGCCATGTTCTGGCTGCTTTCGATCAATTGACTGCGTTGTTCTTGCAAGCGTTCAAGGCGGCGCAACTGACTTTGAACGGCACTATGTTCGTCGGTATAGCGCGCGCGCGCCAAGGCCAATTCGCCCGAGGCTTGGACGATTTGTTGTTCCAATTGGCCGATGATCGGATTGGACTGGGCAAGCCGCGTGCGCAGGCTTTGGGACGCGGCCTCGGCCCCGGCCAGTTCCGTCTTCTTGTTTTGCACCGTTTCGCGCAATTGGGTCAGGCGCTGGACGTTGCTGGCATGAAGTTCCGGCAATTGATCGGAATGGGCATTGCGGAAACTGGCCAACGCCCCCTCGGCTTGTTCGAGGATGGCCCGTTGCTGTTTGATTTTATCCTTGAGGAAGACTTGCGAATTTTGAACCGAACTCTGTCCCGGTGCCCGCACCGCATCGATGAAGCGCACGGCGGCGGCCTGAAGGATTTCGCGCATTTTATCGTCGGATGAACTGCGCATGCGCAACTCGACCAGATCGCGCCCGGATAATTTGGCCGTGAGCGATTTGGCCAGCGTCTGGACCAGATATTCCTTGTCCTTTTCAGGGGCATCGTCGGGCAGGAGTTTCAGACTCGTGATCACATCCAGCAGAATATGGCGGCTTTGCAGCAGGATCGACAAGCCGTCGATCCGGTCGACCAGATTGGTTTTGACCGCGATATCTTGCACCACGGGATTGTTTGAAATTTCCTGCACCAGAATGCTCATGCGGGATTCATAGATGCGGGGGGCGGTCAGCCAGACGAGGACGCTCAAGGCGGGTAAGACCAAAAAGGGCGCAAAAATCAAGTGACGCCGCCGCCAGATCGTGACCAACAGCAATTGCAGGGTGGCTGTATCGAATTTAATGGGCACTTTCGGCCGCTCCAAATTCAAGCCGCGCCGTGTTGGGCGCGAGCGATTTATCGTAACGGGTGGTGGCGATCTTGAGGCCGGGCGGCAGGCGCTGGGCCAAGAGACGTGACCGCCGATTGGCGGTCACGGCTGAGGCAAGGGGGGTGGGCTCGTTCGACGGGCCGATGGTCACGGTCACGCTGCGCGGTTGCAGGGCCGCCTGTTCCAGGCCTGCAAGCTCGTTCGGGGGAATGTCGAGAATGCCGTTGGTTTCCGCAAGATGCAGGGTGAGGGTTCGGGGGATGCCCGCCGTTGCGGCGGCGAGGCTGTTTTGGACGAAATCGCCTGGACTGCCCCCGCCGGACGGGCGTTGGGCCGCCGGACTGCGATCGCCCCGGGCGTTGGCCAGGATTTCATCGACCGTGGTTTTCTTTTCGAGACGGCTGTTGAATTCGGCTTCTTTTTGGATGGCGGCGCGGTCGGCGGCCGGCACCAGTTTCGCCGGATCGTCGCTACAGGCCGACAGCAGAAGCGCCATCCCCAACCCCACGCTCACGCCGACCGTGCGCAAAGGCGGCGGCGGGTTTGGAAACTGTATCGTATCAATCGTGAAATCACACATGCGAGAGACTCAAGATTGCCCGAAAGAAACGCAGATTGCAGCGCACCATAGCACAGTCTTAACCGTTAACCTATCGCCGTCGCAGCGATCGGCCCCCATCGATCGAATCCGGGGCCTCATCGCGGCAAATTCCGCGCCAGTGCGATCAACGCCGCCCGCCATGCACCGGGATCGGCGGTAAACGCCTCGCCTGCACGCCAATGATCGGGCACGCGTTTTTGCAATTGCTGGCGCAGGGCGGCGGCGGCATCTTGGGTCTTTGCCATCCCGTCGAGCCAGCGCAACCAGCGAAAATCATCGATGCCACGCACCATCCGCAACAATTCCGCATCGAGATCTGGGACCGCAAGACAGGGTTCTTCGCTGACCGGCATCAACATCACGCTCGCCTCGCGGCCGATGGTCGGATCGAACGGATCGGCCACGGGATTGCGCCCATGCCATTGCAAATACCCGTCAGCCCCCGATCGCCAAAGAAAGAACCCGGCTGCCAGTTCCATATCGGGCATATTGTAGAGCCAGGGTTTGATCCCTTTGCCCTTGATCTGGCCCAACTCGCCCGCATCGATACCAAAACCGTTATTCAACAACACCATATCGAAGAGCGGCAAAAGTTCCCGGTCGCGCACATGATTGAGATGACCGGCGATTTTGGCGCGCGGCATAGCGCCATGTAAAATGCCTTGCAATTTGCGAAGATCTTCGGGTTGCGAGCCGGGGTTGCCCGGTTCGTCGGCAATCGACCAATAAGGGGGCTCAATGCCCTTGAGATCGATGGCATGACCCACGGCGGCCAAGGGATCCGCCAATCCATCCACGCCGACCGCCTGAACGAGGCGCGGGATGGAGGAATAGGCCAGGACCCCTTGGGTGAAGCCCGCATCGCGCACCAGGGCCATTTGATCGGCGTAGCGCCGCGCATTGCCCGCAACCGGCGTCGTCAGGCTGGCAGAAAGCCCGGTCAGGCCCAAGCGTGATAAATACGAAAGATCGCATTGGGTGGCGCGATCGCGATCGGCATCCTTGATGGCGAACCACTCGAACCAGGGCGGATCTTCCATATAGATGCCGATGGGTCGATCCGGGTCGGGGAGAGTTACGGGCAGGACCTCGATCTCGAACGGCGTGCGGACCGTCTCGCCATCGGCGGTCACGGTGACGGCTCCGGTATAGAGACCCGGTGCCGCCGTCTTCGAGACGGGGATCATCAAATTGAAGCGGCGGGGCAGGGAGGCGACGAGCCGCAGCGCGCCAAGATCGCCGCGCAGATAATCCGGGGCGAGGCCCAAAAAGGCGCTGGCCGGGTCGCGGCGCGTATAGGTCCATTGTCCCCATCGCAACTCGACCGGTAAGGTTTTGCCGCCGAGGGTCGGGTTCTCCACCGTGACGATGGTTTTTTTGGCATCCTTGGCGGCAAGGGCGAAGAAATCGACGAAGCCAGTACCGCCTTGGGCGACGAGGGCAGGGGCCGGTTTTTGGGGGCTGGGCCGCCAGCCCGGATTTTGCGGGCTCAAGGCGGGATATTGCGCAAGGGCCAACGGCCCCTGGTACGGCGGCGATGGCGGATAGGGGGCGACGGGCCAGCGTTCGAGAAACCGTTCGCGCCGGGCCTGCTGCACCGTTTCGAGCGCCTCGTGGCTGCCGGTCGGTTCGACGAGGACGGCGGCGAGGTAGCTTGCCTCCAGGCTGTCGCCGTTTTGTTCGATGACGAGCCTGCCGTCCGTCACCTTGATCTCTGCCGCGACGAGCCCGCCCCGGCGGCGTCCGAACACGGCCCAAGGATCGCCGTCGGCAATAGCTTCGCGGTTTCGTCCGGCAAAATAGACTTCGTGCAGCCATTGTTCCGGGCGATATTGGTATCCGGCGACGGTTTGGCCGTTGATCTTGATCTGACGTTTCAATTCATGGGGCAGATATTCCCATTCGCCGACATCGTCAGTCCAGAGGGTGACATTCCAGGTGCCGTTTGCCAGCGGAACGGTAAAGCGTTCGATCCCTTTGATGCCGCTTGCGATCAACGGGTCGGCCCCTGGGCGATTGAGGGCGATCTGATTGGGGCCGGAGAGCCGTTTATCCCCCGGCTTGATCGCCTCGAAGCCGGCCATGACTGCTACGCCGGGCGGACCGAATTTCCAGCCCATGGCAAGGCCCGGCAGGGCAAAGCCCCGTTCGGCGGTAACACTGGCTATGCGCAAGGCCTGTTTGTCGTCGGCCGCGAACAGGATCATCCGGCGTATGTCGCCAAGATCGAGGGGGCGGCCCGAGGGGGTTTTCCATTGGCCGACCGAAAGGCGCAGGCGGAAGGGGCCGGCGGGCACGACCCGTTCATCGCCGAGACGGGTCGCATAATCGTGGGATTGACCGTCATCGACCCGGATGACCATCAAAGCCGGGACCCCGGATGGGTTTTCCCCGGTGATGGTGATTTCTTGGGCCGCATCCAGTTTGAGCGGTGGGGTGAAACTATGATCGACCTTACCGCTTCCCGACAAGGGCAGTTTGCCGGTAAAGCCGGTCCCGGCGGCAAGGCCCGTTTGGGGGGCTGCGGGGATTGGCGATGGTGATGTCGATGGTGCTGAGGCCGTTGGTGCCGAGGCAAGGGGGGCCGGTTGACCGACGGTCGGGGCCGTGCCCGCCTTCGGCACCTCACCACCGGGGGGGACAATCGCAGTCACCGTGATCAGGAGGCCGCTATTGTCGGGGGTGAAGAGATAGGCCCGTTCGAGGGCGCCAAGATCGAGGGCGCGTCCGGCCTCGGTTTTGACGGCTTTGAGCGGGATGCGCCATTGAAACGGCCCTGGTTCTATCGTTTTTTCCTGATTGAACCGGGTCGCATAGGAACTGGATTGCCGATCGTCGAGGCGCAGGATGAGGGTGCGGGGCTTGTCGGTCGGATTCTCGCCGACCACGATTAACTCGTGGGCGGGATTGACGGGGATTGGATTTGTGAAGTCCGCTTCGATCGGGGTCTCGCCGCCGAGGGGCAAGATCAAAGGACCTTGTCCTGCGATCGGCGGCTTTGCAGGGGGTGCTGATGGGATGGGGATCCCCGTGAGCACCACGCTGCTGATGGTAAACGGGCTCCCATCGGCCGAAAAGACGATAAGGCGGCGGATATCGCCGGTTTGCAAAGCCCGACCCGAGGGGGTTTTGAGCGCACTTGCCGGAAGGGACAAGCGAAACGGCCCGACCGGGATCACCCGTTCGTCATTGACCCGCGATGCATAATCGCGCGATTGCTCATCATCGACCCGAACGATCAGGGTGCCGATCTTGCCGCTTTCGTTCGTCCCGCTAACCTCGATCGCGCCGTCCGTGGCAAGGACGAGCGGCGGGGTGAATTCCTGTTCCTGCGGGGTTGGACCCCGAAGGGTCAGGGGGGCAGCGCAAAGCGGGGCGGCACAGACGGCGATCAGCACAGAACCGCACAGGGCCAAAATTGCGAGCGGGCGACGCAAACGGGTCATAGGCGATCGATCCTTTCTGCGGCGTCGGCGGCGCGCGCTTCCCATGTTTCCTGGGCGACGCAGGTCCGGCGGGCCAGTTTTGCACCCTCGTCGGCTTCCGCCTCTGCTTTGCGCAGGGCCACGACCCAATCGTCAGGGGTGGTGGCGATGGTAACATGGGCGCGGTACGGGGCAAGGGCCGGAAAATCCACCGTCACAATGGGACGGCCTGCCGCCAGATATTCGCGCAATTTCAAGGGATTGCTGGCCCGGATCTGGGCATTGTCGACAAAGGGCAGCAAGGCTGCGGTCCAATGTTGGGCATAGCGCGGCAGGCTCGCATGCGGCCGTGTGCCCAAAAATCGGATATTCGGGCAGGCCGCGAGGCGATCGACCGGCACCAGGACCGGCCCGATCAGAAGAAAGGTCCAATCCGGCAGGCTTCGGGCCAATTGGGCGTAGAGATCCTGGTCGAACCAGGCCGAAATGCTGCCGTAAAAACCCGCGACCGGGCCTTGAGGCAGATCGTCTGCCGGTTCGGCCGGTCGGGAAAACAGGGCGATATCGGCCCCATGGGGCAGGAGACTGGTCTTGGCCGGGGGGAATTTTGCGGCAAGGGCGGGACTGGCCGCGAAGATATGGGCGGCATGGGCGGCAAGTCTCGCCTCGCAGGCCAAAACCGGGGCGTGGTCGACCCCGGTGAGGGCCCCGAAATCGTCGCCGCAATAATAGACGAAGGCCCGTTCGCCCAAATGTCCGGCATAGTCGATGGCGGTGGGCAAGGCCGCCCAAACGACAGGATCTACGATGCCGAGGCGGTTGGCCGCCCGGTGGATGCGGGGGACGAAGATCAGGCGATTGACCCAGGCGGCCAGACGATTGCCGGGCCAGGGAATGACGAGCGGGGCGAGAATGGTCAGGCCGGGTGGATCCTGGCTCTCGTCCGGTACCAGTGCTGTATCCGGGGCACGGCGACGCCTGCCGATCACGGCGGCGGCGACTTTTGCCAAGGCGCGGGCAAAATCGCGCGCCGAAAGACGCGGACGGCGCAGGCCGATGGAATTGATGTAGAGAACCCGCCGGTTTTGGGCCAGCCGTTTGACGAGATGTTGGGTGCTGCTCGGATGGCGGCCCCAATCTTCGCCGAAGACGATGAGATCAGGGGGCATGGCGGGCGGCATCGATCGCAGGGTCGCTTCGGCGGGTGGGGAGCGGTTTGATGACTTTGGCCGGCACGCCCCCCGCCAGGACGAAGGGGGGCAGGTCGTGGGTGACGACGGATCCGGCGGCGACGATGGTGCCGCGCCCGATCGTGACCCCGGCCATGACACTGACCCCGGTTGCGAGCCAGACATGGTCTTCGAGAACGATATCCCCGATTTGATCGTCCCGGTCTGGCAAGCCCGCCGCCCGATCCTGGGCATCGATCGGATGACCCGGATATCCGGCCAGAAAAGCCCGTCCCGCAATGCGCACATGATCGCCGATGATCACGCGGGTGCCGACGGCAATGGTGGTTTGCCAGCCGATATCGACATTGCAACCGACCGTCAGGTGCGGGTCGGGGCTGCTCGATCGGCCGGAAAAAGTCGATTGGGCGGAAACCCGACAATCGGGGCCGAAACTGAGGCGCAAGCGTCCCAAAACCAAAGGCATGCCGCCATAGAGATAGAGATTGCGCGCCGGATGGGCAAGACGGGTCTGGAACATCGGCGTCCAGTAGAGACTGCGCAAGGCCGTTTGAGAGAGCCCTAAAACCACACGATGCAGGCGATAAAGCGCCGCATGCAAGATGGGGATCGGCGGCATGCTGCCGCCGCGCAGGGCCTTGGCCGTGCGCCAGACGCGGCGCGCCAAGGGCGATTTGCCGGCCTTAGCCCAGCTTTTGATGTCGGCAAGGGTCGGGCGGACCATCATGAACCCTGCGCACGGCGGACGGCGGTGAAATCCGTCTCGGGTGTGGCATCGTTCTGGCCCTGATCGGCAAGCCCCAGCATGCGGCGGGTCGAGACCGAGAGGGCAAGCAGAATATAGATCGGCCAATTGAGGTGTTGGGTGAGGAAACTGCCCGAAACGATGAAGCCTGCAAGGCTGGCCCATTGAGCCTCGGCCATGGCGAAGCTTTCCGCCCGAATGACGCCGCGTGCCCGTGCCCGATCGACAAAGCGCATGGTCAGGAAATTATTGCGCGCCGTATAGATGACGAGCAGCAGGAACAGAAAGAATCCCGGAAATCCCCCCTCGGCCAAAATACCGAACCAGGTACTGTGTACGGCCTTTGCCAAGCCTTCGAAATATGTCGTAAAGAAATAAAAATTGCCGGAAAAATTATTGAGCCCAACCCCGAAGAACGGATATGTCAGCGCCATCCGCCATGCCGCCCCCCAGGCGAGCAAGCGACCATTGGCCGATGCATCGACCCCTTGTTCCGCAGCGCCGCCCGATGCGCGGTCCGCGATCCCGGCCGCCCCCCATAAAACCACGATCGCAAGGCCGGCCAAGACGGCCAGTAGGGTTTTCGATTTGATCCGTCGCGCGCCGAACGCGGCCATCACCGCCACCACGCCCAGCAAGCCGCCCCGACTGCCGGTCGCGATGATCGCGGCCAAGATAAGGATGATACCGATGAAACCGAACAGCCGGTGGCGAAGCGCCATGCTTTTCGCCGTGATATAGGTACCGGCGAAGGAGAGCGGAAACAACAGAACCAAGGCAAGATCGTTTGGATCCCCCAGCAGAGAGCCCAGATCCCGTCCGATCGTAACGCGCGTCCCTTCGACGAGGCCAATGCCATGGGTGGCGTTCCACAAGGCGACGATCGCGATGATGGACCCGCAGGCGATGAAGGTCTTGGCCGCCAGCGCAAGATCGCGCATATCCCGGATCAGCCAGATGATGGCCGGTACCATGATAATGATCCGGCTGAAATTATCCTTCCAAAAATCGAAGGCGTTTTGCCGGTTTGTGGAAAAAAAGATCCCCATTGTAACGTGAAGGGCGAACAGGCTGAAAATCGTCAATTCCGTCGACCAGCGCGGCTTTAACGAGCCGGTCATGAGATGGATCCCCAACACCCCGATCGCGACCACGGCCAACATGAAGGGGATATGCAGGGGATAGAGCGGCGGGAAAGCCTCGTGCAGGCGAAAGAACGACAGCGCGATGAAGGCAAGGCAGGTGACGAAGGGTTGCGACAGAACCAGATAGGCTGCGAAGGGGATCACCCCGACGGCCAAGATCAAAAGCGGCGAGGGCAGCAGGATCCACCCCAATCCGACCAAGGCCGAGATGACGAGGCCGAGTTTGAAATGATGGTTGCTCGCCTGATCGAGAAGGCTGTTTTTTGCGCTGACGCCGATTTCGGTCATGCCCCGTCCTTCATGCTTGGCAGGCTGCCCCGCCCTGGTATCTCGACGAGGCGAAGGCCGAAGGCGAAACAGGCGGCGACGACGAGGGCCGCCGCCGTCAGCAGGCCCCCTTCGACGATGTTCGGTTCGACCGGCAAAAACTGTGCCAAACTAACGCAGAAGAGGAAAAACACCCCAAGCCTGATCCAAGGAAGGTGCAAGGTCACAGCGCGCTGACTGTCTTGAAAGAAGATGATCAGCCGCAAAAGATAGGCGATGACGGTCGCGATCATGGCCCCATCCGCCCCGTAAGGGGGGATCAGGAGGTAATAGAGGGCGATCGCAACCCCCGCCGATGAAAGATTGATCGCCATCGGGCGGTTCGTCGTATGGCCGGTGAAGGAGCCGACATTGAGCAGATCGCCCGCATGTTGCAAGAGCGTGGCGAGGATCAGCCAGGGCAGGTAATGTTGGGCCGTATGATAGCCGTGTGGCGTCAAGGTGACGATCAAAACCGGCCCGCCCAAGGCGACGCCGAGACCGATCAGGGTCAGATAGACCAAGGCGAACGTGACGATTCTGGCGCTGCGCTTCAGGCCCAGTTCCTCGCCGAGGAGTGTCAGACGACGGGGAAACCACCAAAGGCCGAACGGTTGAAAGGCAAGCGGCGTCAACATGGCGAGGCGGTTGGCGATGCCGTATATGCCGATCGTTTCAAGCGGGACGGAATGCGGGAGGAGGGAACGGATGAACGAAACCCAACCGAACCCCCCCAACCCGCCCATCACCAAAGGACCGCCATAGAGCTTCAAAGGAAAACAATCCGGCCGGTCGAACCCATTTCCCTAATACAATACAACG
>DAISJD010000125.1:0-9236 GCA_036821645.1 Aliidongia sp.
AGTAAATTCAGTGTAATTATTTATCACTTTGAGTTCTATTTCTGATTGGCTTTGAGGCATTTTCAACTCCGTAAATGGCTTATATTATTTAATCTTAGGATTAATTTTGGGTCAAGATTTTCTAACAATTAAAATTTTTACGTCTTATGAGAAACGTTATCACAGAAAATCGTTATAGTTGTGTTGTGATTTTTTTTCCACTCATTAATAGCAATTTTTTTTATACGGCTTTGATTCTCCGCCCCCCGAACCGCTCTCGAATTTTTATGGGGGTTTGATCTAGAACAGGGACGTGGCGGGCGTCGGGTGGTGTCATCCGTCGGATCTTGCCGCGTTTGGTTTTGGAGGCACCGGCATCATGGCCGATTTTCTGTGGTGTGCCCTTATCCTCGGTCTCTTTGCCGGCGGGTGGGCCTATCTGTCCGGGTGCGAGCGGCTGTGAGCCCGTCCCCATGCTTCTTCCCCCTCTCCCTCTTCGCACGCTGGAGTGCCGCGTGATGGTGTTCGATCTCATCCTGGGCGGCGTCGTGTCGATCGGGCTGTCGGCCTATCTGGTCTATGCCCTGATCCATCCTGAAAAGTTCTGATCATGACCCTGAACGCTTTCATTCAGATCGCGCTGTTCGTCGCGGTCATCCTCGTCGTCACCAGACCCTTGGGCGGCTATATCGCGCGGGTCTTTGCGGGCGAGGCCACTTTCCTGTCGCCGGTTCTGCGCCCGATCGAGCGCCTGTTCTATCGCGCCGCCGGGGTCGATGTTGACGCCGAACAGGACTGGTTCATCTATGGGATCTCGATGCTGCTGTTCAGCCTCTTGGGCGTCTTGAGCCTCTATGCCCTGATGCGGATGCAGGATGTACTGCCGTTCAATCCGGCGGGCCTGGGGCCGGTCGCCCCCGATCTTGCCTTCAATACGGCGGTCAGTTTCGTGACCAACACGAATTGGCAATCTTATGCCGGTGAAAGCACCATGAGCTATCTGACCCAGATGGCTGGGCTCACCGTGCATAATTTCGTCTCGGCGGCGACCGGGATTGCGCTCGCCCTTGCCTTGGTGCGCGGGTTTGCCCGGCGCAATGCCAAGACGATCGGCAATTTCTGGGTCGATCTGACGCGGGCGACCCTCTATCTGCTGCTGCCGATTGCGATCGTTCTGGCCCTCGTCTTCGTGTGGCAGGGCGTTCCCCAAACGCTTGCCCCCTCTATCGAGGCGCAAACGGTGGAAGGGGTGAAACAGGTCATCGCCGTCGGACCCGTCGCCTCGCAAGAAGCGATCAAGGTGTTCGGCACCAATGGTGGCGGGTTCTTTAACGCGAATTCGGCCCATCCGTTCGAAAATCCGACCGCCCTCACCAATTTCCTGCAAATGGTGGCGATCCTGGCGATCGGGGCCGCCTTGACCAATACGTTCGGGCGCATGGTCGGCAATGAACGCCAAGGTTGGGCCTTGTTCGGGGCGATGGGGGTTCTGTTTCTGGTCGGGCTTGCGGTGCTCTATCCGTTGGAGGCGGCGGGCAATCCGCAGCTTGCCGCCCTCGGCATCGATCAGGCGGCGGGGCCGGGACAGGTCGGGGGCAATATGGAAGGCAAAGAGGTCCGTTTCGGCATCGCCGGGTCCGCCCTCTTCGCGAATGCCACGACCGATACGTCCTGCGGGGCCGTCAACAGCATGCATGACAGTCTGATGCCGCTTTCGGGGCTTGTAACCCTGGTCAATATGCAACTGGGCGAGATCATCTTCGGCGGGGTGGGCTCCGGCCTTTACGGCATGTTGATGTTCGCCCTCATCGCGGTGTTCGTGGCGGGCCTGATGGTCGGGCGCACGCCCGAATATCTCGGCAAGAAGATCGAGGCGCGCGAGGTCAAGATGGCGATCCTGGCGATCTTGGTTCTGCCCCTGTCGATCCTGGGCTTTACGGCCTTGGGGGCTGTCTTGAGCGACGGCACGTCGGCGCTCAACAATGCCGGGCCGCACGGGTTTTCCGAGATGCTTTATGCCTATACGTCGGCGACGGCGAATAACGGCAGTGCGTTTGCGGGCCTGACGGCCAACCTGTTTTATAACCTGACCCTCGGTCTTGCGATGTTCATCGGGCGGTTCCTGTTCATCGTGCCGATGTTGGCGGTGGCGGGGTCGCTCGCCGCGAAAAAGAGCGTGCCGCCGACCAGCGGCACGTTTGCGACCGACAATGGCGTGTTCGTCGGCCTGTTGGTGGCGGTTATCGCGATCGTGGGCGGGTTGACCTTCTTCCCCGCATTGGCGCTGGGGCCGGTGGCGGAACATCTGGCGCTCGTCGCCGGTCGCCAATTCTGAGCCCGGAGAAAGAGCATGACACAACAAACTGAGCGGCAACGGGGCTCGATCCTCGATCCCGCTATTCTGGTGCCCGCCCTCGGGCAATCCTTCGTCAAACTCGACCCGCGCAGCCTGGTCCGTAATCCGGTCATGTTCGTGGTCGAAGTCGTGGCGGCCCTCACCACGCTCATCATGCTGCGCAATCTCGTCATTGGCGCGGGGCATGGCGGGTTCGAGGCCCAGATCGTGCTGTGGCTGTGGTTTACCGTGGTGTTTGCCAATTTCGCCGAAGCCGTGGCCGAGGGGCGCGGCAAGGCCCAGGCGGAGGCCCTGCGCAAGACCAGAACCGAAACCATGGCAAAACGCTATGTATCGGGTGCCGACGGTCGGGTGGAACTGGTGCCGGGTCTCGGCCTTAAGGCCGGCGATTACGTCCTGGTCGAGGCGGGCGATCTCATCCCGTCCGACGGCGAGGTGTGCGAAGGGGTGGCCTCGGTCGATGAATCGGCCATTACCGGCGAAAGTGCGCCGGTGATCCGCGAAAGCGGCGGCGATCGGTCGGCCGTTACCGGCGGCACGCGGGTCTTGTCCGATTGGATCAAGGTGCGCATCACGGCCAGTCAGGGCTCGACCTTCATCGATCGCATGATCGCGCTCGTCGAAGGGGCGTCGCGGCAAAAGACCCCGAACGAGATTGCCCTCAATATCCTGTTGATCGGGATGACCCTGATCTTTGTGTTGGCCACGGTCAGTATCCCCAGTTTTGCGATCTATGCCGGGGGGGCCGTGCCGGTCGTGGTGCTGGTCGCCTTGTTCGTCACCCTCATCCCGACCACGATCGGGGCGTTGTTGTCGGCGATCGGGATTGCCGGGATGGACCGGTTGGTCAAATTCAACGTGCTGGCTATGTCGGGTCGTGCGGTCGAGGCGGCGGGGGATGTCGATTCCCTGTTGTTGGACAAGACCGGGACGATCACGCTGGGCAATCGGGTTGCGGTTGAACTCGTCCCCCTGCCGGGGGTGAGCGAACGGGATCTGGCCGATGCGGCACAGCTTTCGTCGCTCTCGGACGAGACGCCGGAAGGCCGGTCCATCGTCGTCTTGGCCAAGGAAAAATACAATATCCGGGCCCGGGAAATGGGGCCGCTCAAGGCGAATTTCGTGCCGTTTTCCGCCCAAACCCGGATGAGCGGGATCGATATCGAAGAAAGTGCCATCCGCAAGGGGGCCGTCGATGCGGTGATCGCCTGGGTGCGGGCGGTCAATAAGAACCCGAATATGCCGTTTCCCCGTGAAATGGATCAGGCGGTGGAACGCATTTCCAAGGCGGGCGGCACGCCGCTTGCCGTGGCGCGGGACGGGCGGATGCTGGGCGTCATCTATCTGAAAGACGTGGTGAAGGGCGGCATTCGCGAACGGTTCGCCGAATTGCGCCGGATGGGCATTCGCACGGTGATGATCACTGGGGACAATCCTCTGACGGCGGCGGCCATTGCGGCGGAATCCGGGGTCGACGATTTCCTGGCCGAGGCAACGCCGGAAGCCAAGCTGAAACTTATCCGCGACGAACAGGCAAAGGGCAAACTCGTCGCGATGTGCGGCGACGGGACCAACGACGCCCCGGCCCTCGCCCAGGCCGATGTCGGGGTCGCCATGCAGACCGGCACGGTGGCCGCGCGCGAGGCGGGCAATATGGTCGATCTCGACAGCGATCCGACCAAGCTCATCGAAATCGTGGCCATCGGCAAGCAATTGCTGATGACGCGCGGCGCGCTCACCACCTTTTCGATCGCCAATGACGTCGCGAAATATTTTGCGATCATTCCGGCGATGTTCGTGACGATCTATCCCGAATTGCAAAGCCTGAACGTGATGGGATTGAAGAGCCCGGAAAGCGCCATCCTGTCGGCGATTATCTTCAACGCGCTGATCATCATCGCGCTTATTCCGTTGGCCTTGAAAGGGGTGCGCTATCGGCCGCAATCGGCGTCGCAACTTTTGCTGCGCAATTTGGCGATCTATGGCGTGGGCGGGGTGATCGTGCCGTTTATCGGGATCAAGGCGATCGATCTCATGATCACCGGGGTCGGTCTTATCTGAGAAAGGGACGAAGAATCATGTTGAAGCAACTGCGCCCGGCCCTGGTTCTCCTGGTCCTTTTGACGATCGTGACCGGTGGGCTTTATCCGGCCTTGATCACGGGCATCGCCCAAGCGGCCTTTCCCGACCAGGCAAACGGCAGTCTGGTGACGAAGGGTGGGGTCGTTGTGGGCTCGCACCTCATCGGTCAGAATTTTACCAGCCCTGCCTATTTCCACGGTCGCCCGTCGGCAACGACCGACACGGATCCGGCCGATCCGACCAAGACGATTCCGTCGCCTTATAAGGCCGATGCGTCCGGGGCATCCAATCTCGGCCCGACATCGGCGGTACTCATGGAACGGGTGAAGGCCGATGCGGCGGCCTTGCGGTCATCGCCTGAGACGCCAATCCCGGTCGATCTCGTGACCGCCTCGGCAAGCGGCCTCGACCCGGACATCACCCCTGCAGCGGCCCTGTTTCAGGCCGAACGGGTGGCCAAGGCCCGCAAATTACCGCTTACCGCCGTCAAAGCCTTGATCGAGGCCGAGACCGTGCCGCGTCTCTTCGGGGTGTTGGGCGAAAGCCATGTGAATGTCTTGGCACTCAATCTCGCCCTCGATAAGATGGCGGCGGCACAGTAACGGCGCTGCTGCGTTCTGGATCGCCCGCCCGGTGCCGGGCGATCCTTTTTATCGTGCCTTCAGGCATGCGACCAGCGAGGCTCCTCCATGTCCGCCCATCCCGTTGCCATTCTTGTCGTCGATGACGAACCCCAGATCAGGCGGTTGCTGAAAACCAGCCTCGCTGCGCAAAAATTTCAGGTGGTCGAGGCAAACAATGCGGCGAATGCCCTGAAAAAACTCGCGGGCGAGACGATCGATCTCGTGATTTTGGATTTGGGATTGCCCGATCAGAGCGGCCTCGATCTTATCCCCCTCATTCGGCAGGATTTCACCGTGCCGATCATTGTCCTGTCCGTGCGCAGCGACGAGGCGGGCAAGGTGCGGGCGCTCGAATTGGGGGCCGACGATTACATTACCAAACCGTTCGGTATGGCCGAACTCGTGATGCGGATCCGGGTCGCCCTGCGCCATCGGTATCAGGCCCAGGGGACGCAGCCGATGCTGCATTGCGGCGATCTCACCATCGATCTCGTCGATCGCCGCGTGACGCGCGCCGGGCATGAGATCAAGCTTTCACCCACGGAATATGATCTGCTGCGTCTGCTTGCCGAACATTCGGGGAAAATCCTGACCCATGATTTCTTGCTGCGCCGGGTTTGGGGTGACGATAAGGCCGACGATATCCAATATCTGCGGGTCTATATCCGGGCCTTGCGCCATAAATTGGGCGATGGTGAGGCCCTGTCGGACATTATCCGCACGGAAACGGGGATCGGCTATCGGTTGATGGTGACGGACGCTTGAACGGGGCTGATCGGTCGGCCAAGACCGGAGGCGGTGCGCCAAGCCGGGGCGGCCTCTTGGGTGGCCCAATATTCGTCAAGTTCGGCAATCTGCCCCGCCTTGATGCGGAAAAACGATGTAGCAAAGAAACGATGGGGGGCGTGATCGACCGCCACGACGGAAAAGCCCCGACCATCGGTCAGAAGACCGTGATCCAAGAGCGTGATGGTCCATCCTTCGGGGTATGTTGCATTGACGGCGATGATGGCATCGCGCCCGTCGAACTGTTCATTCGTTGCGATCCAGCGCATCCGCGCGGTCGGCGCGAACAAGGCTCGGGCGGCGTCCCAGTCCCGCGCCTCGTAGCGACTCCACAGATTTTGGATGAGGTCGGGGATAGAATCGGGTCTGCTCATGCCGGATGACCTTTTTTCGAGGGGCGATGAAAAATTTTCTGGCTGGGACTCAATAACGAAGCGCCTTTCTTAATATCATTGAAAATCAATATATTAAATATTTTTATTGGACACTATTTAGGATTATCGCGTGCATAAAAAATGAATCTATGAAAAAAATATTTTCTGGTCAGGGCGCTTAAAATTTTTGTAAAGTTTTTTGCATAGAAGATACCCGCGCATAAGGTGCACGTCTGATCTTTGGAGGATGCATGAATTTCGGCCGTCATTTGATCCCATGCCTGGTCGCGGGCTTGCTCAGCATCGTGCCCATGAAGGACGCAAAGGCGGCCCCGTGCAGTGCCGACAAACCGGCGGGGGCCGTGCTCGCCTCTTGGTACGGCAAGGAATATCATGCCAAGCGCACGGCGAGCGGCATTCCCTTCGACGAACAGAAATTGACGGCCGCCCATCCGAACTTGCCGTTGAAATCCTGGATCAGGGTGGTCAATGTCCAGGATCATCGCTCGGTCCTGGTTCAAATCACCGATCGGGGCGGTTATGGTCGCGGGATCGATCTTTCCGAAGCGGCGGCCCGCCTCGTCGGCATCTACCGATGCGGCGTCGCTCCGGTCATGCTCCAACCGGTGTGACCGGCGGGCAGAGGTTTTACGCGCGCGATAATGGGGGCGGCTATCGGATCGATACCCGCCCTTAATTTTGTGATCGCGCTTAATCCATCTGGGTGATGAATTTGGTGTTGAGATAACCGTCGAAGGATTCCGTACCGCCTTCGCTGCCGTAGCCGCTATCCTTGATGCCGCCGAACGGCGTTTCGGGCAGGGCCATGCCGAAATGATTGACATTGACCATGCCCGCCTCGATCGCGTCGCTGACCAAATGGGCGGTGCGCGATGAGCCGGTGAAAAGATAGGAGGCAAGCCCGAACGGCAGGCTGTTGGCGCGGGTTACGACCGTGTCCAAGTCGGAAAACGGGCTGACCGGGGCGATCGGGCCGAACGGTTCTTCGGTCATGAGCCGGGCGCTATCGTCGAGCCCGGTGATGACCGTGGGGGTGAAGAAATTGCCGCGATTGCCGATCCGTTCGCCGCCGCAGACGATTTTGCCACCATGGGCAACCGAGTCTGCGACGAAGCTTTCCATGGCCGAGACCCGCCGCCCGTGGCAGAGCGGCCCCATCTGAACCCCGTCATCAAGGCCGTTGCCGACCTTGGCCTTGGCGAGATTGCCCGCGAACCGATCGAGAAACCGATCGAAAACCGGGGCTTCGACGAAGAACCGAGTGGGCGAGACGCAGACCTGACCGGCATTGCGCAGTTTGAACGCGCTCAGCATGTCGGCGGCCCGGTCGATATCGGCATCGGCACAGACGATCACCGGGGAATGGCCGCCCAATTCCATGGTCGACCGTTTCATGTAGCGCCCGGCCAGGGCGGCAAGATGTTTGCCGACCGGGACCGAGCCCGTGAACGAGATTTTGCGCACGATGGGCGAACTGATGAGATATTCCGAGATTTCCCCGGGCACGCCCCAGACCAGGTTGAGACAGCCCGGCGGTAGGCCCGCATCGTGGAATAACTGCCCCAAGGCCATGACGGCGGACGGGGCGTCTTCGGGTCCTTTCAGAATGATGGTACAGCCCGATCCGATCGCCGCACAGATCTTGCGGATCGCCTGATTGAACGGGAAATTCCACGGGGTGAACGCAGCACAGACGCCGACCGGCTCGCGCACGACCAATTGACGGATATTGGGGGCCCGGGCGGGGATCACCCGGCCATAGATGCGGCGGCATTCCTCGGCGTGCCAATCGGCATGATCGGCGCAGCCCAACACTTCGATTTTTGCTTCGGCCAAGGGCTTGCCTTGATCGAGCGTCATGTTCCGGGCGATGTCGTCGGCCCGTTCGCGCGCCAATTCGGCCACCCGGCGCAAGATGCGCCCGCGTTCTAGGGGCGAGGTTTTCCGCCAAGATTGGAACGCGCGCGCGGCCGAGGTGAGTGCCGCATCGAGATCGGCCGTCGTGGCATGGGGCAGGCGGGCCAGCACATCGTCGGTTGCCGGGTTCAGCACATCCTGTTCCACCCGACCGTCGCCGGAGAGGAATCGACCATCAATATAAAGTGTGGGTGCTGCGTACATCGACATATCCTTCACATCTTTCACGGATGACACGACTTCAGGCGGCCATGTCGGTGATCATGGAGGAAAGATAGGGCGTTCCGGGCGGAAATCCAATCGCTTGATGCACCGGGATGTGTGGGAAGCGGATAGAAAATACTCAAAAATGACCCGATATAGGAAGAATGATACTGGCAATCGACGAAAACGGGGATAATTCATCAATAAAATTGATCAAATCGATAAAACTAATGCGTTTGTTCGATGATTGCCGATGGTTGATGATGAAACCATCAATCGGATGGACGATCATGATCAACGATCATTTGGATAAAAGGGCGTCGGGCTTTGGCACTGTCGCCCCGTGGTTGCGGGCGATACCGGGCGTGACGTTGGCGGCGGGACTGGGTTTTATCGCGCTCTGGCTGCCGTCGGTGCCGTATCTCGAAAAATTCAGCGCTCTCATCCTGGCCATTCTTTTGGGCATGGGGGTGCGGCTTGCGATCGGGATGCCGCCGATGGCCGTGCCGGGGTTGGTGCGGGTCCAACGCCCGGCCATGCAACTCGGCATCATTCTTTTAGGTTTCAAGCTGACCGTGGCAGAAGTCGGCTTGTTGGGCATGGCCGGTGTCGGTCTGGTGGTGGTCTCTCTTGCGGCGACGTTCTTTTTTACCCTATGGCTAGGGTCCCGGCTCGGGGTGGAACCGCGTCTGACGCGTCTCATTGCGGCCGGTTGTTCGGTCTGCGGGGCCTCGGCCGTAATGGCGGCCAACCGGGCGGTGCGCGGGCGGGACGAGGATGTCGCCTATGCGGTCGCCTGTGTCACCTTGTTCGGGACGATGTCGATGATCGCATTGCCGGCCCTGGCCCCGGTGCTGGGGCTCGATGCGCGCGGTCTCGGTCTCTGGACGGGGG
>DAISJD010000126.1:0-9076 GCA_036821645.1 Aliidongia sp.
ACATTGTCTCCTGTGTCACCATCTTAAATACGGTGATCGTTTTTCAGGTTTTTTTGAGGAAATATCGAACGAACGGTCCGAAGAATACGTCCAAATGGACTTTTTGATCGTAAGGGCGAAAGAGGGAATGCGGGGCCGGTTCTGCACCGTATCGAAGCGGGGTTGGGTTAAGGATTGAGGCTGGGACCCCGGTGTGGCCGTTGGGTCTCCTCGTTCGCTTGTTTCTCGGGATCGCGCGTGTCTCGGGAAGAAGGCGGTTTCGTGTTGATGTCGGTGGGTGTGGTTCGGGGGCGGCGACGATCTCGGGCGGCGGCTACATAAGCAATGACTGGGTTGATATGGCGACGAAAGCGGCAAGCACGACTGAAGTGAATGAAACCCGCGAAGATGCGGCCGATGGGTTGATCGTCGATAGCACGGCGCAGGCGCTCAAGCGCATGATCGCCCGTGGTAAAGAGCGGGGCTATGTCACGATTGACGAGCTCAACGCCGCTTTGCCCCAGGATCAGGCATCGTCCGAACAGATCGAAGATACGCTCGCCATGTTGAGCGAGCTCGGCATCAACGTCGTTGAATCCGAAGAAAGCGAAGATGCGAGCCCGGTCAGCGGCGAAGCCGACGAGGATAGCGAGGCGCGTGCCGCCGGCAATCTCGATGATGAGGATGTCGGTCGGACCGACGATCCCGTGCGCATGTATCTGCGCGAAATGGGATCGGTCGAATTGCTGTCGCGCGAAGGCGAAATCGCGATCGCCAAGCGGATCGAAGCCGGTCGCGAGATGATGATCGGCGGGATTTGCGAAAGTCCTTTGACCATGAAGGCGATTATCGCCTGGCGCGACGCTTTGAACGAAGGGCGCGTATTGTTACGCGACATCATCGATCTCGACGCGACCTATGGCAATGCAGCCTTCGAGGAAGAAGAAGGCGATGGGACGGGCCTGCCTGCCGCCGAGGGGGCAGAGGGCGGCGAAGCCCCGCCGCCCGCACCGGAACCTGAAGAGATTGAACTGGAAATCGAAGGCGAAGGCGACGCAGAGGGCGAGGAAGCGTCGATTTCCCTATCCGCGATGGAAGCGGAGTTGAAGCCAACGGTCTTGCTCGCCTTCGATAAGATTGCCGAAATCTATAAAAAACTCAGCAAGTTGCATGAAAGCCGGATCGAGTCCGTTCAGCGCGGTGAAGATTTGCCGAAACCGTCCGAAAAACGCTATGCCAAACTCAAGGAAGAGATGGTCGAAGCGATGCAGGCGGTGCGGCTCAACAATCAACGCATCGAATCCCTGGTCCAACAGCTCTACGATCTCAATCGGGGGCTCATGGGCCATGAAGGCAAGCTGCTGCGGTTGGCCGAAAGTGCGGGGATCAAGCGGCCAGATTTCATTCACCAATATTCCGGCAATGAATTGAACCCGGTTTGGATCGATAAGATCCGCACCCTGTCCGGTAAGGGTTGGCAGAATCTGTGCAACCGTTACATGGATGACGTGATCAATCTGCGTAAGAATATTTCCGATGTGGCGGTGGCGACCGGCCTGCCGATCGGGGAATTCCGCCGCGTGGTCCAAACGGTGCAGCGCGGCGAGCGTGAAGCCAGTCGGGCCAAGAAGGAAATGGTCGAGGCCAATCTGCGGCTCGTGATCTCGATCGCCAAGAAATACACCAACCGGGGCCTGCAATTCCTGGATCTGATCCAGGAAGGCAATATCGGGTTGATGAAGGCGGTCGATAAGTTTGAATATCGTCGCGGGTATAAATTTTCGACCTATGCGACCTGGTGGATCCGGCAGGCGATTACCCGGTCCATTGCGGATCAGGCGCGCACGATCCGCATTCCGGTCCATATGATCGAAACGATCAACAAACTCGTGCGCACCTCGCGCCAGATGCTCCATGAAATCGGGCGGGAACCGACGCCGGAAGAATTGGCCGAAAAACTGATCATGCCGCTGGAAAAAGTGCGCAAGGTCTTGAAGATCGCCAAGGAACCCATCAGTCTCGAAACCCCGATCGGCGATGAAGAAGACAGCCATCTCGGCGATTTCATCGAAGATAAGAACGCGGTCTTGCCGATCGATGCCGCCATTCAGGCGAATTTGCGCGAAACCACGACGCGAGTTCTGGCAAGCCTGACGGCCCGTGAAGAACGGGTTCTGCGCATGCGCTTTGGCATTGGGATGAATACCGATCACACGCTGGAAGAGGTGGGGCAGCAATTCTCGGTCACGCGCGAACGCATTCGCCAGATCGAGGCGAAGGCCCTGCGCAAATTGAAGCATCCAAGCCGGTCGCGCAAGTTGCGCAGTTTTCTCGATACTTAACGGCGAGGCTTCCCACTCAACAAAAAAGGCGCTATCGACGGTCGGTCGATAGCGCCTTTTTATTGGGGTTCTGACAATCTTAGGAGGCGGGTTTTTCCGCCCATTTGGTCAGGCAATCGGCGATCGCCTGGGGGTCCATGCCGCGCGCATCGCCCAGGGCCAGGATCGTGTCGCCATTGGTGAGTTTATCGCTTTTCGGATCGACGACCAACACGGTCGGCACCCCTTCGAGGGTGATGCCGTAATGGGCGGGAATGTCGAGATTCTTGGTCTTGCGCCCGATATCGACCGGCACCACCTCGTAATGGGCGGCGATATAAGCCTTGATTTCCGGCACTTCAAGGGCACCCGACAGGGCCCGGCAATCGGGACACCAATTGCCGCCGAGATCGATCATCACTTGCTTGCCGCTCTTGGCGGCGCGGTCCATGGCGGCGGCGAGATCGGCCTTCGCATCGGCCGCTTCGTCATAGGGGTGTGCTACGGGGGTGAAGGCCGGGGTCGCCACTTTGAGCGGGCCATCGGCCTGGGCGACATCGGCGGCGGCGATCAGGGCAAAACCGACAAATGCTGCAAGAAGCGGGCGGGACATAACAAGCTTCCTAAAGAAAGGACGTAGTCGTCTATCCTTGCGCGAAGCCTGCGCCGCGTCAAGCAAGACGGTGGCGGTGGGGTTAAGCGGTGCGGCAGGATGGGATAAGGTATAATGTGGGAACAAAAAAAGAAATAACAAAAATTTTAGCTATTTTCACCTTGATCGACATAAAAAATCATCTTATGTTCTTATTTCTGATGGATTTAAGAAGAACAGATATCGTCAATGGTGATGCTGGCCCCTTTGAATAAACAATGGCAGGACCGGTTACGGTTTCGCACGCTGCATACCCTGCCCTTTTTCACTGAGACGGGTCTCTGCCTTGGCAGTGGGACGATCCTGGTCAAGGGGGTGCAGGGGCGGGTGCGGTTTGTCGGATCGGAAATCCGCGTTTTAAGCTTGCTGCGCACGGCCCTGGACCCGACCATCGCGCCTGAGAGTCTGGCCTATCTGAGGCGGGCCGACTTATGCGCAAACGTTTCGAAGAATTATTATCTAATCCAGAAACAAGATATGGCGCTATTTTATATTTTTATTCTCAACTTGGGTTGGCGGTTGGTCAGGGCGGTGTATTTGATTATCAGCGTGAGGGAAGTTTTTTTACCGGCTATACTCAATTTAAACGGTTTCGTCACGTCTCTAATTTTAATGTCGGTCTTTATGGCCAACAAGCGGGATTGACAAAGGAAGAAATACTTTCAACTGCGGGGTTATTTGCAAGAATTTTTTCAAAAAATTATTCACCGGGGGAACCCTATGGTTTAGACCCTGAGAATTACCAATTTACTGTTCTTGGTTATGAGAAAGGTGCTTCAGGAATGTTTGAATCTTCAGGAAAAGGAGAGAAAAAATGATAAAAAAATACATATTTCGATTTAAAGTTTTTTTAATGTTAATTTTTTCCTGGTATTCTATTATATGGATTGGGAAGTTTTTTTTACTGTATCCTTTTGTATTGTGGAAGATCTTGGAGAATCACGTGCCATACCCGGAGTTTTTATAAAATATTCAGATTCTTCTTGTGGCTTGCTTTTGTCAGCAAATGAATATGTAAGTATTGTGGTTGCAAGAAGTGACGGTGACTCCTATACAGAAATTTATACCTACTTACCAGAGTATTATGAGGAAAAACCTAAAATATCACTAAGAAACCCATGGACACTTGTTATAGAAATGCATGAACCCGTGTATACCGAAAAACAAGTTTCAGAATGGGATCGCTATCAGATTGTCTATGAGCTGGAAAAAGCGGATTGACGATCAAAACTCAGACTATCGGGTTGATAATGATTGGTCTGCTTTATTCTAGAAACCTTGATTTACAGTTTATGTCTGCCTATGGTAAGAAATATAAAACAGATTATATATCGACTTTTTCCGGGTAACAATAAACGAAACGAAAATATATTAAGTTTCTTCGAATTATCGGGATCATTTTTCTGGTCATTTTCATAAGCTTTGCATTGCTTGTAATGGGGCAGAGGGATATGGGATATGGGTTATATTGCGGCCCCGTCCACCATGCGGCAATGAGTCTTGATATCACCGTCCGGGATGAGATTAGAAATGATTTTATTGCCCATGCCTGGGATTCACTGTTGGAGGAAGGTTTCCGCATCAATGAACCGTATAATCGATATGACCCAGGAAGCCTTCCTTTTTCGCGGTGAAAAAAGATAAGATAGAAATTTATGTTGATCCTTCATCCTAAAATTTATATATCAGGCAGACATTACATTGTGAAAATGATATTTCAGTTTGGTGTCCGACCTGGGATAAGCTTATCGATAAATTAAAAAACAGGTTTGGTGACAGAATGCGCTTCATTGTTCGCAAAGATTATCAATTTTACGATAAGAGATAATGAGGGATCGGTAACAAATTGTCTCTTGACGGTCGGATCGGCTTTCCTGTCGCGGCACATATCGCCTGTGATGCGATGACCGGCCTCGCGAACCCGTACCGGAATGCCAGGGTTTCGTGAGAACGGGCTTGCCAGATTGAACAAACCTGATAAAGATCGGATCACCGTCGATGGATAGCATCCGGCGAGGGCCTGTAGTTCAATGGTTAGAACGCGCCGCTCATAACGGCGTTGTTGTCGGTTCGAGTCCGGCCGGGCCCACCATGAACCCTCACCCCTTTTTTATTGATTGCGCCGTGCAACGGCGATGTCGCCGGTTGCCCTGTAGCACCCAATGGCGGCGACGGAACAGCCTTCAAGGACAATACAGGAACAAAAAAAGAAATAAGAAAATTTTTAGCTATTTTTATCTTAAATGGCATAAAAATTCATTTAACGTTCCTATAAGTTCTGAGGGTGTGCGCCCGTAAAGAGGGTGCTGACATCAACGCCGCCGGATATGATTGGTCCTGTTGGGGTTCCTGTTCTCTTGCCGACGGGTGAGAGGGTTCGTGATGAAACGTCTGAGACTGGATATCTTATGTCACCTGTTGAAAATTTGTCGGTTGTTGCGGATGCGGGGCACCAGACACGCGTGGGGTTTGAATATTGACTATAGAACCCACAAACAGGGGCTGGGGCGATACTCTATTTTTATTCACGGCTTGAAGCGGCACTGGACCATGGTGGTACATTTGACTATCAGCGGGAAGGAAATCGCATAACAGGATTTACGTAATTTCGGCAATTTCGTCATGTGTCGAATTTTAATCTTGGCCTTTTTTGTCAACAGGCTGGCATGACGAAGGAAGAGACTTTGACAATTTATGGCATATTTGCACGCTATTTTTCGAGCAATTATCAGAAAGATCAGCCCTATGGTTTGGGAAAAGAAGGCTATGACTTTATTGTACTTGGGTATGAAATAGGGGCATCGGGCATTTTTGATGACCGAAAGAAGTAAGATACGATCATGATAAAAAAATATGACCATGGCCCTTTTGTCAAAAAACTTTCAGAATGGGATCGCTACCAGATCGTCTATGAAGACGCGAACAAGTAAATATTTTATCCTGTGAAGACCCCTCGATGACGTGTGGCCCTCAATGAGCGTGCGATCCTGTCGCGTCGCCGAATCATGCCAAGGGGCCTCTGTTTATAACGCATTGCCTGACGCCCCGACTTCTTTCAGGATCTCAGTCAGCCAGATGAGACCGGCATCGCGACTGGATCGGCGGTGTGTGACGAGGTCGAGGGGGGCGCTGAACCGGTCGTCGGGCAGATCCAACAGGGCCAGCGGGTAGGATTGTTGCGCCAGCACGGCAAGACGCCGGGGCAGGGTTGCGACAAGGTCGCTCGTCGCCAGGATCGGCGGCACGGCGGCGTAATGCGGCACACAGACGGCGACACGGGCCGCCGCCCCGTCGTCCGGCGTGTGATCCAGCAGCAAGCGTTCGATCCAGACCCTGCGGGCGATCCCCCGTTCGGTGAGAAACCCGTCATGGGTCGTCTCGGTCGTGCCCGTCAATTCGACGACGAGGTGATCGAATTGGAATAGGGATGCGCGGGTCAGGGGGGCCTTGGTCAAAGGATGGTCCCGGCGCACGATGATGGCTTCGTGATCGACCAACAGCGTCGTGCGCTGCATCCGATCCGGCACGGCCCCAAACCACCCGATCACACAATCGAGGCCGCCATCTTCCACCTGTCGCATGACATCCATCCGGTTGAATGGGAAAATTCTGAGGTTGATCTGGGGTGCTGCATGACTGAGGCGGTTGATCACGGCGGGCAAGAGGAGGGTGGTGGCGTAATCGGTCATGGCGATCCGAAAGGTTCGGGCCGTGCGGGCCGGGTCGAACGGGGCCGTATCAAGGGCTTCGTCCAGGTGGGCAAGCCCCTGTCGGATGCCGGGGGCCAGCGCCAGCGCCCGGATCGTCGGCTCCATGCCCGTGTCGCGGGCGATGAACAAGTCGTCTTCCAAGGCAAGCCGCAACCGGGTCAAGGCGTGACTGACCGCAGACGCCGTGACCCCTAGATCGACCGCAGCCCGACTGACACTGCGACGGTGGAGGACGGCTTCAAAAACCCGTAATAAATTCAAATCAATTTTGGCCATCGATAAATCCCCTTGCGTGAATCATATTCAAAACAATTGTGAAAAACTTTCAGTAACGTTGATCATACAGATTTGATACAGTATTTCACGAAAAATTATCTTATCCCACAAACAATTCTCAAATTTTTAGGGAATATCTAGTGTGAAATCTCCTTTTATGAAAGAGATGCGGTGGGACCATCTTTTGAATTTTTTTGGCGGGGCCGTTCTGATCCTTTGTCTGGCCGGATGTGATATGGCCCCATTGCAGCCGGTATTCGGGGCCTATTTCCCGTCTTGGATGCTGTGCGTCATTGCAGGGATCGGAGCCACGCTCGTCATGCGTCTTATTTTCATTGGGATGACGATTGAGGCGGCGTTGCCGGCCCCATTTCTCGTCTATGGTGCCTTGTTGGTTGCTTTTTCATGTTTGGCGGGGTTGCTATGGCTGCCCGCGTGACCCCCACACCCCCAGGGCCGGTCCGGCGTCTTATCGGGCAACTCGTCTTGATCGCTGCGATCGCGGCCGCCGTGATCTTGGTTTATCGGGTGCTGGATCATCTCGATCGGGCCCCGCGCACCCAGGATGGGTTTTTGTTCGCCGATCAGGTGGCGATGGCCCCTGACGTCAGCGGTCGTCTCATTGCCGTGCCGATCAAGGAAAATCAGGCCGTCGCGGTCGGCGATCTTCTGGCCGAGATCGATCCTGCCCCCTACGCCTTGCGGGTGCGCGAGGCCCGGGCCGCCCTTGCCACGGTGAAGGCGCAACTGGCCCTGACAACCCGGCAAGTCGCCGCCCAGGCGAGCGGTGCCGATGCGGCCCAGACCCAGATTCAACGGGCCGAGGCGCAGCGCAGTTTGGCCCATGATACGCTGAACCGCATTATGCCCTTGCTGGACAAGGGATATGTCACGGAACAACAGGTGGCAGAAGCCAAAACCAATGAAAAAGCCGCCGATGCCGCCCTCTTGGCCGCAACCCAGCAGGCTCGGCAGGCGCGCCAGTCGGTTGGCGATACGGAAAGCCTGCTGGCCCAGTTGGAAAGTGCCGAGGCGCGTCTTGCCTTGGCCGAACGGGATCTGCGCAATACCAAGATCACGGCCCCATTCGATGGGCTGATCGTGGGTTTGGATCGAGCCGAAGGGGCTTATGCGGTGGCCGGTCAGCCGCTCTTTAGTCTTATTAAAACCCGTGATTGGTATGCCGTCGGCAATTTTCGGGAAACGGAATTGCCGCGCATCGCCCCGGGCGATCCCGTCACCGTATGGCTGCTCAGCGACGACAATCATCCGATCCAAGGTCATGTCGAAAGCCTGGGCCGCGGCATTCGGCCGGAAGATGGGCCGGGGCCCTATTTGCCGACCGTGGGGCGGACTCTGAATTGGGTGATCGTCGCCCAACGGTTCCCGGTTCGCGTCCATCTCGATGCGCCGCCGCCTGCGGCGATGCGGGTGGGGGCCACCGTCTCGTTGGTCGTTCATCACGCGGCACGGCCATAGCATGGGGGCCGCACACGCTGGATTGAGGGGGTTCTGCGATCAACTCTGCCACCAAGTCCGTGCAGAACTGGCGCCCGCACCCGGACGGTTTGCCAATGTTCTGCGGATCGGGGTTAGTGCGACCATCGTGGTCGTGATCGCCATGCTGTATCAAATTCCCTTACCGGCTTACGTGGCCTATCTGGTTTTTTTGGTCGCCCAGCAGGAAACGATCAGCACGGTGCTGATGGGGCTTGTGGCGATGGTGGTGATCACGGTGGCCGCCACGGCGTCGCTGCTTTTTTATGCGGTAGACGCGGGTGAACCCGCTTTGCGCATACCGATGATGGCGGTCGTGTGCTATGGGACCCTGTATTTGACGCGTGTGACCACCCTTGGCCCGATTGTGTTTCTGATGGGCTTCATTCTGGTTTTGTCGCAAACCCTGCGCGACGTCGTACCGGATCTTGAAATTCTGACCCATTTGATCCTGTGGTTGTGGGTGATCGTGTTCGTGCCGACCGTGATCACGGTGTCGGTTACGCTTGCGACGGGGGACAAACCGCGTGTGGTCCTGCGGCGTGGGTTGGCGACCCTATTCACCCGTGCCGCCCGCCGGATCAGGGTGGGTGGGGCGGATGGGATCGCTGAGGATCAGGCCCTGTTGGTTCGCCTTTGGA
>DAISJD010000127.1:0-8958 GCA_036821645.1 Aliidongia sp.
GGGGGGGAACCCCCGGTTCCGCACTCGCCAATTGGCCGTAATAGGTCGTAAAATGGCGCGATGCCTTGGTGTACCAGCTGACGGCTTGGTCGCGATTGCCCAGCGCTTCATAGGTTCGGCCCAGCCAATAACCGCCGCGCGCCTGGGTCAGCGGCAGTTTTGCGACCGATTCAAGCCGGGTGAAATGGGCGAGCGCCTTCGCCGGTTCCTTCAGAAACCGCAAGGCAAGCCAACCGGCCAGAAATTCGGCATCGGTGACGAGGGACGGGTCTTTCAGTTGATGATTGGCGACGATCCGATAGGCGCGCGCCGGATCGTTTTGCAAGAGCTTGCGCACCAAGATCTGACGATCCGGCCACCAGATTTCCGGGCGCCCCAGATTATTGGTCCGTTCCAGGATCTGAACGGCCTCATTCTCCATATCGTGTTTGCGATACCAACGCATGCGTTCATAGGCGAGGCCCGGATCGTCGCGCACGCTCGTGGGCACCCGATCGAGGGCGGCGTCGGGCGTCTTCACCCCCGCATTCAGCTTGAGACGCGCTTCGGCCAGCGCCTTCCAGTCGGCGGGGACGAGATCGTACATCCGCTGCGCATCCTCGGCCTTCGCCTCCCAGACGAGGCGGTCGAGCCGACTGAGATGATCCTCGGGGCGGATGATCCCGTCATAGCGCGCAAGGATGGTGCGTTCGTCGCCGCCGCCGAAATCGTCGTTGATCCAGACGTCGCGAACGGCGCGTGCGGCCTCGTCCGCGCGCCCCGCCGTGACGAGCAGATCGGCTGCGCGCAGTTTCGCGAGCGGGGTGACGGGTTTATGCCCCTCGAACCAGGGGCGCAGGATCTCGTCGCTGACTGTGGTGATCGAGGCTTCGGCCCGCACCTTCAAGGTGCCCTGCTGCGGCCAGTCGGGATTGGCGGTGATGAAGGCGGCCTCTTCGGTGAAATCATGGCCGCCGCCCGGACGCACGAGATCCATCCAACGGATGATCCGGGCGGCCAGGGGGTCCTTGATCGATTCCGCCAGATTTTGGGCGCGGCTCCAGGATCCCGATTCCGTCAGGCGTACGGCCTCGCGAAAGGTTTGCAGATCTTGGGGGCCAAGCGGCGGGGCGACGCCTGCAATCTGGGTGAGGGCTGGGGATGGTTTGGCGACCTTGGCGACGATAGGCGGGGCGGCCGCCTTGGTCGCCGTCGTCTTTGTGGCGGATTTGGCCGGGGCCTTGCGATCGGTATGATCGGCGGCATCGGCTGCTTGTGCGGCCATGAGGAAGGCGAGGAGGGCCGCCGCCCCCGTCCTAGTGCGATTGCCGGTCACCGCGAAACCCCCCGATATTCGCACGACGGGGACCCAGGGGTCCGATCGGCCTTTGTGTCATGCGTCTTGTCCCGGATCACGATCATCTTGAAACACCCCGCAAAATCGCGGCTAATGTACCCGCCTGCGCGGTCGTCAACAAGCGGCGTGCAGCGCAACCCACCCTTTTACCTGATTTCTGCACTGGCGCTTGTCTGCGGGCAGTGGTTTATTGAGAAATACCGTGGCCGCCGCAAGGTTGGTGCCGTGCGCCCCGATGCCTATCCCTTCTCGCTCGTTCCCGTCTTTATCCGAGGAAACAGGTCCGATGTCGTTTCATGGTTCCTTTACCGCCCTTGTCACTCCCTTTAAGGACGGGACCCTTGATCTCAAGGCCTTTCAAGATTTCGTGGCTTGGCAGATCGATGAAGGCTCTCATGGCGTGGTTCCTTGCGGGACGACGGGCGAGTCGCCGACGCTCAGTCACGAAGAACATCGCCGCGTGGTCGAGGCCTGTATCGAGGTTGCCAGGGGACGGGTCCCGGTGATGGCCGGAACCGGATCGAATTCGACCGAAGAGGCGATTGCCCTCACCCGTCATGCCGAGGCCGCCGGGGCCGATGCGGCCCTGGTCGTTTGTCCTTATTACAATCGTCCGACCCAAGAGGGGCTTTATCGGCATTATCGCGCCATTCATGATGCGAGCGACTTGCCGATCTTCATCTATAACGTCCCTTCGCGCAGCAGTGTCGATATGAGCGTCGATACGATGCGCCGATTGGCCGAATTGCCCCGGATCCGGGGCGTCAAGGACGCGACGGCCGATCTCGCCCGGCCTCTGCGCACCCGGGTTGCGGCTGGATCCGATTTCATCCAATTTTCCGGCGAAGATATTACCGCCGTGCCGTTCCTGGCTCAGGGCGGCCATGGCTGTATTTCTGTTACCTCGAACGTGGCCCCGCGTCTTGCGGCGGCGATGCAGGATGCGTGGCGGGCCCGCGATCTTGCAACGGTCGATGCGTTGAACCTGCGCCTTGCGCCGTTGAGCGACGCGCTCTTCGTCGAAACCAACCCGGTCCCGGTGAAATGGGCCTTGCACCGCATGGGGCGGATGTCCGCCGATGTCCGCTTGCCCCTTGCCCCCTTGTCGTCGTCGGCACAGAGCCGGGTGGAGCGGGCCCTGGCGGATGCCGGGATTCTCGAAAACTAGGCTGATCCAAAGCATGGCGTTGCGACCGACCGATAAATTCGTCTCACAAAACCGCAAGGCGCGGCATGATTACTTCATCGATGAGGTGATCGAAGCGGGCATCGTCTTGTTCGGGACCGAGGTGAAATCCCTGCGCCTTGGTCAGGCTTCGATTGCCGAGGCCTATGCCCGGGAAGAAAATGGGGAATTATGGTTGATCAATTGCTTCGTCCCGGAATATGGGATGGCCAGCGACAAGATGAACCATGAACCGCGCCGACCGCGCAAATTGTTGCTTCATACCAAGGAAATCAACAAGTTGATGGGGTTATGCAAGCGTGAGGGCGTTGCCCTCATCCCCTTGTCGATTTACTTCAACAACCGGGGGCGGGCCAAGATCGAAATCGGCCTTGCCCGCGGCAAGCGCAAGGCCGACAAACGCGAAGCGGAAAAAGAACGCGATTGGCAGCGCGACAAGGCGCGCCTGCTGCGCACCCGCAACAGTACGCTTGATTGAGGATCGCCATGTTTCAGGAAAAACCGTCCCTGGCCGCCAATGTCGCCGAACGCTATCAGGAATTGTCCGAGGCGTTCCAGGGACTTTTGGCAGGCGAACGGGACCCGATCGCGAATATGGCGAACATGGCCGCCCTCCTGTTCAATAGCCTCGATGGGTTGAATTGGGCCGGTTTCTATCGCCGGGTCGATGATGGTTTGGTTTTGGGGCCGTTTCAGGGAAAACCCGCCTGCGTGCGTATCGCCGTCGGCCGGGGCGTGTGCGGCACGGCGGTTGCTGAAAAACAAACCATCCTGGTGCCGGATGTGCATGAATTTCCGGGCCATATTGCCTGCGATGCGGCATCGCGTTCGGAACTGGTCGTCCCGATGATCCGTGCGGGGCATGTGATCGGTGTGTTGGATCTCGACAGTCCCCATAAAGATCGCTTTTGTGCCGATGACGCTCTTGGGTGCGAACGGCTCGTTTCCTTGTTGGTTGCGGGCAGCGATTTTTAGCGCAGTGCGCTCACGAGATCCCGGGGGGTGCAAGATGCCCGACAGGGGGCAATCCGGCACCCCCCCCGTCGGGAAGGGGCGATCAACTGGCTTTGTTGGCGGCCTCAAGGCGTTGGCGGGCGAAGGTTTGCCTGCGTTCGCGGCTATTCATCATGCGGACGGGGGCCACGATCTGATGATCCGGCGAAGCTGCTGCCTGCTCTTCGCTTGCATCGGCCATGGTGCGTACAAGCTCCAACAGGCAGCGTTGCTGCTGCGGCGAGGTAATCCGGTAAAAATCGCGAATGAGATCGAGGGTCATGCGATTATTGAGCACGGATTCCGCGGGACCGTCGCCCGCAATGTTTTCGTCTTGGGAAATCGGTAAGTCGCGGCTGATATCGTCGAAGAAATACGAGATCGGCGACATGAGTATATGGGCAAGATCGAAGAGGCGGCTGGCACTGACCCGGTTGGCGCCACTCTCGTATTTCTGGAGTTGCTGAAAACTGACGCCGAGATGGGCGGCAACGACTTCTTGGCTTTTGCCCAGAAGAATGCGGCGCATCCGAATGCGATTGCCGACATGGACATCGACCGGGTCAGGTTCGCCGCGTTGCCGCCAGACGGGTTCTGCTGCTTCTGTCATGATGGGGTGCTCCACCTTTTCTGAAAAAGAGTGCTTTTTATTGAAATTGGGAAGTGCTTTATCAAATATGAGAAAACACTTCTGTTATTGAGATGCCGATGACTCACAAAAATCATTTGATGCGTTTCTTATTAAAAACAGGTTGAGATTAAAACCATCATTCTTGCATCAGACAGTAGTATTTTTTAGTTGTAAAAAAATTAATTTATTATTCACTATATTTAATTAAAGTTAACGCATTTATAATAATCATACATAAAGGTTCAATTTTATGTTCTTAAATGAAAAAATACTAAATACAAAAATAATTTAATGAATATGATTATATTTTTTAAATTTCATTATAAATTTATTTGTATTTTTATTGAATTTAATTTTTGATATTTCAATAAATAATATTATTGTATTTTTTTAAAAAGATAAATAATAAAAACATTTATAATATGCTGCCGCGCGGCGCGCTTCAAATTGTCATTCCGAGGGGGATTGAATGATTCTGTTTAGTTGCGACTTTCTCTGGTATAAACCTTCGCTCTTGGTGTGGGCTCAGCGGGGGAGAGCGCAATGCGCAGGGTTTGGTTGATGTCGATGATGGCGGCGGTGACGTTCTTGGCCGTGGGCACCGTCTTTGCAGCAGACACGCCGCGTCAAATCGTGCAGCGTCAGGACATGATGAAGCAAATGGGTCCTCGCCTGCGCGCCCTGAAATTGTTTGGAATGGGCGAAGGTTTGCCGAAAGGGGCCGAGACGGCGGCGAAGGAATTGTTCGATTACGCCCGCGTGATGCCCGATCTTTTCATTGCAGGATCGGGTCAGGCGGATTTTCCGACCAAGACGGGGGCAACCGATAAGGTGTTCAGCGATGCGGCAGGGTTTAAGGCCCAGATCGAGTCGTTTAAAACCAACAGTGAAAAAATGATGCAACTCGTTGCCGGTAACGACCGGGCTGGCGTGTTGGCGCAATTGGATAAAATCGGTACCGACAATTGCATCGGCTGCCACAATGGGTTCCGGGGTCGGTACTGATCTTGGTTTCAGGCGGCCTGGGCGATCCCTGGTAAAATCGCCCAGGCACTTGTGCTTGGCCGGTTATTTCAACTGATCGGCGACTTTATCCAGGGCGGCCTTAACACACGCCTCGTCTTTATCGGCCCCCGGTGCGCCGGAAACGCCGATGCCCGCAATCACCTCGGTGCCGACCTTGATCGGCAGGCCGCCGCCGATGGCGATGACGTTCGGTAGGAATTGTGCCGCGACCCGGGCTTGGTTCGTTGCCAGTTGGGTGGCGTATTCACTGGTGGGCAGGCCGAATGTCCGCGCCGTATAGGCTTTGCGTCGGCTATTTTCCAGGGTATGGGGGCCACTGCCGTCGCCGCGATAGGCGACGATCGTCTCGCCGGACCGATCGACGACGGTGACGGATACTTTGAAACCGGCTTTGACACAGGAATCATAGGCCGTTTCCGCCATGTCGCGGGCAAGGGCGAGCGAGACGGTCTTTTGCGTGATCACACCGCCATCGGCGGCGAGTGCGGCAGTAGAAAACCCAAGGGCGGTGACGAGTGCTGCAAGCGACCATTGTATCGCCATGAAAAACATCCTTATGGGGTGGAATGGCGTGTGATCCGCCAAAGACGAGACGCAACCCGGTGCGGATTAACCCGATCGAAGCCTAGCGCGCGAGACGATTTTATCATGATCCTGTGTGCGCGCCTAGATCGCGTTCGATCGATCTTTCGGGTGATATCTCTGCATCTACCGGCTGGGTTTTGCTGAAACTGCGTGTTTCAGTTGTTTGCAAACCCACTTCGCCTTTATAATCGCCCTCGTGCCGGAAAGATGTCGGTGCGTGCCGAAACGGTCCGGGCGGCGTCGGGCAAAAATTAGTGGATCGGCAATGGAACAGCGCGCGGAGTTCGGGTGGTTGGGCGGTAATCAGGAGGTCATGTCGACCGAACGGCGGCTTGTCGTCCGCCTCATGGAACGGTGGCAGAATGTGCGCGGTGCGCGGCACATGCCGCATCCGGCCGATTTTTCACCCTTGGTCTTTGGCAAAGATTGGAATTATTGCGCCTTCTTGAAGCGGGATATCGAAACCGACCATACGATCGTCGTGGATATCGGGTCCGAGTTCGACCCCCGGCGCGGTTTGATGGTGGGGCGTGCCATCTGGGATGTGCCGCGCGGGACCTTGTTCGCCGAAGCCATGCCCCTTTTGGCTGAGGCCATTCGCCTGCGCGTCCCCGTCAGTCGCGGCGGGGAGGCCGTTTTGATTCAAGGATTGGTGCGTTATCGGGCGACGGCGCTGCCGCTATCTAGCGATGATATGGCAGTGGATGCGTTTGTTTTGGGGGCCAACAGCATTCGTGTCGATGGGGATGCCCATGGTTGAGCGTGCCAGCCGGTCCGATGCCGCACTCGGGTTTGAGGTGCAGACATTGTTGAACGGCAAATGGATCACTGAGGCGGCCTTCGACGAGCAGACCCTTGCCGAAAGCGAGGCAGTGCGTCTGTTCCAGTCGAAACGCCAGCCCGAAGCCGTTCGCGTTGCCCGCAATGCCATGGATCCGGCAACGCATCTCATCAGTACCAACACCGTGTTCCGTCGCTCGCGCGCCGAAGACGGCAAGGCGGAACGACAGCAGGACGTCAGACTGCGAGAAGCCGCCGCGCGTCGCAAGAAAATTCGCGAAGAATCGGCACTCGGCAAAAAGCATAAAGGCCAGAATTGGCGGCTCAAAATTGGCTTGTCGTTTATCCTGACGACCGTCATGCTGTTTCTGGTCGCCTATTATTTGAATTTATTTGGTTCAATCCACTTATAATTGAACAACCGGTGCCTCGCCCATGAGCAGGGCCTCGACTGCCCCGATCAAATGGTAGGGGGTCGTTGCCGGCATCGCCCGATCGATCGGGGTAAGGGCGGCATCGAGATGCTCGGACCAGAATCCCCCCGCCTGCAGGTAATGCGTCCAGAGGAACAGGGCCCAGTCCTGGGCTTCTTGGCGATAGGCGGCGTCGCCCGTTTGTCGATAGAGCGCGATTTTGGCGCGTAGGCATTCCGTGACCGGCCATATCCGTTTCGTCGCTCGTAAAACCGTGCCGGTGCGGTCGATCTGATCCACGATGCCGACATCGCCGCGATACCGGTCGGCAAAACGATGCAGGCGATGGACCGCATCCGGCAATGGGAGGCCCCGTCGGGCGGCGTGGGTTTGCAACAGAAAGGCCCATTCATACTGATGACCGGGCTCTAACGGATCGCCGTTGATGGGGTCGGGTCGGCCGTCCGGGGTAAAATATTCCCCGACACACCCAAGGATCGGGTCATAGAGCCTGTCATAAAACAACCTCACCATGGCATCCGCCCGTTCCGCCCAATAGGTATCTTGATTGACGGATTCCAGGGCGAGATAGGCTTCGAGAAGATGCATGTGGGGATTTTGTTCGAGACACCGCACACCGCCGCCCCAATCGGCCGCCGCGCGCGGGGTAAGTCCGCCTTCCGGCAGAGATAGTTTTTCGACCAGCAACCGATCGAGACGGATCGCCCGGTCATGCGCATCGCCGCATCCCAAGACCCGCGCGCCCTCGGCTAAGGCCAAGAGAACGAAGCTATGGGCATAGAGATCTTTACTCTCGTCGATGATGGCACCGTGTCGGTCGATTTTAAAGAAAAACCCCCCTCGATCATGGTCGGCGAACTGAGTGAGCAGTGCTGCCAACAGGCGGGTGCCATGGGCCAAGAAATCCGCGCGTGCCAAGAGGTCGCCCGCCTTGGCGAACAAGAAGACCTGACGGGCATGGGCGGTGAGCCTGCGATAGGGAAGATCCAGCGGCTGCCCCAGCGGGTCCAGCCGTTCGACGACCCCATGCCCCCCGTCGGTCAATCCCACCTGCCGCCAATGATCGGCAAGGGACGTGAGATAGGCGCGCCAAGCGGCGGCATCGGGCGAAGCTTGGGGATGGGCGGGGCGGCTCCGCGCGATGATCCGGGTCGTGCTCTGGCCCGGTTCAAGGGGGATGAGGGCGATTTTGCCGCCATGGCGCATGACGATGTCGGCACCGACCACAGTGTCGACGGTATAATCGGCCCCTTTGATCAGAACATCCGGCACGATGGCGGTAATGAGATCGATCGGTGTGTCCGCCGCGAACAGGATGACGAGATCGACGGCCCCGATCGCGGCCATCACGGTTGCCCGCGCCGTTTCGTCTTGAATGGGGCGTTCGGGCCCTTTGAGCCGTTTGATCGATCGATCGGTATTGAGCCCGACCACCAGCCGGTCGCACTGGGCGCGCGCTGCCGCCAAAAGCCGGACATGGCCTGGATGCAGCAAGTCGAAACAGCCATTGGTAAAGCCAACGCGCAAACCCGCCTGGCGCCAAGCCGCAATCCGCACCAGACCCGCTGCGAGCGAGACGATCTTGGCATCGAGATCGCACGCAGCCCGACGCACGCGTTCCTCGGTCCAAGGACCGTCCGCCTGAAAAAGCCGTGGCTCGGGCGTCAGATCCTCTTGCGATGAAACCGCATCGGGCGTGAGGGGGATCGTCATGGGTCATCCATTCACTATCGGGCAAAGCGCGCGGGCGATTTTATACAGAAAGCGGATCGGTTGGGTATCGGTTAAGATCTTCTGGCTAAACTGCGTTCACGGATAGGGCCAACCAAGGCGTTGGTGGAGGGGTAGGGCGATGCGGGATCAGATCAAGGGATTGGGCCATCTCTGCCTGGCGGTTACGCTGATCGCAGCACTGGGCGTCGGTTCGGTCGGTTATGGCGAAGAAGGATCGCCTGAGACCCCGGCCCCTCTATCCATACCGGGCACC
>DAISJD010000128.1:0-8927 GCA_036821645.1 Aliidongia sp.
TTTGACTGTCCCGCCACCCCCGTATTCCCCCCCTCTGCATACCGCCGGCGGCGTCAGATGTGTAAAAGAGAGAGGTTTCCCCACCCTCGCCGGTGCGGGTGGTGAAACGGGGGGGGTGGGGGGCTAGAACCCCCCTCCCCCCGCCGCGATCTTGGCCAGGAACGTGCCGACCGTGCCCTTCAGATGTTCGGTTTGGCTGGCCAGCTTTTCGGCAGCCCCCAGGACATCCACGGCGGCCATGCCGGTATCGTCGGCGGTTTGCTGGACGCCCGTGATGGTTTGCGATACTTCCGCATTGCCCTGGGCCGCCTGTTGGATATTGCGGGCGATTTCGAGGGTGGCGGATTTCTGTTCGTCCATGGCCATGGCGATGGTGTTGGCGATTTCGTTCATGCGGCCGATCGTGCCTGAAATGCTCTCAATCGCACTGACGGCATCGCGGGTCGCCCCTTGCATGCTGGTCACCTGGGCGGCGATCTCTTCGGTGGCGCGTCCGGTTTGGGCGGCCAGATTCTTCACTTCGCTTGCGACCACGGCGAAGCCTTTGCCGGCCTCGCCCGCGCGCGCCGCTTCGATCGTGGCGTTCAAGGCCAAGAGATTGGTCTGACTGGCGATGTCGTTGATCAATTTCACCACATCGCCGATTTTTTGTGCGGCTTCGGCGAGGCTGCGCACGGTGATGCCGGTATTGCGCGCCTCGGACACGGCTTCGCCAGCGATTTCGGTCGATTGGCCGACCTGACGGGAAATTTCCTGGATCGAGGCGGTCAGTTGTTCGGTGGCGGCGGAGACGGAATGCATATTTTGGGTCGCCTGATCGGCGGCGGCGGCAACGGCCCCTGCTTGCTTGCTGGCGGTCGAGGCGTTTTCCGTCATGCCCGAGGCGGTTTCGTGCAGCTTGCCCGATGCATCCGAAAGTTCGCTCAAGGCCGCGCGCACGGTTTGATCGAAATGGCGATTGAGTTCGATGATCTCGCCGACGCGGGCCAGTTTTTCCCGTTCTTCTTGTTTTGCCCGTTCTTCCGTGTTCTTGGCCGTCACCATGTGATCCTTGAGGCGGCCGAGCGCGCGGGCCAAGTCGCCGACTTCGTCTCGTTTATCGTCATGGATGCTGGCGACGGCCAGATGACCCTCGGCAAGGGCACTGATATTTGCGGTCACTTGTCCCAAAGGCTTGGCAATTTGATTATAGGAAATCAACGATAAGAGACCAAAACCAAATGAAAACCCAATGATGCCGACGGCAAGAACCGTATAGAAGGCATTATTTGCATCAATGATAATTTTTTCTTTTGCTTGACTGACTTCTATATCGTTAAATTCGACAATTTTATTGATTTTCTGTAGAGCTGCATCGCTGAACTTGCTTGATTCTTTGTCGAGAATTTCTTTGGCTTGTTCTTCTTTGCCTTCTTGAACAAGCTTGAAGGCCCGGCGATCAGCGGCTTCAAACCCGTTCAAGGCTTGGCGGACTTCTTCGATCAGGGCACGGTGTTGGGGATTTTGATCCAGTTTGGACAATTGGTCCAACCCCTTTCGAGAGGCCGCCAAATTGTCCGTGAATTCTTTCAGGGCTTTTTCTCTGGTTTCCGGGGTTTGGGCAATCACGACATGATCGTCCTCGCTGATCACGGTCAAGATCGTGCGCGAGGTTTCGTTGATCACTTTCTGGCGGTCTGTCACAAGACTCAAAACATTGTTGCTGAGACTTGCATTTGAAGATAATGCCGATAAAGAGATCACCAAACTCACAATTGAAGAAAATAATAAAATAAAACCACAAAATATTAGTTTTGTAAAAATTCTCATATTAGAGATGGCTTTCATGCGCCGATTCCTTTACTTCAAGGTTGACTAAGGCGTGGTCTTGTCTTTTCATTTTGAGAAGACTTTTACAAATTGCGCCAGACAGTGACGTTGTTTCGTAAAAACTCTGTTAATTCGGTATGATTTTCGATCACATTCAATTGTAGACGATGATTTTACAGCCAGAAGCCTTGTCTGAAGGGCTGTGCCACGGGCCGTGCCACGGGCCGTGCATAAGGCGCGCAGCCGCTGTGAGTGCAATGCCGCTTGATGGGGCATATCGGGCGGGATTATTGATTATCGCGTCGTTCTGCCCCCTTCAGGAACCACCCCATGCCCCTCGATCGCGTGACGTCCGTTTGCCCCCATGATTGTCCCAGCACCTGCACGCTCACGGTCGAACGATTGGATGAACGCACGATCGGCCGGATCCATGGCGGGCGCAGCGACGGCTATACGGCCGGTGTGATCTGCGCCAAGGTTGCCCGCTATGCCGAACGGCAACATCATCCAGATCGCTTGGCCCAGCCCCTCTTGCGGGTTGGCGACAAGGGCGTTGGCTTGGCGGCATTTCGCGCGATCGGCTGGGACGAGGCGTTGGATCGCGTGGCCGACGGTTTGCGCGATGCCGCCCGGCGCCATGGGCTTGAAACCGTGTGGCCCTATTTCTATGCCGGGACGATGGGCCATGTGCAACGCGACGGGATCGAGCGTCTGCGTCATGTCATGGGCTGGTCGCGCCAGGATTCGACGATCTGCGTGGCGCTCTCTGATGCCGGATGGTTGGCCGGTGCGGGGGTGAAGCGCGGGATCGACAGCCGGGAGGCGGCTTTGGCCGATCTCATCGTGGTCTGGGGCGGCAATCCCGTGTCGACCCAGGTCAATTTGATGGCCCATATCGCGAAGGCCCGTAAGACGCGCGGGGCGAAGCTGGTCGTGATCGATCCCTATCGTACGCCGACGGCGGAACAGGCGGACCATCACCTGATGCTGCGGCCCGGCACCGACGGGGCCCTGGCCTGTGCCGTGATGCATGTCCTGTTTGCCGAGAATTATGCCGATCGGGATTATCTCGCCCGCTATACCGACGTTCCGGCCGAGCTTGAGGCCCATCTGCGCACCCGTACCCCCGCCTGGGCGGCGGCGATCACCGGCCTCAGCGTCGATGAGATTGTTGCCTTTGCTAGGCTCTATGGGCGGACGAAGCGCAGTTTCTTGCGCCTTGGCTATGGCTTTACCCGCAGCCGCAACGGGGCGGCGCAAATGCATGCTGCATCCTGTTTGCCCGCCGTGACCGGAGCCTGGGCCGTTGAGGGCGGTGGCGCGCTTTACGGATCGAGTGCGCTTTACAGCCTCGACAAAAAGATGATTTCCGGGACCGATCGCGCGGATATGAGGATCCGTGCCCTCGATCAGTCGAAAATCGGCCGGATCTTGACCGGGGATGCCACCGCCCTCAAAGGTGGGGTGCCGGTCACGGCCCTCTTCATTCAAAATACCAACCCGATGGTCGTGGCCCCGGAAACGGGCTTGGTCAAGGCTGGCTTTGCCCGGCCGGACCTGTTTGTCGCCGTGCACGAGCAGTTTATGACCGAAACGGCGGCGATGGCCGATATCGTGTTGCCGGCGACCACATTTTTGGAACATGACGACATCTATACGGGTTCCGGCCATACCGTTTTGCAAATCGCCCGGCGTGTGGTCGAACCCTACGCCGAGGCCAGGGAAAATCATTGGGTGATCGCCGAATTGGCAAAGCGGCTCGGGGTGGCCGACTGTCATGAAGGATTTCGCCTGCGGGCGGTGGACTTGATCGAGGCCTGTCTCAAAGATACCGGCCTGCCGCCGATCGCGGCCTTTACGGATGAAAACGGTCTGGACCGGGCCTTGCCGTTCGAGACCATGCATTTTCTCGACGGGTTCGGTCATGCCGACAAGAAATTTCATTTCAAGGCCGATTGGTCGGCGCTCGGCCCGGATGGGGGGCGCTTGTCGGCTTTGCCCGATCATAATGACGTGATCGACCGGGCGACCGCAGACAAGCCGTTTCGTCTGGTCACGGCCCCCGCGCGGTCGTTTTTGAATTCGAGTTTTACCGAAACCCCGTCGAGCCGGGCGCGCGAAGGCCGTCCGACCGCCTTGATCCATCCGGCGGCCTTGGCGCGGATCGGCGTTGCCGATGGCGAGCGGGTGCGTCTCGGCCATGAACGGGCGAGTGTCGTCGTCCATGCGAGGGCCTTTGACGGGGTGCAAGAGGGGGTCGTGGTGGTCGAAGGGATTTGGCCCAATGCCGCCTTTGAAGAAGGGATCGGTATCAACAGCCTCACCAGCGCCGACGCGGGTCTGCCCGGGGCAGGGGCCGTGTTTCACGATACGGCGATTTGGGTGCGCGCCCTCTAAGAATACTATATTGGGTTGTGGTCCGATCGTCGGGTTTGTCTGCCGTGCACCCGATGCAAGGGGGGCATCCGGTATCGCAGGCTAAAAACACTCTGACTTTGAGCCTATTCATGGGAAGAAGCCTGACCTGCGGTCCGTTATGCCAAGGGTGGGCTTCTTTCGTTTGCTCAAGGATGTGGTGATGGCAAAGCGCGTGCGCAAAGCGGTGTTTCCGGTTGCGGGGCTTGGGACCCGGTTTCTGCCGGCGACGAAATCTGTCCCGAAAGAAATGTTGACCGTGGTCGACAAGCCCGTGATCCAATATGCCTTGGAAGAGGCGCGTGCCGCCGGGATCGAAGAATTCATCTTTGTCACCGGGCGTGGCAAGACCGCCCTCGAAGATCATTTCGATCTCGCCTTCGAATTGCAGGAAACCCTGCGCGCCCGTGGCAAACTCGACCAATTGGCGACTCTTGAATCGTGGCTGCCGGCACCGGGCCAAGTGGCGAGCGTGCGTCAGCAGCGGCCGCTCGGCCTCGGGCATGCCGTGCTTACGGCGCGCCATCTCGTCGGCGACGAACCGTTTGCCGTGATCCTGCCCGATGATATGGTCCTCTCAGAACAACCGTGCATCGGGCAATTGTTGGACGTGCATCAGGCTACGGGTGGCAATGTTGTGGCTGTGGTCGACGTGCCGCGCGACCAGACCGCACGGTATGGCATTTTGGATATCGACAGCGACGATGGCCGGTTGGTCACTGTAAAGGGGTTGGTGGAAAAACCATCTCCCGCCGAGGCGCCGTCGACCTTGTCGATCATCGGGCGCTATGTCTTGCAGCCGGACGTGTTCGACCATCTGGCCCGCACACCGAAAGGGGCCGGGGGCGAGATTCAATTGACCGACGGCATGGTGCAGTTAATTGGAACCCAGCCTTTCCATGGGCTGCGCTTTGCCGGTAAGCGGTACGATTGCGGCGATAAGATTGGATTTTTGGAAGCGAATTTGGCTTTCGCGCTGGCCCGGCCCGACGTTGCCCCGGCCTTGCGCGCTGTGTTGAGCCGATTGCTTTAAGATCACGCTTTTTAAAGGCAGACTCTATCATGACGGAATTCGGCGGCATCACCCACCACACGTTCGATCCGACCATCTTGCGCGAATACGATATTCGCGGGATCGTGGGCAAGACCCTGAGCCTCCAGGATGCTTATGCCATTGGTCGGACATTTGGCACCATTCTGGTGCGGGCGGGCGGGTCGTCGGCCGCTGTCGGCTATGACGGGCGGCTCTCGTCGCCTGCTCTTGAGTCCGCTTTGGTTCAAGGTTTGCGCGATGCCGGGATCACGGTCGTGCGCATTGGGCTCGGCCCGACCCCGATGCTGTATTACGCCGTCGTGACCCAAGGCGTCGATGGCGGCATTGAAATTACCGGCTCGCACAATCCGCCGGATTATAACGGCTTTAAGATGATGATCGGCAAACGATCCTTCTTTGGGGCCGATATCAGAACCTTAGGCGCCATGGCCGCCGCCGGGGATTGGACGTCCGGGCAAGGGGGAGAGCGATCGCTTGACCTGCGCGCGGCCTATGTCGCACGCCTTGCCCAGGATTTCGACGGGACGCGCGGCCTCTGCGTGGTTTGGGATTGCGGCAATGGTGCCACGGGGGACGTGCTCGGCGATTTGGTGCGGCACCTGCCGGGGACGCACCATCTGTTGAACGCCACGATTGACGGCACCTTTCCCGCCCATCATCCCGATCCGACCGAACCCCATAACCTGATCCAGTTGCAAGCGGCGGTCGCGGCCCACAAGGCCGATCTTGGCATTGCCTTTGACGGCGATGGGGACCGGATCGGCGTGGTCGATGGGGCCGGGCGTATCCTGTGGGGCGATCAGTTGATGGTGATTTTGGCCCGCGATGTCTTGGCGGCCAATCCCGGTGCTACGATCATTGCCGACGTGAAGGCGTCGCAGGTTCTGTTCGATGAAATCGCGCGGATGGGGGGTGCTCCTTTGATGTGGCGCACAGGACATTCTCTGATCAAAACCAAGATGGCCGAGGTGGGGGCCCCGCTTGCCGGTGAAATGAGTGGGCATATCTTCTTTGCTGATCGGTGGTATGGGTTCGACGATGCGCTTTATGCGGCGGTGCGCTTGTTAGGGATTTTAGGGCGTGCAGCCCAGACGATCGATGCGATGCGCGACCAGTTGCCGACGGCGGTCAATACCCCGGAATTGCGCTTTGCCTGCCGGGAAGATCGAAAATTTGCTGTCATTCCCGAGGTGAAGGCCCGGCTCGAACAAGAAGGGGCGGCGGTCAGTGCGATCGACGGGGTGCGGGTCAAGACGGCGGATGGTTGGTGGTTATTGCGCGCGTCGAACACCCAAGACGTTCTGGTCGCCCGGGCGGAAGCCCAGGACGAAGCCGGGCTCGCCCGCCTGAAGGCGTTATTGGCGGCCCAATTGCGGGCCAGTGGGATCGAACCGCCGGTTTTTTAACCCGCGTGACGATTGCAGGGGTAAAACGGCATGGGCCGATCAGGTGAGACCGAGCCGCTGCCACTCCCGTTTTTTGCGATAGATGGTCGAGGCATCGATTTCCAACAGGTTTGCGGCCTTCGGCACATTGCCGCCGGAGAGGGCCAAGGCCTGTTCGATCGCCTCTTTTTCGATGACCCATAGGGGGGGCAGCGTCGCGGTCTGTAGCCCCCATCGCATTTCAGTACGGGCCGACGGGGATTTTGTCTGGTGCTGCGCGGATGTCGCGAGGGGGGCCTCGTTGCGGACGATGGCGGGTAACATATCGGGGGTGACGACACCGCCGCTGCTGAGGACGACGACGTTGCGCACCACATTCATCAATTGCCGCACATTGCCGGGCCAGGGATAAGCCAGGAGCAGGCGTTCGGTTTCCGGGTTGAATCCGTCGAAATTCTTGCCTTCCTCTTCGGCGAACCGTTCGAGGAACGATCGGGCGATCAGGATGATGTCGCTCCCTCGTTCGCGCAAGGCGGGGAGTTGAATCGTGACGACGGCCAGGCGATAATAGAGATCTTCGCGGAACCGGCCGGCGGCGATATCCTGCATGACATCCCGATTGGTTGCACAGACGAAACGGACATCGACCGATTTTTCCTGATCGCTGCCGACTGGGGTATAAATCCCGGTTTGAATGAAGCGCAGGAGCTTTGCCTGAAGCGGCATATCCATTTCGCCCAATTCGTCCAGAAAAAGGGTGCCGCCATCGGCGCGGGCCGCGATGCCTTCGCGGGCGCTGACGGCACCGGTGAAGGCCCCTTTCACATGACCGAACAATTCGCTTTCGACGAGATCGCGCGGAATGGCCGAACAATTCAAGGCAACGAAGGGGCCGCGATGACGCGGGCTACGCCGGTGAACCGCTTCGGCGGCCAATTCCTTGCCGGTCCCACTTTCGCCGGTGACGAAAATCGGGGCCTTGCTCGCGGCGGCATCGCGTAAGATCCGATAGACCGCCTGCATCGCCGGGGAAAGACCGATGAAGGACTCGAACCCATCCGTAGGTTCAGGTTTGACCAGGGTGCGTTCGATCCGTTTCAGGCGGCGCAGTTCCAGGGCATTGTTCAGGGTAACGTGCAGGCGTTCGGCACTGAAAGGCTTCACCAGAAAATCATAGGCACCAAGGCGCATGGATTCCACCGCCATGCTGATGGAACCGGCAGCGGTGACCACGATGACCGGGGCGTCGAGCCCGGCCGACTTGATCATCTGCATCACGTCATGGCCGTGACCGTCGGGCAGAATAAGGTCGAGCAGGACGACCGACGGCGCCTCTTGGGCAAGAACTTCTCGGGTTTTGGCAAGTGAGCCCGCATGCACGACATCGACGTCGGCCCGTTCCAAATAGGCCATATAAAGCCGCCACAGGGTCGGATCATCCTCAACCAACAGCACGAGCGGCTTGTCCCGTTGGGGTGGCGGCTGAGAGAAGGGCTCTTGCCGGTCGGACGGCGTGTTGCTCATCATAGGGTCAGTGCATGGATCGGAAAAGGCGACACATGGGCGAGATACCGTCAATGGGCAAGGCAAGCCGACCAGCCGGTGCCCTGGCCAATACTATGCCACAGAAACCGTCCGACAGCGCAGGAATAAACGATGATAATCGCCAAGATCATCGCATCGAATCCATTCATGGCCAGTCGTTGAACAGAAATGCTGAAAATCCTGTGGGGCACCGGGATCCGTGACCGAAACAGCCAGAACCTCGCCGACGGCCATGCGGCGCAGAGCCTTGCGCGCCTTTAGAACCGGCAAAGGACATTTCAGGCCGCGTGCGTCGAGATGATGATGGTTTACAGGACTTGTCTCAGGATCGTCTTGGGACATCATGGTAAACAAGATAAGGCCGATCGGCGGCTCAACACAACCGAGTAGGACCTCGCAGCAGCTATGCAGGTGCGAGGCCGCCTAGACCGAAGACCGAACAAGAACGCATTGACCCTAAAAGACGCTGGCGTAAGGATGGCCAGGAACCGGACACGCGTATCCATGACGTATGAATTACGGGAACAGTGAATCGATAGAAGATTGATCCAGGGCACCGGATGACGGCGTTCCGTCAACCGGTGCCCTGGATCAATCTTCTACCGATTCACTGTTTTCGCAATTCATACGTCATGGATACGCGTGCCCTGTTCCTGGCCATCCTTACGCCAGCGTCTTTTTGGGTCAATGCGTTCTTGTTCGGTCTTCGGTCTAGGCGG
>DAISJD010000129.1:0-8926 GCA_036821645.1 Aliidongia sp.
GGGCTGGGGCGGGCACCACCTGTTCCGGCCCTCGGGCGGCGACGCCGGTTAAAACCGCCCCGCGCGCCGTTTCGGCCCCGCGCGGCTGTTCAGGCACCTGTCCCGCCGCATCGACCACAAGCGGCACGGCCCGTGGCACGGCCAAAAGCGCACCACCCTCTGTGTCATCGCCGCCGAAGAGGACGATCAGTAAAACCGCCGCAACCAACCCGGCACAGGCCGCAACAGCCCGGGGGTGACGGTTCACCCGCGTCAGAACGGTGTCTGGCAGCAAACCGGCCATAGACGCAAACCAGCCTTTGGCACGAACTATCCCGTCGGTTTCATCCTGCGCGTCAGTCATCGGCACGATGTCTCATTCTACACGGGGCCACAAGACGAGACCCCGAAACCGCACCGGTCAGGATGCGGATTTTCGGGGCCATGCATCCGGCAATCGAACCGGCAAACCCCTCAATCCGCCGATGCCCGTTGCTTGAAGAAGCTCATGCCCTTCAACAAATCAAGGGCACGGGTCAATTGGTAATCTTCCAATTTCACCGGTTCCGCCTTGGCTTCGGTTTTCCCATCCACCCCTTTTGCCTCCGGTTTCCCATCGGCGGGCTTCGTCCCCGTCTCGCCCCCATCCTTCGACGCATCGCCACGCACGGGCTTTGCCGGGTTTTCCGGGTTCTTCAATGCACCGCGCAGATCGGATTCACGCAGACGCTCGCCCAGATTCAGGCGTTCGACCTTGGCCGGTTCGACGAGGATATCGGGATCGATGCCCTTGGCCTGAATCGACCGACCGGAGGGGGTATAATAGCGGGCCGTGGTCAGTCGCATGGCCCCATTGCCGGGCAACGGGACGATCGTCTGTACGGAGCCTTTGCCGAACGACCGGGTTCCGAGCAGAACGGCCCGATGATGATCCTGCAACGCACCGGCAACGATTTCCGAGGCCGAGGCCGAGCCGCCATCGATCAAAACGACCAGCGGCAGACCGCCGGTTATGTCGCCGCCATGGGCGGAATAGCGTTGGACCTCTTCCGTGCGGCGTCCCCGGGTCGACACGACCTCCCCCTTATCGATGAAGGCCTCGGTCACGGACACAGACTGATCCAGCAACCCGCCGGGATTGGACCGCAGGTCGAGAACGACCCCCGTTATCTTGTCCTTGGCTTCGGCCTTCAACTTCTTGAACATCGCGCGCAATTCATTGCCGGTTTGCTCGGCAAAGCTTGCAATGCGCAGATAGGCGATCGTATCGCGTTCAAGACGGCCACGCACGGAAACGATCTTAATGATGGCCCGCGTGATCGTGAGATCGAACGGACGGTCTTCGGAATCCCGTTTGATGGTGAGTTTGATATTGGTGCCCACGGCACCGCGCATCTTGTCGACGGCTTCCTGCAAGCTGTAGCTCGCCAGGGATTCGCCGTCGATGGCGAGAATCAAATCGCCCGCCTTGATCCCGGCCTTGGCACTGGGCGTCTCGTCGATCGGGGCAATGACTTTGATGAACCCGTCCTGCTGCTGCACTTCAAGGCCGAGGCCCCCGAACTCGCCCCGGGTCTGGACCTGCATGTCCTTGAAACTTTTGGCATTCATATAACTGGAATGAGGGTCGAGCGATGTCAGCATGCCATTGACCGCCGCCTCGATCAGTTGGTCGTCCGTGACGCTGTCGACATAATCGCCGCGCACCCGTTTGAAAACCTCGCTAAACAGGCCCAACGCCTTGAACGTATCCGCATTGGCAGCCGATTCGGCGCCTGCCGGTTGGGGACCTTCCGCCAATACCGGCAACGGCCCAAAGAACACGAGGAGTGCGGCAGCCGCCGCAAAAGAAAGTCGCCGCATTATCCACTCACTCTTTCATCGCGGGCCATGAGCCACGGCAGCGGGTTGATCGTCTTATCGCTCTTACGCATTTCATAATAGAGACTTTGACCCTTATCCCGTGATCCCGTCCCGTCACCGACGCCGACATCACCCGACATGGACCCAAGCGGCTCGCCAGCCAAAACATCCTGACCGACCGACACATCAATCTGATCAATCCCAGCCAACACGGAATAATAGCCACCGCCATGGACAATGATCAAGATTTGACCGTACCCTTTCATCACGGCGTAATCGACTTTTCCATCGAACGGGGCCACGACGACAGCCGATGGGCGTGTTCGCCATGTAATACCCTCCGAGCGAATAAATCCATCCATTTCACCAACCTTGCGAATGATCTCGCCCGATACCGGACGCAAGAGCGGGGTTTTGCCGGGTTCGAACACCCGCAAGGCCCGGCGCTGCCGGGTAGCATTGGGCGGCGGCGGTAGGGTCAAGGCCGCCCGTTCGAGCGGCGTTTCTTCGATCGGTTTCAGAGTGGGTTTTGCCTCGGACGGCCTTTCCGCAAGCTTCGCCGTACGGCGTCTTGCCTCGTCCTCGGCTTCGCGCCGGACGCGATCTTCTTCCGCCTTGCGTTGACGCTCTTCTTCGGCCTTGCGCTGGCGTTCCAACCGATCGATCAGGTCTTTCAGATCCCCCGCTTCGACGGTCAGCAGAGCCACCTTTTTCTGTGTGGCCTCGGCCTTGTTGCGCGCCTCATTGGCCAATTGCTGTTTTTGGCGGACGAGATCGGCCAATTGCTGACGCCCTTGCGTCAAGATCGCCAGGCGTTTTTTATACTCGTCGCGCTTTGCATCGAGGGCGATCCGGGTCTCGCGCAGAGCCGCCAGATCCTGGGCGATCTCGCGCGCTTCCCGTTCGATCCGGGGGACGAGATTGCCCAGCAAGATCCCCGCCCGCGCGGCGTCGATCGGGTTTTGTTGACCGGCGATCACGGCCTCGGGGGGCAGGGCGGACAGGCGTTGCAAGGCCATCAAGATCTGCCGTTCGCGTTCTTGACGGGCCAGAAGATCGCGTGCACGCTCCTGCTCGGTGCGCACCAAGGTCGCCAATTGGCTTTCGGTCGCACTGGCTTCGGCTTCGCTGGCCTGTAAGGTGCGCGCGGCCCCGATCGCCGCATCCTGCAACCGGGCACTTTCGGCTGCCAGATCCTGAGCGCGTTTCGTTAGGGCGTCTTCTTCTTGGCGGCTTTGTTCGAGGCGCTGTTCGACGGTTTTCAACCGCCCGACCGGATCGGGCGGCTCTTTTGGACCGGCCCCATAGCCCGGCACCGCGAGAAAAGGCGACGCCATGGCGAGCATGACGATCCCACCGACCAGCCGCCTAAAGACGGTGCGCGGGCCCCGCCCAACCCGCGTCATGAACGCAACAAACTATGCCCGGTCATGGCGTTTGGCACCGCCATCCCCATCAAATCCAACACGGTCGGGGCAAGATCGGCCAATTTACCCGGTGAAAGCCCCCGCACCGACGCCGGACCATGGGCCAAAATCAAGGGTACGGGATTCATCGTGTGGGCCGTGTGCGGTTCACCCGTCTCGGGATCGACCATCTGTTCGACATTGCCGTGATCGGCCGTCACTAACAGGGCACCGCCCGCCGCCGCCACCGCCGCCGTGAGCCGTCCGAGACACGCATCCACCGTCTCGACCGCCTTCACCGCTGCTGCGATGATGCCGGTATGGCCGACCATATCCGGGTTGGCGTAATTGACGACGATGAGATCGAACGTCCCCCCTTGGATCGCAGCGACCAACCGATCGGTCAGTTCAGAGGCCGACATCTCGGGTTGCAGGTCGTAGGTCGCGACCTTGGGCGATGGCACGAGGATGCGTTCTTCGCCGACGAACGGTTCCTCCCGCCCGCCATTGAAGAAAAAAGTCACATGGGCGTATTTCTCGGTTTCGGCGATGCGCAATTGTTTCAGGCCAGCCGCCGCCACCACGGCCCCCAACGTGTCTTCGAGACCGTCCGGTTCGAAGAGGGTACCGACCCTTTCGTTGAGGGCCGCACTATAGGCGACCATGCCCAAACGATCGGCGAACGCAATGGTGCGATCGCGCGCAAATCCGGTAAACTCGGGTTCGACAAGCGCGCTTAGAATTTCCCGCGCCCGGTCCGCCCGGAAATTCGCCATCAAAATCCCGTCGCCGTCGCGCATCCCGTCATAACCGGCAATCACGCTTGCCGGGACGAACTCATCGCCCTGATCGCCCGCATAGGCAGCCTCGATCGCGGCACGGGCCGTCGGGACCGCCACCCCGTCGCCTGCGACCATGGCGCGATAGGCCTGGTGGACCCGGTCCCACCGTTTATCCCGGTCCATGGCATAATAGCGACCAATCACCGTGGCGATCCGGGGGGCGATCCGGGGGGCGATCGGGGGCATCGCCGCCCCCTGCCCGATCAGGGCCAGCCCCGTCTCAAAAGTGGCGAGATAATCCAACCCGCTACGCGGCGGCGTGTCGCGCCCATCGGTAAACGCATGGATCAGAACGGTAAGACCTGCCGCGCACAAAATCCGGGCAAGCGCCAAGAGATGATCTTGATGCGCATGCACACCCCCCGGCGACAGCAGCCCCATGAGATGGACGCGACCGCCGCTTTGGCGCAGGGCCGCGATGAAGGCGGCAAGACGCGGATTCTCAGCCAAGGTGCCATCGGCGACGGCCTGATCGATGCGCGGCAATTCCTGCATCACGACCCGACCCGCCCCGATATTCATGTGCCCGACTTCGGAATTGCCCATCTGGCCTGTCGGCAACCCGACATCGAGGGCACTCGCCATCAAGGTCGTCATCGGGACCTCTGCCGTCAGACGATCCCAATGGGGGGTAGCACCCATGCGGATCGAACTGGTCGGCCCATCCGGCAGATACCCCCACCCGTCCAAAATACATAAAACAACCGGGCGTTTCGCCATTACCGAACCCTTATGCGCCATCATCATCGCCAACGATCATCCAACCGAAACAACGGGAGGATTTTAATCGAATGCCGGTGCAACGCCTAGCCATAAATCCGGCAGATCGCCCAAAGACCGGACCGAGATCCAGCCTACCAGGTCAGATAAAGCCCGACATCCCCCGGCATACCGCCCGGAAAATCCAGAATCCGTGCCGAAAGACCGAAGCCCGACGGATGTAATTCGTCCAACCAATGACGATACATCTCTGCCGCCTCGCCGCGCAGGGTATGGGGCCAATCCGGTTCCGGGACATTGATCGCCCGCCCGCCATCGCTGCATAATTCGCTTGGAAAGCGCAATAAAAGCGATTCATGCTCGCCACGCGCCGCCGCTTCGCGGGCCCGGTTCAGCAATCCGTGCCAGAGGCTTTCGCTGACGTGATGATCGATGAGCTCAGCCAGACGTCCGGCCCGTTCGACCGATTTTGCCTTCGCGACGGCGGCGCGTTCGCGCAGCCTGCTCTGCTGAAAATCGTCCATCAAATGGCGAAAATCCGCGGCAACGACAGGGCCGTCGGCGGCGGAATGAGGACGAGACGGGGGTGCCCCCGGTGCCGCCTTGATCGGGGACGATGTTTGGAAATGCACGGGTGGCCGGGGTTCCGTTTGCGGCATGGGCCGGGCGAGCGCCTGGCCCGACAGCGCCCGCAACAGATCGGCACGGCTGACGATGCCGACCAGTTTGGTGCCGCGCAAAACCGGTGCGCGCTTGATATGGTGGGCGGCCAAGAGACCGGCAACCGATTCGACCGTGGCCTGTTCGTCAACGGTCACAACAGGCGAGACCATCAGATCGCGGGCCGGTCGATCCCGGCTTTCGACGAATTTGCGCAAATCGTCCGGTATGGCGTGCCCTTCGGCGATCAGTTCCAGCCACCAGTCGCGGCGCGCCGCACCGTCCGGGGCCTCCGGGCGTGCGCCTAAGAGATCGCCTTCGCTGATCATACCCAGAATGGTGCCGTCCGCCGCCACGACCGGGGCGGCACTGATCGCGTGCTTCAACAATAATTTGGCGACAAGCCGTGCCGGCATTTCCGGGGAAATCGTCACAACCGCCTCAGTCATGACATCGAAAACCTGCATCGCGCCCCCCCATTCCCTTCCGACCCAAGACCGGGTCAGGATCGGGAAAAACGACCGTGCCGACATTGATGCAGGTCAAGCCGGAACCCGATCACGGGCCCGTGCGCCCCGCACTCAATCCCGCCCCGTCGCCGGGTTTCAAACACAAAAAACACAGACCCGAAAGGGCGATGACCCCACCGACGCCGATCAAGACCCCATCGAAATCGGCAATCGACGGGCCGTCCCGCCCGACAGCCGCAATGGAAAGGGCCGCCGCCGCCAACCCGACCCCGAGGCTGAACGATAATTGCTGGGCAACGGCGGTGATACTGGTCCCCCGGCTCATCAGATCGGGGGTCAAATCGGCGAAGGACAGGGCGTTGATCATGGTAAATTGCAGGGACCGGAAAAACCCGAGCGTCAAGAGATAGACCAGGATCACCCAATCGGGCGTCACCGCCGAAATCGTGGCAAGCCCGGCCGCACCGGCCCCGACCAAGAGGCCGTTTGCAACCAACAAAACGCGAAAACTCATCCGGCGTAGGATCATCGGTGCCACACTCTTCATCGCCACGGCCCCAAGACCGCTGACGAAGGTGAGCGCCCCCGAGCCTAAGGCTGTCCGACCGAACCCGACCTGGAGCATCAGGGGCAACAGGAATGGCAAGGCCCCAAGACCGATCCGTGCCAGACTGCCGACGATCACGGCGATCGAAAAACAGCGCATCCGAAAGAACCCGAGATCCAAGGCCGGGGCCGGATGGCCGCGCGCATAAAGCGCATAAAGCGCCAAGATCAAAAAGGCGGCCCCAAAAAGACCCGCCTCGACCAAACCGGACACGACCCCGCGCCCTAAAAACTCAATCGCCCCCTCGAGCAGGACAAGCCCCAGGGCGAGGATAAAAAAACCTTTAAAGTCAAAGGCAGGTGGGCGTGGTTGACGAAAATCTTCGAGATACCGCAATGCCAGCACGATCCCGACGAGACCGATCGGCAGATTGATGTAGAAAATCCACCGCCATGAAAAAGCCGAGGTGAGCCACCCGCCCAAAAGTGGCCCCACCGTGGGGCCGATCAAGGCTGGCATCGCCATATAGCTCAAGGCATTGACCAATTGATCCTTCGGAAAGGATCGCAACAAAATGAGCCGTCCGACCGGCGTCATCATCGCACCGCCCATGCCTTGCACGATGCGGGTCGCCACGAGAAATTCGAGACTGTCGGCAATCCCGCAGAGCATGGAGCCCACGGTGAACAGGATGATCGCCCCACAGAAAACCCGGCGCGCGCCGAACCGATCGGCGACCCAGCCGCTGATCGGGATCAACATGGCAAGCGACAGAAGATAGCTCGTGACGGCAAGACTGAGGCTGAGCGGACTGGTGGCGAGGCTCAGCGCGATGTCCGGCACGGCCGTGGCGAGGATCGTCGAATCCAGCATTTCCATGAACAGCGCACAGGCGACCACAAGGGGGATCAGCAAACGCAAATGCGGTTGCTGTTCGACCCGCGTCAGGATCGGGGCGACAGGCTGTTCAGGCATGGACGAAGCACCCATCTGGGATTGGCGGCGCACGCGAAAACCGGCGCTCAACCGCGAACCGCATCCTGGCGAGACGCCCTGTCCCGCGCGGAACCGGGCAACAGTCTCGGCATTTTATTTTAGCGCGCGGATATACCCCACGCCAAATGCATGGGGTTCCTCAAAAGAATAAAGACGCCCTCCCCTTAGGAGGTGGCGCGCCAGGACCCGTCGGCCTGCCGACAGGCAACGCCGTAAACCGGTTGGGTGGCCCCATTGATCACGGCGGTCGATTGATATTCCCGACAATAGGAACGATCGAAGGCCGGGGCCGGGGTCGCCACAGGAACACCGACCGGAACGCCGACAGGTACGGCAACCGGGACCGCGACCGGATAGGTCACGACGGGTGCCGGCAGGAAAACCACCGGCCGATGGTAGAAGGGGCCGAAATAGCCGTAATGGTGACGGAAACCAAACCCGGCCGATACAAAGACCCGGGAATGATGGCCGCGAAACCCGACGAAGACGCGATCGGCCTTGGCGTCGCTCGGCACGGCGGCCAACCCCATCACCCCGATTGCCGCAAAAACGGCAAGACGCAGTCCTTTAGTCATCATCAACCTCTCATGGCTGGGCCCGATTTTTAGGAACCCAATCGGATTACGGATGATAACGGCCAACCCCGATGGTTTATTCGCCGTGTTTTCAAGTTTCTTTTTCGGCTGCGATCGGCGGAGCCAGCAGCAACAGAATCACCCCCAAAGCCGCCGAAACGCCTGACGCCATCAAGACGGCACCCTTGACCAGCGCACGCTGATCCGGGTCATTGGGAAAGGACAAATATCCGATGAACAGACACATGGTAAACCCGATCCCGCATAAACACGCAAGCCCCATCATGTGCAAAAAGCCGACACCCTGCGGCAACCGGGCAAGCCCGAAGGCGCGGGCCAGCCCAACGAGCCCCCCGATGCCCAAGGGTTTTCCCAAAACCAATCCCAAAAACACCGCCAAGATCAACGGACTGCCGAAGATATCGCCCGGTAGGATCGAAAAAGTCACACCGGCATTCACAAAGCCGAACACGGGCATCACGCCGTAAGCGATCCAGGGATGCAAAACCGTCTCAAGTCGGTGCACGGGGTTGCGCCCGGTTTTGCCGAGACGCACCGGAATTGCCGCCGCCGTGATGACGCCCGCCAAAGTCGGATGCAAACCCGCCGCCGCAAACGCCGCCCACAAGAGACACCCGACGACGAGATAGGCCCAAAGGGCCGCAACCCGCCCCCGATTGAGGATCAACAAGACAAGTCCGAGGGCCAGGGCAACGGCAAGCGAACGGAAATCGAGGCCCCCTGTATAACAGAGGCCGATGATCACGATGGCCCCCAGATCGTCGATGATGGCAAGGGCGGTCAAAAAAACCTTCAAGGATGGCGGAACCCGCCGTCCGAGCATGGTCATGACGGCAAGGGCGAAGGC
>DAISJD010000130.1:0-8923 GCA_036821645.1 Aliidongia sp.
CCCCCCGTGCGCGGGCCCGTTTCGGCTCTGGCATCGATCACGGCGCGATGGAACCGCAGGGTCAAGGCTTGACCCGGTGCGATCGTTGCCGGGTCCAAGGCATGGCCCGCCCGGTCTTCGACCACGGCATAGCCCCGTTCCAACACCTTGAACGGCGACAGGGACTCCAACACCTGTCCCTGACGTTCAAGGCGGGCGGCGGCAAGGGTCAGGGTCTGACGGGCCGCCTGATCCAGACGGTGCATCCCCGACATCACCGCCTCGCGTCGCCGGGTGAGGTGATCGGACATCGGCAGATTGTTGAACCGAATATCGATCTGAGCCAAAGCCTGATCGGCGCGGTCGAGGCTGCGCTGCAAGGCGGGGACCAGTCGCCCGGCTTCACGATCCAAAGAGCGGCCCGCCTCGGCCAGATGCTGGCGCGGATGGGGCAGGCGGGCACTGATTTCCGCAAGCCGCGCCGTGCCTGTGCGCAGAGTCGATGCAATAGCGAGCGTCAGGCGTTCCGCCCGATCGTCCAACCGTTGGGTCGCCGTCTCAATCAAACTGAGCGGATCGGGCAGGCCACGGGCTAAACCGACCAGGCGCAATCGGCGATCGGTAAAGTATCGGCCCGTCGCCTGATCGAGGCGCCCACCCAAATCCCGCACCGTCGCCAAAAGGTCAAGCCGTACGGGTACGGCCATTTCCGCCGCCGCCGTCGGGGTCGGGGCTCGGCGATCGGCGGCAAAATCGATGAGGGTCGTATCGGTTTCATGGCCGACAGCCGAAATCAGCGGGATCTGACTTGCCGCCGCCGCCCGCACGACCGATTCCTCGTTAAACGCCATCAGATCTTCGAGACTGCCGCCGCCGCGTGCCACGATGAGCAGATCCGGGCGCGGCACTGGGCCACCCGGCTCGATGCGGTTGAACCCGGCAATGGCCGCCGCCACTTGCGCCGCCGCCCCGTCCCCCTGCACGGCGACCGGCCACAGCAGCACGGAACGCGGAAACCGATCGGCCAAACGATGCAGAATGTCCCGGATCACCGCCCCGGTCGGCGAGGTGATGATCCCAATCACCGTCGGCAAAAACGGGATCGATTTTTTACGGGCCGGATCGAACAAGCCTTCGGCGGCCAATTTCTTCTTGCGATCTTCCAAGAGCTTGAGCAAGGCCCCCTCGCCCGCCAGCTCCAATTGATCGATCACCATTTGATATTTCGATCGACCGGGATACGTCGTCAATTTCCCGGTGGCGATCACATCCATACCGTCTTCGGGGCGGATGGCAAGGCGGGCGGCAACCCCGCGCCAACAGACCGCATCCATCAGGGCGTCGGCATCCTTCAGGGCCAAATAGATATGACCCGAGGAATGGCGCTTGCACCCAGAAATCTCGCCGCGCACGCGGACATGGGCGAAAGCTTGTTCGACGGTGCGTTTCAGGGCACCGGAGACCTCGCTCACCGTTAAGATCGGGGCGTTGGTGCGCGGGGCGGCGAGAAGGCCGTCATCGGTTGGAAAATCGTCGCTCATGGCGGGCAACCCTAACAGGTTCGCCACACCGCGTCACCCACCCAGTTTATCGGGCATGCCAACCCTGAAGGGGCCTTACGAGGCCACCGCAGACGGCATGCTCGTCCCCGACAGCCGGATCATCAGATAATCGAGATCTTCCGCACCGAGCCCCTCAAATTGGGTCAGGATTCGTTCGATCATCTGACGAGAATACCGATCGCGATCATGGGGCAAGCCATCGAAATCCGTCTCGCGCGAGACTTGGAGGGCTACTTGAAACGCCGTGAACATCGGTGCCGGCAGATTGGCCCGATCGTAAAGAGATTTGAACCCCAAACTCCCGGCATCATGGATCAGCAACTGGGCATTATGCATGGCAATCCCGGCCAATTGCGCCATCCCCGCCTCGAACAAGGACACGTCGCCGACACACAAAGCCCGCAGCAGCAACGAAGGGGTAAGACGTTTCACGCTGTGCAGATGCTGCACCAACTCGACCGCTTCTTCTGCCGGAAAATGGGTCGAGCGCAGGTCGACGGTAATCTGTTCGCGGGTGCGCAGGACCAACTGGGTGATGATATTTTCACTGAGATCGACCCGGCGCATGATGAAATCGCGCAGCTTGTCCATGGTAAAGGCGACGAGCCGTTCCGCCACGGCAATCGGCAGGCCCGCGCGTTGCTGCAACCGTTCCGTCACACGGGCATCGGCCCCGAATTTATCCGCCGCCAAGGTGAGATGGGTTTGGGTCAGATTCGCCCCGACATTGCCGACCAGGGTTGCAACCGCCGTCGCATTGTCGGTCTGCAACAACTCACCCGCGACTTTTTCGGACACGACGGGGCGGCCCGCGACCGCGATTTGTTTTTGCGGATTGCCCGCCTGAATGATCTCGACAAGATCCTCGTCGCTCAATACCAAAGAAAATTGCAACACCGGAATCGCCACGGATTCCACATCGTTGGCAAGAGCAACGGCAATATCGTGGGGCAGATGGCTGCTATCCTTCAAGGTATCGGCAATGGCCTGACGGACCTTGATCACGGCCCCGTTCAACATACCGCGCAGGACTTCTTCCGCCACCAGACGTTCGGCGGTGGACAGGCTACCCTGGGCGAATTTCGTGCCAAGCCGGGTCGCCGCCGCCACCGGGGCCGACACATGACTGAGCAATGCGGCGACATCCTGTTCGCTAAGAGCTTGGCTCATTCTTTCGTCCCCGTTTCCTCACCGCTAGAGCCGATCGCGACCACGCACAGGCGCAGGGTCGCGTTACCCTGATCGCGTTACAATGCCCGTTCACCAAATGCCGAAGACGGCCAGCCGAACAGGCAAAGCCGATCAAGCCTTTGTCCTAGTGTCGATGAGAGCCGTTAATTCACCATTAAACTTATCCGGCATTCGAGACGATCACCCCCGATTTTCCACGGCAATGGCATGATTTTACACCAAGCTCCTGCCCTTGGCGCAGCGTATCGTCGGCATGGCACCGCAGGACCAGGATCAGACCGCCGCCAAAGCCATGGCCCGTTCCGCCGTGAAATCGATGGTGCAACTGGACGGTCGGGTCAGACGACGATCCGCCAGAACATGGCCGACACCGCCACGCCGCCGCCAGGCCATGATCTGTTGATCGCGGGCAAGGACAAGCGAGGCGATCCGTGGGTAGAGAATGACCGTCAAGGCCGCAAGCCAGCGCCCGATTTGTAACCGGGCCGCCGTATGCGCCGTCGCGTTCGCGCCCTCCGGCCTTGCCGGAAACCGATACTGCGCCAACATCCGGACGACATCGCTGCCGCGATACCAGGTCTCCCCGGTCATCCATTGATTCGCCGTAAAAAGCGTAATGGGGCAGGCCCGATGATCGAGGGCCACACCGATCAGATGACAATATCGACCGGACCCGGCCGGACGATAGGCCCCCGTCGCAACCGCAAGGGGCGGAGGCTCGGGGGACATGGACGCGCCCGCTGCCCGCGGCAAGGGGGCCAGTGCCAATTCGGGAAAGACAAAGGGGGCAAGATCAGACTCCATCCCGAGCTGATCCAGAAACAGATGAAAATGGCCCCATTCACGGGGATCTTGCGCCGGGTCTTCATGGGCGTGAAAGAAATAATGGGCCCCCGTTTCGGGGTCCATAATCCCGTCGACGCTCCCGTCGATCGCCGTACCATCCCGACCGCCGGGCGGGCCAAGCCGCAAGAGATCGCGCAAGACCGGGCCTAGACCGCCGAGATCGGCCTCAATCATCAGGCTTTCGCGCGCGGCGGCCGATCTTGCCCCCCTCATCCGATGGCGGTCCCAAGGCCCACTGTGCGGCGAACCGTCAGGCTCTCATGTCGGGATCGTGCGCAATGCCCAATCGACGATCTCGCCCAAAACGCCGCCCAACGCGTCGTTGAAGGTCAAGACGATCCCATCGACATCGCTGCGGCCGGCGACCAAATCGCGCGATGCCGCCAGATTGCCGACGATCACGCGATCCGGTAAATGGACGAGTTTGGCATCAAGCCGAACCTGAATGGTCGGGCGCTGATCCGGCCCCGGATAGCGGGCCTCGAAATTGCGCAGTTCCAGCAAAATCTGATAATCGGCCCGCAACGCACCGTTATCGCGGCCTACGGCAATGATCTTGCCGCTGCGCTCGAACGCTTCGACAAGATGACCCTGCACCAAAACCGGCACCCTGTCGGGCCAGGCCGCATTGGCGAAATAATCGATCGTGGTCGCCGATTTCGACAGGGCGATCCGGGTCGTATCCAGGCTTTGGGCCGCTTCCGGGATGCTAATCACGATTTGCGAGCGTCGCTCCGGCAGATCGCTCGCAAATTTGGGCATTGGGCGCAACACGTAAAGCTGCGGCACGGTGGGGGCCAAGCCGCAACCCGTCAAGAGCGGCAGGCACACAAGACCGCTGAGGACGGTGCGACGGGTGACAGCAAGAATGGTCATTGTGGCTTAAATCCTTCACGCCGATCGCCAAACAGGAAACGGGTCGGATCCCGTTCCAACTCTTTCAGGACGCGCGTGAGACTCGACATCATGACCCGCGTATCGCCGAGCAGCATCGTCACTTGATTGAGGCCATTGCCCATAAATTCCTTGATCTGGGGATTGCTCGACTGCAACAAGGCGTCGGCATCGCCCAGCAACAAATTGACCTTGCGCCCGGTCTCGTTGAAGGTGCCGAGGGCCTGATCCAGTTTGCCGGTCACAGGTTCGGCCTTCGCCAAGAGGCTCTTGACCTGATTGAGACTGCCTTCGATCGCCTGTGTCGCATTGGCAAGGTTATGCATCGTGCGCGTTCCATCGGCGATCAAGCGATCGATATCATCGGCATGCTTGCCGACAATGTCGGTGGTATTGCGAATATTGGCCGTTATTTCTCGGACATTGTCGATCGTATCGGCAATCGCCTGACGGTTTTTATCGTCAAGCAGTTTTGCCACCCGATCCGTCACCGTCACCAATTGCGCCATGATCTCGGGCGTGCTGCTGAACATCGCCTGAAGTGCGGAGGGTTTCGAGCGAATGATCGGATAACGCTGACCGGATTTCTGGCTGAGCGGCGGGGCCGTGGGCGAGCCGCCGCTCAGCAGCACGTAGGAAAGCCCGGTCAGCCCCTGAGTTTCGAGCGAGGTTACCGTATCCTCGCGCAAATCGATCCGGGTCGAGACCTGGAGAGTGACCACCACCTGCTTCGGGTTGTTGGGATCGAGGGCAATGTCTTCGACCCGGCCCACCTCGATCCCGTTGAAACGCACGAGGGCACCCGGCGTCAAACCGGTCACGGTACCTTCGAAATATGTATCCACATGGACGAATTCCTCGTGGAACTGCACCCGTGCCAACCACAGAACCGCAACGAACAGCCCCAGGAGAATCAACAGGACGAACGCGCCCACCGCGACGTAATTTGCCCTTATTTCCATGATGCGGTGCCCATCCTCTCCTCTGTCGCTCTACTGGTTTTGGCCTTAGCTGCCCGCAAAAAAGCCGGGTCGTATCCCCGGCATCCACGCGGGCTTACCCCCTTGAGGCCCTTACGAGCCCAATGCCGCTCGACCACGGGTCCCATTGAAATATTGGTGAATCCACGGATTTTCGTCTTTCACCAACGCCTCGATCGTCCCCACCGTCATCTTGCGATCGACCAACACGGCAATCCGATCGGCAGCGGCGCGCAGCGTATCCAAATCGTGCGTCACCATGAAGACCGTGAGGTTCAGGCTTTTTTGCAGATCGCATACCAACGCGTCGAATTGACTGGCCGAGATCGGGTCGAGCCCGGCCGTCGGTTCGTCCAAGAACAAAATTTCCGCATCAAGGGCAAGGGCGCGGGCCAATCCCGCCCGTTTGCGCATCCCGCCGGATAGTTGGGACGGGAATTTGAACGCGGTATCGGGCGATAGCCCGACCATCGCCAGCTTTAAAATCGTCAGTTCGTCCATCAACTTTTGCGATAAGGCCAAATGCTCGCGCATGGGAACCTGAATATTTTCCGCGACGGTTTGCGAACTGAACAAGGCCCCATCTTGAAACAGAACGCCCCAACGTGTTTCGAGATCCCGCAAGCCCAGGCGGCCGAGGCCGGTCGTTTCCTGGCCCAAGACTTCGATCCGACCGGAATCTGGCCGATTGAGCCCGATAATTTCGCGCAGCAAGACCGATTTACCAGTCCCAGACCCGCCGACGACACCCATAATCTCGCCCCGACGGACCGTAAGATCGATGGAATCATGCAGCAATTTGCCGCCCATACGGGTCACGAGGCGTTCGACCTTGATTGCCGGATCCGCGTCGTTACCCATTGTTTGCGGCATCTTGGCATGCATTGGGATTAAATCTTCAGGAAGGAGAAAAACACCGAGAACAGCGCATCGGCGACGATGATCAGAAAAATCGATTCGACCACGGACCGTGTCGTCAGACGTCCGACGCTGGCGGCATTGCGTTCGACCCGCATTCCCTCAAAACAGCCGATGAGCGCGATGATGAAAGCAAAGAACGGGGCCTTGAACAAACCGATCCAAAAGGTCCAACCGACAAGGGCCGTGCGCAACTGGGCGAGAAAGGCCGGCAGGCTGATCCCAAGATCGATGCCGCACATGAGCGCCCCGCCCGCAATGCCCAACATGTTGGAAAAAAACGTCAAAAGCGGCAATGTGATCAACAGGCCGACGATGCGGGGAACCACCAAAACCTCAATGGGGCTAAGGCCCAAGGTTTCCATCGCATCCAATTCTTCGTTGACCTTCATCGTGCCGATCTGGGCCGTGAAGGACGAACCGGACCGGCCCGCCACGATGATGGCCGCCATCAGGCCCCCCACCTCGCGCAGAACGGAAATCCCCAGCAGATTGACCGTGTAGATTTCCGCCCCGAACCGCCGCAACTGATCCGCCCCCTGATAGGCAAAGACGACGCCGATCAGGAAACTCAACATCCCGACGATCGGCATGGCATTGAGGCCGGTTTCTTCCATTTGGGTGACGAGGGCGGCCACACGCAGGCGTCTTGGCTGGACGAACAGGCCCGAGATCTCGACGACGACGGCACCGAGAAAACCGATAATCGCAACAGAACGATCCAAGACCTGGACAAGCCCGTGACCGATCCGGTCCAATAAAACGATAAAACCGTTGCGACGCTTGGGCGGGACCGGTTTATCCGCCGCCCGGTCGGTCACCATCGCCAAAAGCGGGCGGTAGGTTTCGTCGACCCCGGTCAGGTTGACCGCAGTTCCCGCCGCCGCCAAGGCCCGCTCGGTGCGCACGATGAGCCAGGCCCCCGCCGTATCGACCCGGTCGATCCCTGTGCAATCGATCTCGACCGACCGCAGGCCCGAAAAATCGAGGGCCGCCAACAAACTATCGATCTGGGCCGCCGTGCCGATCACATATGGCCCCGCCAACGACAGACAAGCAGCATGACCCTGGCGATTCAAACGAACGACAGGATCGGCAGCGGCGACAGAGAGGGCAAGGGTGCTCGACATGGTGGCGACTGTACACAACACAATCACGAAGGGCCAGTGCTAGTGCACGAAAGGCGGACGAAGCCGGTGATTTTCCCGCTCGCACCCGGCACGCCCCCCCCACAAGGGCGGGCCATGCCCTCATGGGATCCAAAAGAACCCCCGAGGGCATGACACAATCAGCCGATCGGTGTGAGCAACCGATCAGAGCGAACGCAGGAAGTTCAGCAAATCCTGCTTTTGCGCGGGGGTCAGCATATTGAACCGGGCCAAGACCTGATTGGCTTCGGATCCTGGACTGGCGTGGCTTGTGATCGCGGACAGCAGGCTGTTGGTGCGCCCGTCATGCAGGAAGAAAATCCGCTGACCCACCCCCCAAAGGGGGGCCGTGCGGAACTGATCGCCCTTGGCACTGCCTTGGGTGACGCCATCGGCCAGATTGGTGCCCATGGCATGAACCTGAAAATCGCTGAACGGGTGAATCGTCACGTTGCTTTGATGGGTGAAGATCGAAGCCTCGGTCTTCAAGCTGGCAAAATGACAGGATTCGCAGCCCGTATCGCGGAAAATCTGCTCGCCCCGCTTGGTCGATGGGGTCGCTGCCGCCGGTTGCGGGGCCGCGAGCAGGCGCATGAACGCCGCAAAATTCACCACGCCGGACGACGCATCGGACGCCGCACTGCCGGAATTGGCCGTGTTGGTCAACATGGTCGCATCTTCCGGCAAGGGATTGAGCTGACAGGCGGGATCCTTTTCGATCTCGTTCGGGAACAGCTCGTTCGTCACCCCTTGCTCGGCATTGTAGGCTTCGCCGGAAAACAACAGCAGCGATTTATTCTGCGCCTTCCAACCGAACCGGCTGATCGTGCCGTCATTGTCGTTAAATTGAAAATGGCCGGTAATACCCAGGGACTTTTTCATGTTGCCATGGGCGGCATCGGCGGCCATCAAAGTGGAATCGGCGACATTTTCGACCAAGCCCAACCCAAAAAGCGGGGTCGGAATGCGGAAAATCACATTGTTGCGTGCAAGTTCGGTCTTGAAATCCGGTTGTTTGATCGCACAGGCCCCGGCATCGGGACGACCCGAAATCACGAAAAGCGGGTGCACGGACCCATCGGGCGATCCGTCGGGACGGCGCAAGAAGCGCGCCTCGCGAATGGGGCCGTTCGATTGCAGGAAGGATGGCACCGTGTTGCGCGCCCCGTCCAAGGTCGCAAGCGGGATCTGCGGATTGACGAAAGGACTGGTGCCGCCGGACGCAGGGAACGCATGGCACATGCCGCAGAAATTGCCGTTAAACCGAGGCCCAAGCCCGCCGCCCGGCTCGTTCGGTTGGGTGCCGGACACGGAATCGACCTGATTGAAGGCCGTGCGGGCCCCATTGAACAACCCCAATTCCAGATCGCTCAACCCCGGCAACGGCCCGCCAGCCCCCAATGCC
>DAISJD010000131.1:0-8903 GCA_036821645.1 Aliidongia sp.
AAGCGGGCGACATCCTGGCCGCCGATGGGTTCGTCGTGGAACGGCAACCGCCGCTTTCGGCATTGGATCTGGCCGAAGGGATCGATATCAATAAAAAACCCGATCTCAGGGTCGGCGGCAAGATCTATGATGCCTATGCCCCCTTCAGCGATAAGGTCGATCAGGTCCGCAATGGCATTTAGAGGTGGCCCCGTTCATTCGGACAGATTGGCGGCAGAGATAAGCTAATCCCGGATGATGTTACGCCGCCATTTTCCCGCTGGTGCCGATGGACATTGTCGCCGGGGTTAACCCCGGCGACAATGTCGGCCCATTTTCATAATACGCTTCGTCAGGTGTCCGTCCAGCCAGTGCCGCGTGAGGCCGCTGGGCGTTGTAATGGCCAATCCATTTGGTCAGCCCGGCCCGCAGTTCCGATCTGGTCTCGAAGGCATGGAGATAGACGCACTCGTATTTCATCGACCGCCATAACCGCTCAATGAAGACGGTGTCCATCCACCGGCCCCGGCCGTCCATGCTGATCCTGACGCCTCTGTCCTTTAGCACGTCGGTAAAGCGCGGGCTGGTATATTGGCTGCCCTGGTCGGTATTGAAGATTTCCGGAGCGCCATAGCGGGCCAAAGCCTCTTCCAGCGTCTGGATGCAAAAGTCGGCGTCCATGGTGTTCGACAGCCGCCATGCCAGGACCTTGCGTGTCGCCCAGTCCATGATCGCCTCAAGCGCCACCTTCGACTTGAACTCAGCCGAATACCGCTGCCTGGTAACCTTGCCCATAAAACCCCGTCCTTCTATCGGTCGGGATTAGCTTATCACCCTGCCCGATTTTCCGGAGCCACCTCTTTCCCCCAACACCACCCCGGATCGGTCGTAAATCGTCACCACCGGGCTCGATCCCGCCGTCACCTTCGTCACCCGGTGCCCCGTCGCGTCATAACCCTAGCTCGCCAGCGTCGCACCGTTCTTCGTCACCGCCATCATCCGACCGGCGGCATTGTACTGATAGACGTAGTTTCCACCCCCGCCCGGACGCGCATCCTGTTGCACAGACCCTCGCGCATCATAGACAAAGCTCCGCGTGCCCTGGCCGCTCGACACCTGCATCAACCGGTTGTTATTCGCCCCATAGACATAATGCTCAACCGTCCCGTCACCCAGCACCCGTTCCGTCCGGTTATCCACCGCGTCATAGGCGTAACGCTGCGCCCCGTACGCCCCCGTCGGCCTGGGTCAACCGGTTCAGCGCGTCATACCCAAACTGTCCCGACGCCGCCGCAACCGCCTTGTCCAGCCAGATCGTAGAGTCGGCTCAAAAGTTATTAATTTACCTTATTGATCCACAAAGGCTTTTTACTTTCCTCTCCCATCCACCCCCATTCTATAAGTGTTTCCATAAAACTCTCTGAATCTAAATCTTCAGATGAGGAAATAGAGAATGTTGATGCAGTATAACCCTGAAGGCTGTAGTCTCGCCTAGCTACTGAACCAACATTAAATTGAAATATTAATGTTCCTTTTGTGCTTCCAAAATCAGGAAATAAACCTTCAGCCACAAGAATCCTATTATCAGAGAGTTTTATAGGATAAGAAGCTAAAAACCTTATCCCTAATTTCTTAGAAATTAGTACTAAAGACTTTTGCATTTCGTTCATTATTATGGATCCGTGATCAATTGGTGCATGGCAAGCGGCGAGGCGGCAGGGTCGATCGGGGCCGCCGACAGCGCAGCCGGTTGCCGCAAGAGCGCGATCAAATCTTTACGACTAAGGGTCGTGCCATCGGCAATATGCCGAAAGAATATCGCCTCTAGCACCGCCTCTAATACCACAAGCCCCGGTTGCCGCTTCTTGGGCCGGAGCTTGCAGGGCTTGTCGCCTTCACGGCGATCGATGGTTGTGGTGCCAAGCACCGGGGTGCCACCCCTCTCGTCTGCCCTCGATCCATTCTATACGGGCGGTATCAGCATGGTGCGGTGAATGTATTTCGCGGATATTTGAAAGAGTTCTGGCACAGTGCGGTGCCGTTTGGACCCCCCTTTTTTGTCTATTTTTTCGCTAATCCTTATGACCTGGATTTTGGCTATGCCTCTGACCGCTTAACCAAGTCTTTCGTGTATGTCTGCTTGATCAAGAAGCTGCATCTGAATTGTCGAAGCGACATCTTCTGTGCGGGATCGATATTATCTCGCAACGACAACCCGCAGAGGCCGGATTGCCGGAGTGATCGGGCGGGTAAACGCTGCCCCAAGAACTGTTTATAGACCCCCGACGCAACAGGCACGGCAAATGCCGGATCGATCCGATCGGGCACGGCGATGAGGCATTGCCCCAGGCGCACCACCCTGCCGACCCAGCCCACGGCCGGGTCATCGATTTTGGGATGCCCCAAGACGAACGAGCGTCGTGGGTCGCCAGCATATATATATGCCGACGACCCGGCCAAGATCCGCCGTGGACATGGTCACGGCGGCACCGTTGGTCCCCGTGTGGGTGCTGGTGCGGAAGATCTCGATACGGGCGGGTTTGTCTGTCATGGCGGTATGATGCACGCCGAATTCCGCCCGCATCAGGCGGACAGATCATCCGCACTTGATGGCTACGCTATGCCTGAGACATCGTCAGTAATGAAGGTGTAACGGGGTCTGGGTGTGACAGTCACCCCTTGGGGTTATCGTCCGGTTCTGAAACAGAGCCGCGCTTGCTCGCGCTTATTTTGAAAATCTCTCTAATTGCATTTCTATGTATCCTATTGCACATAAAATTATTCTATCTCAACAATTTGTAAACTTTCTTAGCATATTGTATCAAGTGACAATCCTAAATTAATATTTTTATATTATAAAAAACATAATAATTTATCTTTAAATTATAATAGTAATTTCTTTATTTGTTTATACTAATTGCTTGAAATAAGGATTCACCATGTTTGCTGTAGGGTATATTATTGACAATAAATATCGCATCGTAGATTTCTGTCAATCCATAGGCGGAATGGGTACAATAATTTTTGTTAAGGACATCATGTCGGACGATACAATTTTAGTTCTGAAATATTGTAATAAAACTGACAGTAATACCATAAATAGATTCAGAAGAGAAGTTCGTATCATGCAAACGTTTAAGGATAACTCCTACGTTGTTCCCATTATTTCGGCAAATCTTGATCATAACCCGCCATATTTTGTTATGCCATACTTTGAATATGGCGACCTAACCGGGCAAATTCAGTATCTCCGCCAAGATCTTCAATTAGCGGAGCAGTACTTCAACCATATGATCACTTGTATCGAGCAACTTCATTCCAAAAACATATTCCATCGAGATATCAAACCACAAAATTTCCTATTAGCGAAGAATGCACTTGTAGTATCGGATCTAGGTTTGTGCACTGAAGAAGGTTCACCCACCGCTTTCACACATAGCTCGGTTTATGGTGGAACACCGGGATATATACCCCCTGAGTTCCTCGATGGTGGCTTTAGTAACGCTGATGCCGCTGGGGATATCTTTATGCTTGGTGTCACGTTCTCAAGCATCTTATGCGGGGCTGAAGGTCCTCTGCATCCTGCCATTCTTGCAGTCATTAAAATTGCCTGTAATCAGAACAAAGCTATGCGTTATCAATCTTTGCATCATCTACGCCAAAACCTAAAGATGGCATTTGATGTAGCACTAGGTCGAAATATTAACAACTCTTATTCTATGCTCAATATTCAACAGAATATGGTCGATAGCTATAATTCTGGCACGTTACCAAACCCAACAGATATTGATAATTTTATTTATCAGTTATACATTTTAAATTCTGAGGATAAATTCTACATTTTACGACGTATGAAGCAAGAATTATTTATTTTATCTGCTAGCTTAGCTTTAAATTTAAAATTATTAAATTTTTTAATTGAAATATACTCAGAAATGACTATAAATGATACATATGATTTTTCCTTTGCTGAGGTAATTGCCAGAAATATGGCTATATTTTTTAAATCTCCCAATACAAGTGATGAACAAAAGGCTTCTTCTCTTAAAATAGCAATAATTGCTGCTGACAGAAAGAATCGTTTTGCTGCAATGGATATTTGCACAAATATGATTACATCTGTCCAAGACCATGGGCTCGCACAGCACATATGCTATATAATCACACATGGTAGATATGAATTTTTGAAAAACATTAACCCACTGCATTGCCATTCACCACAGATTTCCGCAGCTATAAATCAAATAAAAAATGATTTTCAGTGATTATACACTTAATTGAGTAAGATACCATCTTTGCACAAGCGGATAAAATAATAAAAAAATTTAATTATTACTTTAGCGCTTGTACACCTCCTCGGGGCCAATCCCGAGGAAGGGCCGTGCAGGGATCGTGACGCGCTTCATAGTTACGGGGTGCCGCCCGAGCATGAAATGCAGCGTCTTTGGATTTTTCGGGACGATCACGGCACCGAACTGGTAAACAATGGCATAAATCCTGTTGCTGCCGATCGAGACGGTGTCGCCGCTCACCTGATAGACGATGCTGCCCATGAGCCTGCCCCGCTCGGTGGGATCGCCCCTCCCAGACGCTGTTCGACGGCGTAGGCGAGCGATGCTAATAGATCCCACGCTCATGGCTCGCAGCTATATAAGCAGGCGACCACCTGTTGGGTCTTCACTCACCTCTTCAAGGTCTTTCGACGGGATCAGGGGCCAGGCTTCGAGGCCGCCCGCCGATGATCGCAGGAGCAGCCGCAGCCGCGATCATGAAATCCGGGCAGCAACCCATGCCCCACAGAACCCAACCCGCCTAGCATGCACAGAAACTCAACGCCCCTTCCCCTCCGGCTTCGGGTCGGGTTGGGCCGGTTTTCCTGCCGGTTGCAGGTTCAAGATCGCCTTTTTATGGCGCAAGACGCCCGGTGGGCTTAACGGGTCGATCGGGGCCAGCGGGTCGGTGATCGCGGGATCGCCCAAGGTTTCGCCGTCATCGCCCGGTTCCGGCGGTTTCGCCGCTTGTTTGTCGGACGGTTTATCCTTGCTCGCCAAGGCGCCCGTCTCGGTTTCGGCCGGGTTTGCCGGTTTGGCCGTGGGTTTGGGCGGCGGCTCTTCAATCACCGGCGGGGCGTTCAGGGCCGGGCAGCCGGGTTTGCCCAACAGGGCCGCAAGACCGCAGGGACTGATGAACATCCCACTGCCGTCATGGCCGACATCGGGCACGATCGCCAGATGATGGATCGGGGCCCCGGCCCGCCGCGCCAGATAGCGCACAAACGCCTTGCCCCGCGCCAGCCGGTTCGGCCCCTGAACCAGGGCGGCACAGGAAACGTCCAAGGATGGATCGTCGGTCCGATCATCCGCCCCGCCCAACAGATAGACGACATCCAAACCGCGATAGCGTTGTTCCAAGACCCCCGACCGCATGCCCCCGACATAGGGCGGCGGGTCTTCGAACCCATAGCGCCACTGGTTTCGTTCCGGGCAGGCGGCGGCGTCGGAATAGGGGCGATCGGCGGTGAAATAAAGATAGCTCGACGGGGATGCCACGACGAAGCGCAGATCAAGCCCCCGCGCGGCCAGATCGCCTGCGGCCTGCCCCACGATCGCATAGCGCTGCACCATTTGGCCGCCTGCGGAATGACCGGCCAGAACGACGGTTTTCAAATTGGGCAGCAAGAGCGGGTCCGCCACCGTGCGCAGGACCGTGTCGAGGGCGGCATACGAACTGACCGGGTCGGCCGGTGCCACGGCGGGTTCCCCCCCCTTCCAGCCATTGGCACTCCACCGCAGGGTGGGGCCCGAGAGTTTCAACGCCTCGACATCCTTGCCGATCAAGAATTGCGGCACCACCACCATGGTTTTTTCATCGGCAACGCTGGCCACGGCCTCGGCCATGGCAAAGAGTTGGTCGCCCCGGCGCTGTTGGCTGTGAATGAAAATCACGGCCCGCGTGATCTCGGGATGGGGCAATCCGAAGGCCGGGGCGGCATAGACCGGCAAGATCCCGTCGCCCGCCCCGCTCGCCACATCGAGGGACTGATCCGGGATCCGGGTGATCGGGGTTTCCTCGGCACCCCGGCCCGGCACCGGAACGACAAACGCCGCCGCCCCGACGATCAGGGCGACGGCGCCGTGCCGTATCGGAAAAAAGGACCGTTTACTTGCCAAGGGCGGCTTCGATCGCCTTCAACACTTCCGGGCGGTTCGGCTCGGTCTGGGTGCCGAAGACATTCAGGATTTCGCCGTCCTTGCCGACCAGATACTTATGGAAGTTCCATTTCGGGGCGGCTTCCTTGCCGCGTTCTTCCACGACCCAACGATAGAACGGATGGGCCTTGGACCCCACGACGCTTTCCTTGGAGGTCAGCGGGAAATCGACATTGAAGGTCGATTCACAGAATTTCTTGATTTCCGTGTTCGTGCCCGGTTCCTGCGCGCCGAAATCATTGGCCGGCACGCCGATCACCACGAGCCCCTTGTCCTTATATTTCTTATAGAGGGCCTCAAGCCCTTCATATTGCGGGGTATAGCCGCATTGCGAGGCCGTATTCACCACCAACAGGACCTTGCCGCGATATTGCTCAAGCGGCATGGCATCGCCATCGATCGAGGTAAACGAGAATTTATACGCGTTCATATCGCCCTTCGCCATCAACGGGGTGGTGGCGAGGCCAAGGGCCAGTACAGCCGCACCCAACATGTACTTAACCATATCTTTGCTCCAGCCAAGGATCGCCATAATCGTGATAGCCGCGAACCTCCCAAAAGCCGGATCGGTTCTCAGCCGTTATTTCAATGCGTTTAAGCCATTTTGCGCTTTTCCACAAGTAAAGCTTGGGGATCAAGGCGCGAACCGGCCCCCCATGATCGCGTGTTATGGGTTTTCCTTCCCATTCATAGGCCAAGAGGACATCGTCCCCAAGAAACGCGTCCAGGGGTAAATTGGTTGTATAACCATCATAAGAATGCAACACGACGAATCGGGCCGTGGGTAAGGGCCGCGCGATCGTCATGACATGACGGGCCGAAACCCCCTTCCAATGATTATCGAAGCGCGACCAGGCGGTCACGCAATGCATGTCGGAAATATCCACAGTCTGGGGCTGGGCCATGAGATCGTCCCAGGTCCACCGGAAGTCCCGTTCAACCAACCCATCGACCGTCAACGTCCAATCCGCCCGCGCAATATCGGGCGTCACCCCCAGATCCAGGACCGGCCAATTTTTCACCTCGTGCTGACCGCGCGGCAGTCTCGGCCGGAGGACGGCCCCCTTTTCGGTTTGCGGCACCGCGGCAGGATCGGTCAATAACCGCCCCTCATTGGCCCAGCGTTGCTTGGTTTCGACGAGTTTGCGTCGCACAAAATCCAACAAGCCCGATTGATCCGCATCCGTCATGAAAAACCTCGGCACCGGTTAGAAAGGCCCCTGACACGTCCCAGTTAAGCACGCACGCGCCGTCAAGACAAGCCGTGCCCCGGCGTCGGCGCATCGGCACCCATCCGGCGGAACGTCAGGCGTTTGGACAGAAAAACGATGCGGCTTTCAACTAGGTGAAATCCCTCACGGGTGAACAGATCGATCAGGTTTTCGCGCTGATAACTCTCGTAATAGGGTTCATGAAACCGGTCGGGAAAAAACGACAGCAACGGGTCAAAGTCGGGCCGATCTCCCCTCTGAAGAGAATCCAACACGACGAGCGTGCCGCCCGGTGCCAAGATCCGCGCCGCCTCTTGCGCGACTTTCGGACGCACCCGGGGCGGCAACTCGTGCAAGAGGTAAATCAGGGTCGCCAAATCCTGACTGCCGGTCGCAAACGGCAGAGACTCGGCGGCGGCCAGGACCATCGCGGCCTTGGACCAGGGGGCGAGATAGCGGCGCGCCCGCGCCAGATAGAAGGGGCTGAGATCGACGCCGGTCACGGTGAGGCGGGGCCAGCTATTCTTGACTTCGCGCAAGAACCGCCCGGTTCCGCAGGCAATATCGACGAGCCGCAGCCCCCGCTGACCGCGCGCCGCAATCGCCGCACTGAGCGGCACCAGCACCTGACGGCGCATGATGTCGGCCGTGCCCAAAAACAAAACTTCGACCTGATGATCATAGAGCGATGCCGACTGAGCCGACAACCAACCATCGGTTTGATAGTGGAAATTCTGGCGGTAATAGCGCGGCAATCCGCGCGGCAATCCCTCGCCCGGCGGGTGCCGGAACACCTCTTGATGCGCCCCGGCAAGACGCCGGGCATCGGCCACCGACACATCGCGCAAAAATGCCCGCGCCCGCGCCAAGGCCGGCCCAGGCCGATCGCCCATATCGGCGGGCGGTGCATAGGTTCCCGCGCGCAGATGGGCCTGTTCCGCCTGGAACAGGGCGCGGATCTCGGCCAGCACCGTCCGTTGATCCGGCAGGTGACGGGCGATCTCGTCCGGGACCGGCATCTGCCCCGACAATCGCCGGGCGAGGAGACGCTGTGCCATATACCAGCCGACGCGGGCGCGTTGATGGGGGCGATAGGCCCAAGTTAGGGGGTTCATGTCGGGGGGATTCATGCCACAAACCGCCCCATCACCATTCCGGCGATCCGGGCGACCAATCCCCCCGGCAGGAGTTTGAACAAGCCCGTCAACAGGATATTGCCGGGCCCCACCACCACGGTCGTGCGCCGCCCCAAGGCCGACAGTGCCGCCCGCGCCACCCGATCGGGGCTATGGCCCGGCGCACCCAAACTGTGCAAAGAGGCCCGCGCCGCAAATTGCGTCGCCGTCGATCCAGGGCAGAGCGCCACGACATCGATCGGTTCCGCCACCAATTCCGCCGCCAACCCTTGCGCGAACGTCACATCGAACGCCTTGGTCGCGGCATAGGTCGTCATATAGGCGATCGGGGCGAACCCGACCACGCTGCCGACGATAATCACCCCGCC
>DAISJD010000132.1:0-311 GCA_036821645.1 Aliidongia sp.
ACGGCATCGCCGTCACCATCCCCGGCCAGCCTGAACGGCGGCCCTTTTGCCCCGACGGATCCGAACGATCCGGCCTCAGTCGCCGCCGCAGAATTACGCGAAGAATCGGCGCTCTTGGCTGGCACCAACCCCACAATTCTGGTTAAACGGCCGACAAGTCCCGAAAAAGCACCCACACCACCTCCGACACAAGGTACAGGACAAGCAAAACCCATAAAATCACCGGGGGGCGGCAAGGATCAACCCAGTACCGGCCCCGTACCGACGCCCGGCCAATTGCTCGGCAAACTCGGTTTGGAGGGGTCGCCTGC
>DAISJD010000132.1:321-8890 GCA_036821645.1 Aliidongia sp.
CCGACCACGTCCGCCCCGACAAAAACGGCACCATCGCCAGCCGCCGCCGCCAAACCGAACGCGGCAAGCAGCCCTACCCCTGCGCGCGATCGGGGCACCACGACCAATGGATTCGATCCGCAAACGATCCGCATCGGCACGGATAACACGGCGCTGGTCAGCCAACGGATCAAAGGTGTCAGCGATGCGACCGGGCGCGCCATTTTGTCCAGCCAGGAACAAGTGGAACCCGTGACCCCACCGCCCGACAATCAGGCAATCCTCCAGACGCTGAATGCGGCCCTGGCCGCATCGGGACAGGATAACGGCCCTGAACCGGCGGTCGCAACCCTGCTTGCGGTCGCAACCCCCACCGTCGGGGACAAGCCGATCACGGCCGAAAAAGCGACGAAAAACAAAGAGGATGCCGACGCAATCGCCACCTTGCCGGGGACCGCCGGTGCTGGCGACCTAAGTGCTGCACCCGGCACAATCGTCGATGCGGCAAATAATGCCGGGCAAACCGGGCAAAATCCCCAGGGTCAGGCAAATGGCGACCAATCCGCCGCCAAAACCCAGGATCTCCAACTCGACCCACAGCAAGCCCGCCAGGACCCAACCCTGCCGGGCTCTCCGACCGACCAGGTTTCTCAAGCCTTGGCCCGGGGTGCCTTGCGCGGCGGACAGAATTTTACCTTGCAATTGAAGCCTGAAGCCTTGGGGGCGGTCGAGGTGCGGGTGCGGCTCGACGCAAAAGGCCGGGCAAGCGCTTCGTTCATCGCCGATCACCCGGAAACGGTACAGGTCTTGCAACGCGATGCCCACCACTTGGTGCAATCCTTGGCCGATGCCGGGGTTTCAACCGATGCAAACGGGCTCAATTTCAGCCTGCGCGACGGATCGGGCGGTAGTTTCGCCGATGCCCAGGATCGGCGGAGCGGCTTTGCCCGGGCCCTATCTGGGGGCACACCCGGCCTCACCGGCGGTGCCGATGGGATCGAGCCCCCGGCAAAGGCGGCGTCAAGTCTGAACCGGCTCTACGATATCAAAGCCTGAGGAGGCATGAATGAGCATCTTACCTGGCCCCACGCCTACGAATGACGGGAATGCCCTCTCCCAGGCGCAGCAGAATCTCCAGAAGCTCGCAGCCCAATCGGGGGGCGGCGTATCAGCATCGGGCACACCCGGTACGATTAACAATCAGAAACAATTGACCACGGACTTCAATACGTTCTTGAAGATCCTGACCACACAACTCCAAAACCAAGACCCGACTCAGCCGCTCGACACGAATCAATTTACCAGCCAATTGGTCCAATATTCCCAATTGGAACAGTCCCTGAATACCAACAGCAAACTCCAGGCCCTCGTCGATACCCAGGGCGGATCGCAGATCAGCAATGCCGTAAATTATATCGGCAAGACCGTCACCGCGACCGGCAACAGTTTTAACCTTGATGGCAGCAATCCGACGACCATCAACTATAATTTGAGTTCGAATGCCGCCGCGACCGTGATCAAGGTGATCGATGCGAACGGCAATACCGTGCGCCAGATCAGCGGCGGCACCAATGCCGGGGCCAATCAGATCAAGTTCGACGGATCGGGATCCGGCCAAAAACCCCTGCCAGCCGGGACCTACACCTTTCAGGTTCTGCCCGTCGACAACAAGGGAAACACAATCAACAATACATCTTTTGTAACAGGAAAAGTCACGTCAGTCGATACTACTGGGGGAAAAATTACGCTCCATATCGGTAATATCACCCTCGATTCAACCAATGTACGCCAAGTGGCCGCGTGAATGAGGCAGGGGACTTTAGCGGTTTATTAAGAGGAGATGGGCACACTCGGCCCATGCAAAAAACCAGCTTTCATCACCCATCAGCCTCAGGAGCGACCGACGTGGGACCTACCGGTGCTCCTAGTCGCGAACCCGTGCCGTACAGCATCCTCGATCTGCCGCCACCCAACACCAAACGATGGGTCATCCGGCGCAAGGCCGAGGTCGTTTCGGCGGTCCGAAATGGCGTCATCAGCTTGGAAGACGCCTGTGCGCGCTATAAATTGTCGATCGAAGAATTCCTGTCCTGGCAACGCCTGATCGAAAGCCACGGGCTTGCGGGCCTGCGGGCCACACGGATCCAAGATTATCGGACGGGCAGCAAAAACGACTGAACGGACATGGGTGACCCTGCCGATCTTTTGATCGTCACAACACCTCTCGACCGCGCAGCTCTCGGTCCTTCGTTGCGATGCAGCCTCGCGCTTTGTGCGTTTTTTTCCGATTTCTTTCATCTGCCCCGACACGCGTCCCTTGTCCTTAACGGCTCGTTTACCGGAAATCCTTACGCTCAAGGATGATGTTGGCGTCTTGAACCGTATCAAGGCGCTGGGAAAGCCGGTAACGGAGTGATTCTGCCGTGGGTGCCTTTGCTCAGACGCTCAAAAATCTCGGGCCCGCCCGCCTTGCCGCCATCGGTGGCGCGTTGGTCGCCCTGATTGCCCTTTTCATCGTCTTGGCGACGCGCCTTTCGGCACCCAATCTCGGCCTACTCTACGCCAACCTCGATCCAAAAGATGCGGCCCAGATCGTGCAAAAACTGGACAGCATGAACGTCGTCTATCAAGTCAAAGGCGACGGCACCACGATTTTGGCCCCAAGCGATCAGATCCCGCGCCTGCGCCTGTCCATGGCGGAACTCGGCATTCCCAAAGGCAACGCGGTCGGCTACGAACTCTTCGATAAGAGCGACATGCTGGGTGCCACGAACTTTCAGCAAGGCGTCAACGAAATGCGGGCGATGGAGGGCGAACTCGCCCGCACCATCAACTCAATTTCCGCCATCGACAGTTCCCGCGTTCATCTCGTCCTGCCGAAACGGGAATTGTTTTCCCGTGAAAAGCAGGAACCGTCCGCCTCGATCGTCCTGCGCTTACGCGGGTCGGGCGGCCTTGCCAAACAACAGATCGTCGCCATTCAAAATCTCGTCGCATCGGCAGTTCCGAACCTCAGTCCGAACCGGGTCACGATCATCGATCAAAACGGCACTCCGCTTGCCAAAGGAGACGGGACCGCCAATGGGATTTTGGGCAATGCGTCGGCGATCGAAGAACAACGGATCGCCTATGAAAATCGCATCGGCCGCTCGATCGAAGACATGCTCGAAAGATCCGTCGGGTTCGGTCATGTGCGCGTAGACGTGAATGCGGATATCGATTTCGACCGGGTCACGACCGATTCAGAAACGTTCGACCCCGATGGCCAAGTTGCCCGTTCGACGCAATCGGTCAATGAAAACAACGAAAGTAGCGAATCCGGCGATTCACCGATTTCGGTGCAAAACAATCTGCCCGACGGCCAACAAGCCCAGGGGGCCGGGTCGGGCGGTGGACGCAATAAGAAAAGCCGTACCGAAGAAACCACCAACTTCGAAATTGCCAAGAAAAAGACCACCCTCGTGCGCGAAGGCGGCGTCTTGCGCAAGATTTCCGTGGCGGTTTTGATCGACGGTACCTATGCCACGACCCCGGCGGGCGAGCGCGCTTGGCAGCCGCGTACACCGGAAGAACTGAAATCATTCACGACGTTAGTCCAATCGGCGATCGGTTATAACGAAAAACGTGGCGATCGCGTCGAAGTCGTCAATATGCGCTTTGCCCTTCCCGATGAAGGACCGGCCGAAGCGCCTGCGATCCTGTTGGGATTGAACAAGGCAGACCTGCTCACCATCGGGGAAACCATCACGATCGGCATCGTCTCGATCTTGGCCATTTTGCTCGTTGTGCGTCCGATGGTGACCCGTGCGCTCGATACGGCCCGCGATACCGCCCTTGCCAGCCAACGGATGCTGGCCGAGCAGGCTGGGATTTCTCTGCCATCAACGGCGCTTGCGGGGCCGGGCGGCTCTATGGGGGCGCTCGCGGGGCCTGCAGGATCGATGGCCATGACCACCATGGGCGGCGGCGGTGAAGAAATGGAAAGCATGATCGACATCAGTCAGGTCGAAGGCCGCGTGCGCGCGTCCAGTATGAAAAAGATCGGGGAAATCGTCGATAAACACCCCGAAGAAGCCGTGGCCATCTTACGCAGTTGGATGTACCAAGGTACGTGACGTTCAATCAACGGCATTAAGGGTAGAGGGATCAATCTGAGCCATGCGCGCACGCGAAGATTTTCGGACCCTAAGCGGCCCAGAAAAAGCGGCCATGCTCATGCTGTCGATCGGTGAAGAGCATGCAGCCAAGCTCTTTTCCTTGATGGATGACGAAGAAATCAAGGAAATCTCGCAGACGATGGCCAATCTGGGCACCGTCAGCTCCACCTTGGTCGAACGTCTTTTCATCGATTTTGCCGAACAAATTTCATCGACCGGGTCTCTAGTCGGCTCCTACGAAAGCACGGAACGGCTTTTGTCGAAAGTTCTGGCCAAGGACCGCGTCAATCTCATCATGGAAGAAATTCGCGGCCCGGCCGGTCGTACCATGTGGGATAAGCTTGGCAATGTGAATGAGGTGGTTCTCGCCAACTATCTGAAAAACGAATATCCCCAAACGGTGGCAGTCGTGCTTTCCAAGATTAAGCCGGACCATGCCGCCCGCGTTCTATCCCAATTGCCCGAAGGCTTCGCCATGGAAGTCGTCATGCGTATGCTGCGCATGGAAGCGGTCAATAAAGACGTTCTAGACGACGTCGAACGCACCTTGCGGACGGAATTCATGTCGAATCTGGCGCGGACCAACCGGCGCGATGCCCATGAAATGATTGCTGAAATCTTCAACAACCTTGATCGCAATACCGAAACCCGGTTCATTTCGGCCCTTGAAGAACGCAATCGCAATTCGGCGGAAAAGATCAAGAGTTTGATGTTCACGTTCGAGGATCTGTCGAAACTCGACCCTATGTCGGTTCAAACGGTCCTACGCAATGCCGACAAAGAAAAAGTGCCGATTGCACTCAAAGGTGCTTCGGAAGGGTTGCGCGATCTGTTTTTCAGCAACATGTCCGAGCGTGCGGCTAAAATCATGCGGGAAGAAATGGCCGCCATGGGGCCGGTGCGCCTGCGGGAAGTCGATGAGGCGCAAACCTACATTGTCCAATTGGCCAAGGATCTTGCCGCACGCGGTGAAATCGTGATGGCCGATAATAAGGATGATGACGAGCTGATTTATTGATCGGGGTCGGATCATTCATGGCCACAGTCCGTAAATTCGAATTCGATCTCTCTTTTGACGCGCCGCACGTACGACCGGCCCCCCCGGAACCGGAGCCGGAACCAATCGCGGAACCCGAGCCGGAACCGGTGTTCGAACCGGAAGAGCCGCCCCCCCCGCCGGAGCCGGTTTTTTCCATGGCCGATCTTGAATCGGCCCAGAAAAACGCCTGGGAGGAAGGGTTCAGCGTCGGAGAACAAGCAGCACTTGCCCGCATCGAACAGCGACGCGCCGAGGCGATAGCTCAATTAATTATTGAAATTCAGCGGTCTTACACAACACAGAGGCATGCCATCAACCAGATTGAGGCCCAGGCTACATCTCTTGCCCAACATGTCATCGCGCGCCTTTTCCCGGCCCTCACGGCACGGGTCGGGATCGATGAAATCGGCCATTTGATCCGGGAAATTTTTTCCGAAGCCATTCAAGAACCAAGATTGGTGGTGCGTGTGGTCCCGGACCTTCTTGAAACTATTCAAGAGATCGTCGCCGAAACGGCCCGACAAAGCGGTTTCGACGGTAAATATCTCGTTCTGGCCGATCCGGCCCTAAGCCACAGCGACTGCCGCATCGACTGGGGCGATGGCGGCGTCGAACGCGCACCAAAGGCAATTTTAGCGACACTCGATGCGGCCATCGCACGAAGCCTAGCGCATTTCGAGCAATCGATCGGCACAGACCCTGAGGAGATTCCGCATCATGCCGTGTCGTACCCCCCGACCCACTCTTGATTTCCCCCCAAGATCGGCGCGATAGTCGTCGCTCGACGGCGATACGACATCATATGCGGACAATGCCCATCTCTTAGCAGCTAAATATTAAGGTAAATCAGCGCATACTGTAAAATGCCCGGTCATGATCCCGGGGGGACGATCGATCAGGCCGCAACCCCGGTGCAAGGAGTAGGTAAGATGGGTGATAACGATATGCTGCAATTGACCGAGTTGGATTCCGATGGTCGACTTGGGTCGATGGACCTCAAGGCGCCACAAAACGCCAAAGAACTCGAAGCGGTTTATGAAATTCCGGTTCAGGTTTCGGCCGTGTTGGGCAAGGCCACCATGCAGGTCAGTCAGTTGTTGAAACTGGGCCGCGGTGCCGTCGTTGAACTGGACCGCAAGGTCGGTGAAGCGATCGACATTTATGTCAATAATCGCCTCGTCGCCCGTGGCGAGGTGGTTGTGGTCGACGATCGTCTCGGCGTCACGATGACGGAAATCGTGAAGGCGGAACGGTCTTAACGGGTCGATCATGGGGGCACCGTCGGAGTTCACAGTGCGAGACGCCGATCAAGGGTCGCAAACCGTTCCAAGACGCCGCAACGCCGTTCGCACCACGCGCGAACGGGACGCCGCCACTTGGTTCGGGCTCCTTGCCGCTTTTTTTGTTTTGCTCATCGCCATGCTCATCGGCGGCAGTTTGCCCGCCTATGTCGATCTTCCAGCCGCCCTCGTGGTCTTCGGCGGTACGGCCGCCGTCACCCTCGTCAGTTTCCCTTTGGAAGAGGCGCGCCGGCTGCCTGCGATCGTCTGGACCACGTTCGTGCGGGGCGTGATCAAACCGCACGATCATGCGACGCGTCTCATTGGTCTTGCGGAACAAGCCCGGCGGATGACCCGCCTCTCGCTCGAACCCGACCTGCCCCATCTGCGCGACGACCGTTTTTTAATGAAGGCGGTTGCCCTTGTGATTGATGATTCGCCCCCTGATTCCATTGAACGGGCGTTGCGTTCCGAATTGCAGGCGACATTGACCCGCCATCGCGCTGCCGCCGATATGTTACGGCGCGGCGGCGAAGTTGCCCCGGCCATGGGATTGATCGGTACCTTGGTCGGCCTCGTGCAGATGTTGTCCAGCCTCAATAATCCGACCAGCATCGGCCCCGCCATGGCGGTCGCGGTTCTGGCAACCCTTTATGGGGCCGTTCTCGCCAATATGATCCTGCTGCCCTTAGCGGCAAAGCTGGATCGCAACAACCAGATCGAAGCGTTGGTCGCCAATCTCACCATTATGGCCAGCGTGTCGATGGCAGCGCAGGATAGTCCAAGGCGCCTTGAGGTCATGTTGAACAGCATCCTGTCGCCGGCCGAGCGGATTCGCTATTTTGATTGACCGGCGCCCCCTATGATGAGACGCATGGGAGGGCGTTGGCTTCAATCTTTGATTTTATCCGATGGGTTTGGTTTTATCAGGTGCCGCATCGATGACGATTCAAGACGTCCGATGGCCGGTTCGTGGGGATGAAGGGTAAAATATGCGTCTGCTGATCGTCGGCCCCTTGTCAGGATATATGAGTGCCGCAGGCAAAATTGCCTTGGCGCGTGGGGCCAAGGTGTCACAAGCCGACGACATTGATAAGGCCATGGCGGCATTGCGCAGTCAGGGTGCCGATCTCGTCATGGCCGATGTCACCTTGGATATCGGTCGTCTCGTCCAATCCCTCAAGACGGAACGGATCCATATCGCCGTCGTCGCCTGCGGCGTCAGTACCGATGCCGGGGCCGCCGTGCGCGCCATTAAGGCGGGGGCCAAAGAATATATCCCCCTGCCCCCCGATGCCGAACTGATCGCCGCCGTTCTCGAAGCGGTCATGAGCGAAAGCCATGCCTTAGTCTTTCGCGACCCGATCATGGCGCAGGTACTGCGCATGGCCGAACAAATCGCCCCGTCCGATGCCAGCGTTCTCATCACCGGCGAAAGCGGGACCGGCAAGGAAGTCATGGCGCGCTTCCTGCATCGCAAAAGTCGCCGCTCAAATGCCCCCTTCATCTCGATCAATTGTGCGGCAATTCCAGAACAATTGCTCGAATCGGAACTGTTCGGGCATGAAAAAGGCGCCTTTACCGGGGCCGCTGCGCGTAGGCTCGGCAAATTTGAAGAGGCAAACGGCGGTACTCTGCTGTTGGACGAAGTCACGGAAATGCACCCGAGGCTTCAGGCAAAGCTGTTGCGCGCGATTCAAGAACGGGTGATCGACCGCGTCGGCGGCACCCAACCGGTCAAGATCGATATCCGTGTCGTTGCAACCTCAAACCGCGATATGGAAGAAGCGGTCCGTCAGGGGCAATTTCGCGACGATCTTTATTTTCGCTTGAACGTCGTCACATTGGATCTGCCGCCGCTGCGCGCACGGCCCCAGGACATCGATGTGCTCTCCGAACATTTCGCCCGGAAATATTCGGAACAAAACAATTACGAATTTCAGGGCATCAGTGAAACGGCTAAACGCAATCTGCGCAACCATCATTGGCGCGGCAACGTGCGAGAGTTGGAAAATACAATCCACCGCGCCGTCCTCCTGTCAGGCGGGCGGATGCTGGATACCGACACAATTATTTTGACCGGCACGAAATTGACGGCTGAAACCGCCCTGCCC
>DAISJD010000133.1:0-8836 GCA_036821645.1 Aliidongia sp.
GGTTTCGGTTTGCCCCGATGCGTCCGTCATTCACCCGTGTCTTGGGGTGCCCCGACTTGGCAGCGACCGTGCCGGGGCTGAGATCATACCCACAACACCTGATCTGGATCATGCCAGCGAAGGGATGCACGCGATGTCAGATGACAGTAGCGCCTTGTTTTTCAATGATTTCTCAACCAATCTTGCCCGCCCGCGCATAGCCATCCTCGGCGGTGGCACGATCGGTCTTGCCATTGGTTGGCTTTTGGCGCGGGCCGGGTGCCCCGTCACCCTCGTCGAACGCGATCAACCGGGACGCGGTGCCACCCATGCCGCCGCCGGGATGCTGGCCGCCGGAATCGAGGCGGAACCGACCGAAGAGGCCCTGTTTCAGTTCGGTCGCTTGAGCCAAACCCTATGGCCGCGTTTCGCCCATGCGCTTACCGAGGCAAGCGGCCTGCCGACAGGGTATGATGCAACCGGCACCCTCGTCTGCGCCTTTACCCGCGATCAGGCCGAAAAGCTGCGCCACGGGGTCGGGTTCCAACAAAAATTGGGCGGTCGGTTCGACTGGCTGTCGGCTGCCGAGGCCCGCAGGCGCGAACCGGCCTTGGCTCCCTCCCTCGTCACGGCCGTTTTCAGTCCCGATGATCACCAAGTCGATAATCGCCTCTTGGCAAGTGCGCTTGCGGCGGCCTTTCTCGGCGCAGGCGGCACCCTCGTCACCGAAACCGAGGCGTCGCTCGATTGCGCCGGGGGGCGGGTCGTGGGGCTTGTCGCCGGTCAACGCCGCTTTGCCGCCGATTTTACGGTTTTGGCGGCAGGCGCTTGGAGCCGACTTGTGCCCGGTATCACCGACCTTGCCCGTCCGCCCGTCCGCCCCCTCAAAGGGCAGATGCTGGCGCTCGCCATGCCGCCTGAAGCGCCACTCATCCGTCATGTGGTCTGGGGGGGGGCCTGCTATCTCGTACCGCGCGCCGATGGTCGCCTCATCGTCGGGGCCACGACGGAAGAACGCGGGTTCGATCGACGCATCACTGCAGGCGGGGTGTTGGGCTTGCTCGACGATGCCTGGCGGACCCTGCCCGGTATCGAGGATTTGGAGATTCAAGAAATTTGGACCGGTTTTCGACCGGGCTCGCCCGACGATATGCCGATTTTGGGGACCTGCGGCCTCGATGGGCTGATTCTCGCGACGGGGCATCACCGCAACGGCATTCTCCTGACCCCCGCCACGGCCCATGCCATCACCGAGACGATCCTCACCGGCAAGCCGCCCACGGCCCTTGCCCCGTTCGCCCTCTCCCGCTTCATGCGATCCATCCCATGACAACCCATCCTACCGTCCTGATCAATGGTCAACCACAGCCGCTGACCCATCGCACGCTCGCCAGCCTGCTCGCCCCACTCGGCTTGCCCGATCGGGGGGTCGCGATCGCGGTCAACGAACAGGTCGTTGCCCGCGCCCAATGGCCGACGCATCCGCTGTCGCCCAATGACCGAATCGAAATTATCCGTGCGATGGCTGGCGGCTGAGCGCCAGGATATCCGAGCGAGAAAGAACGACCATGAGCGAGATCCCACCCCCCTCCTTGACGCTTGCCGGTGTCCCCCTGACATCTCGCCTGCTTTTGGGCACGGCCGGGTATCCCAATCAACAGACGATGCTGGGTGCGCTTGCCGCTTCCGGCACCGAAATCGTCACGGTCTCAGTCCGGCGGATCGATCTTGACGGGCATGGCGAAAGCCTGATCGATGTTTTGGGTGGGCGCTTTCACCTCCTGCCCAACACGGCGGGCTGTGCGACGGTGCGCGATGCCGTTCTGACGGCAGAACTCGCCCGCGAGGCGCTCGGCACCGATTGGATCAAGCTCGAACTGATCGGCGATCGTCAAACGCTCTATCCCGATATCGTGCAATTGATCGAAGCGGCGGGCATCCTGGTCAATCGCGGGTTCAAGGTTTTTCCCTATACCAACGACGACCCGATCGTCGCGCGCAGGCTCGCCGATCTCGGCTGCGTCGCGGTCATGCCGCTCGGCTCGTTGATCGGCTCGGGCGGCGGCATCGCCAATCCCGCCGCTATTGCCCGCATCTGCGCCGCCGCAACAGTGCCGATCATCCTCGATGCCGGGATCGGCACGGCCAGCGACGCGTGTCTCGCCTTGGAACTCGGCTGTAGCGCCGTTCTGCTGAATACGGCCATCGCAAAGGCGTCGTCGCCCCTTGCCATGGCATCGGCCATGCGCCACGCGGTTGCGGCGGGTTTACTCGCCCGCGAGGCCGGACGCATTCCAAAGCGGGACTTTGCCGAGGCGTCCAGCCCGCAATTGGGTCTGATCGGGTCGTAACTCAGCGGCCATAGCGCTGCTGACGCCAGGGATCGCCGCGCGGATGATAACCGCGCGCTTCCCAGTAACCCGGCGCATCGCGATCCGTTACCCACAGATGACGCAACCATTTGATCGATTTCCAAAAATAAAGCTGCGGGATGACGAGGCGCACAGGCCCACCATGGGCACGGGTCAGGGGCTCACCCGCCCACTGGGTCGCAAGCAAGGTGCCCGGTGCCGTAAAATCGGCCAGCGGAATCGTGGTTGCATAGCTGTCATAGCTGCGCAGCCTGACGAATCGCGCCGATGGTTCGGGACGCAGATAGGCCATGAGGGCCGCCCCCGTGATTCCGCGCCAGGCATTGTCATAGCGCGACCACCCGGTCACGCAATGAATATCCGAGACCATTTCCTGTTCGCCAAGCCGCAACAGATCGGCAAACCCCCAGTCAAGTCGCCGTTCGACAAGACCACCGGCGGTCATGCGCCAGTCCTTTGCCAAGAGATTCGGTTGATTGCCAAGATCCAAGACCGGCCAATCCTGGGTCAATTGCTGACCAGGCGGCAATCGTGACAGCTTATTTGGGGTTGGAACAATCAAATGGCCTTCTTCGGCCCAGATTGTTTTGCGATCGATCAATTTTTGCCGTGAGCGAATGGGTTCGTTATTAGACATCACAACCCTTTTAAGCTGTGTCATTTCCGCCTGATAACATCATTCAACATGGTTTAGCTTTAAGAATTAACAAAGAAACCTTAATTTTTTGAAATGGCTATTCATGCGGGGATAAATTTTAGGAATATTGTAATTTTTTAAATGAATGCTCGAAGGACGATGTGCAAAAAAAACTGCCGTCGCTTTGTTTTATCTTAACCGTTTCGCTCTTTTACTATTCGAGGTCATTATGCCAGTCGTCCTATTTAATTGCCCCAAAACAAAGCTGCCCGTGCCAACCGGCGTGTCCATGGACGAGCAAGGTTGGAACGCGTTACGCGCAGGCAACAACAAGGAGTTCAATTGCCCCTTGTGCAAGCAAGTCCACGTCTGGAATAAGGATACGGGGTATCTTGCCGGAAAGATGGCGAAGAAATAAACGGGATCATCCATAAGCGAGATTACGGCCGAGCCGTGCAGGAACACAAGCTTCCCTTCGCCCGATCGCGTTCTTAAAAACTGCTGTTAATCGTAAAGCCAACCGCATGCTTGTCGAGAAACGACCCTTTTGAATTAGGGTCGTCCGTATTGGTCGTCGATTTCAACATCGGCGACACTTCGGCGTTCTGGTTTTTCGAAGACTTACGCTGCGGCAAGGGCTGGGCCTTGTACTCGACCGTTCCAGGCAGGAGTTTCAACGCCATCGGCACCGGCGGCGATGAACGGGCCGCCAATTCGAACGTATCCACCGATAAATTGAGCGGGCCTTCCTGCGGGGGAACAGACAAAACCATCCCCGATGCTGGGGAAACAGGCTGCGCCAACGGCACGGACACACGCGGGCCTACCCCCCTGGCCGTCGCCGTCGTCGGTAAAACCACCGTGACCGGATCCTGCAGGGTTGCAACGATCACCGGCTTATCGACGCCGGCTTTCGGCTGTTTTTGAGCGGCGAAAGCGGGGACCGACACCAGCAACGGTGCCGATACAACGAAGGCCATAGCGAGACGGATGGCAGGTATGTCAGCTTTTTTGCTCATGAGATCATCATCGCTTTTTTGCTGATTTCTGTCCAGATTTCTTTCACAGACTATAGTACAAGAAGTAGGGTTCTTTACACGGATTAACGAACCGGATCGGGGGCCAAATTCAACAACACGTTCTTTATTCATGATTTATCCGGGCTATTTCGCAGCCGCACCCAGAATCCGATTAGGTTTTCTTTACTATTTTCTGCGTGGATAGCAGGGCTTTATTACCCGCCTACCAGGAAAATCATCGATCCACTCGCCTCATCTGACACGAATCCAGTTGCGGCCCGTATAGGCAGTATGGGAGTTTAGCAATGCACGCGGTTCATCACCGCCAACAAATGATCCGGTCAATGACCGCAACTTGCGAGGAACTTTTCCGATGCTGATCAGAGACATTATGAACATCAACGCCCCGCGCATTCGTGCCGGGTCTACGCTTCTGCAAGCGGCTGATCTGTTTCTGCTCACCCATGCGAGCGATCTCGCCGTCGTTGATGGCGATAATCGATTCCTCGGAATCTTGTCCGAAGGCGATACGATCCGCGCCGCCCTGCCGAAATTGAACGAAGTCCTGGCCGCCGGTGGACAACTGGCCGACAGTTACAGCATTTTTGAAGAAAATGGTCATCTGCTTGCAAATCAACTCATTGAAACCATTATGATCCGCAATCCAATCACCATCTCGCCCAGCGACAATATCCACAAGGCGGCGACCTATATGGCTGCGAAAAATATCCGACGTTTGCCGGTGGTCGAACAGGGCAAACTTGTCGGCAGCGTTTCGCGCGCCGATATTTGCCGGGCCATTTTTTCTTAAAAAAAATTCGCCGATCTCCATACCAACCCCGTTCGTCCACCGCGGATGAACGGGTTTTTTTATGCGTTCCGAATGACCTTGGCGAAAACCCCACCGGTTCGCCGCTGCTGTCGCGCGCACTGCCTTTCTTGACAGATTCCGGTTGCAATGTCGGTGCGGCAATGCTAGATGTTGGCTCATAAAGATGCAAAAAAAATACATCTTTAAAAACCGAACGGAGCGAGCCTCATGACCGACACACCCTATGACCGCATCGGCGGTGCCCCCGCCATCCAAACCGCCGTCGATATTTTTTATCGCAAGGTTCTCGCCGACGACACGATCAGCGACTTTTTCGACACTGTCGATATGGATCGCCAACGGGCAAAGCAGGCGGCCTTTCTGACCATGGTGTTGGGGGGCCCCAATGCCTATACCGGCAAGGACATGCGCGCGGGACATGCCCATCTCGTCCGCCAAGGCTTGAACGAGGGCCATTTCAATGCCGTGGCCGGACATTTATCCGCGACGCTGGCCGAACTCGGGGCTCCGGCCGATCTCATCGCCACGGTCATGACCACCGTCACCGGTGCGAAAAACGATGTGTTGGGGCTTTAACCCCACCACGGATCCTTGAATGGTCGGGGGCTCGGGACGCGTTCCAATCCGCCCTCGATCCGTCTTCACTTTGCGTCCTTTGGTTTATCCGATGCCTCAGATCCAGCTTGATGACCGCCGCTTCGATACGGCACCCGGTGAGACCATCCTCGACACGCTGCTCCGGCACGGCGTCGATCACCCGCACGGGTGCCGCCAGGGCCTCTGCCAGTCTTGTCTCATCACCCAAACCGCAGGGCCCATCCCCGATGGCGCGCAAATTGGCCTAAAACCGGGGCAAATTGCCCAAAACCTAGTCCTCGCCTGCCTGTGCCACCCTGAAAACGATCTCAGCCTGACGCGCGCGGGCACCCCCGCCTTCCAACCCGCAACCATAACCGACATCCGCCCCCTATCGGCGGGCGTGGTTCAGATTCTGCTGACGCCGTCAGAGACCGTCTCTGCCTTGCCAGGACAATTTATCAATCTGCGCCGCCCCGACGGTTTGATCCGGTCCTATTCTCTGGCAAATCTCACCGATGTGCCGGGGCCGCTCGAGCTACATATCCAACAGCCGCACCCATCTGCCCCGCCGGAGGCCCGATCGGGCATGGCCCCGTGGCTTGCGGCCGCCAAGGCCGGTCAAGCCGTCGCGATTCAAGGGCCGGTCGGACAATGCGTCTATTTGGGTGAACCTGACCGGCTCGACCAACCGATTTTGTTGATCGGGACCGGCACGGGCCTCGCCCCCTTGCTGGCAATCCTGCGGGCGGCCCTGTTGTGCGGCCATCGGGGGCCGATCCGGCTCTATCACGGGGCGTCTTCCCCCGGAAATCTATACTTGATCGATCATCTGACGGGCCTTGCCGCCCGACACCCGAACCTGACGGTGGAGCATGTGCTCTCCGTCCCGGATGCTGGATTTAAAACCGGCAATGTCGGTGCTGTCGCCTTGGCGGAAACGGGATCCCTTGCCGGATGGCGCGTCTATCTCTGCGGACACCCGCTCATGGTCAAATCGACCCGCAAGGCGGCGTTTCTAGCCGGTGCCGCCTTGAAGGATATCGAAGCGGACGCCTTCGTCAGTGCGCCTGCACACTGAACGCCGAGGCGGATGATCCAGAAGGATGGAACGCGCCACTATGCCCCTACGGGGGGATTACCGCTGGTTGTTTTGCGGGGCCAGCAGGGATAGGGCGGCCTTGGCGGCACGGTTGCTGTTGCCGAGTGCCGTCGTCGCCAATTGACGGCGCAAAATCTCGGACTGAGTCGTCGCCGCCTCGGTATTGAGATCGGCCAGGGTCAGTTTATCGGCCCCCTGATTCAAAGTATTGACCTGATCTTGATTGAACCGCAGGCGATTGGTCAAAACCCCAACCGACCCGCCGATCGAGGCGGCAACCCCTTGATTTTGACTGATGGCCGTATCGATCCTGGTCGCCACGGCTGAAAAAATCGCGTTGGCCGAACTCACGGCAAGACCGCCCGGCGTACCGAGGGCCGAAAAACCGGCAACCGCCACACCGCCGGGCCCGGACAACAGGCCCGATACGGCGAAAGTGCCATTGGCCCCAAACACGCCCGACTGGCCGAACAGACCGCCAGGCCCGGCGAGGTTGACGCCGGGTATCGTCAAAGTCGCCGCCGTCCGGTTCGAGAGTTGGGTTGAAAGACTGCTGGTGCTGCCGGCCAGGATATTGACCCCGCCGAAACTGGCATCGCGCACCACCTCGGACAATTGCTGGCCGACCGCCCGCAATTGGTCGGTTGCGGCCTTCTTATCGGCAAGACCGCCCGCCTCTGCACTTTGCACGATGCCCTTCAACTGCTTCAAAAAACCGTCCACCGCTGTGCTGGCGGTCAAAGAAGCGCCCAAGGCCGAAACGGTCTGACCGATCGTATCATTGCGGGACGACAGATCTGATGCCTGCTGTACCAAGGCCTGCGACCGGAAAAAGGCAATCGGATCGTCCGTAACTTGATTGACCTTGCGCCCCGTATTCAGGCGGGATTGGGACTGATTGATCCTGTTCGATGCGTCGTTGATCGATTGCAGCGAAGACCGTTGGGCGGCGGACAGGGCAATATCAGACATGGATTTCATCCATTGGCAGGGGGTCCGTCAGGACGAAGGACCAAAATACGGGTCATTGACCGACCATAGACAAAACGAACCCCCGAGATCTTCGATCGACGGGTCGGTGTCGTGCGTGGCCGTTTTTGGTGTCTCAACTATGCCACGTCCTTGGCCCCCCTGTCATGCGACATAAGGACCAAGTAACGGGCAAGTTATCAGGATTTTTATCTTTATTTATTTAAAATTATTCTTGTATCGACGGTATTAAGGATAAAGCCGTTCCACCGACCATCCATCCTGCGCGCGGGTGAACACGAACCGATCATGCAGGCGGAACGGACGATCCTGCCAAAACTCGATTGTTTGCGGCAATAACCGAAACCCGGACCAATGGGGGGGGCGCGGCACCGATTCCGTCGGGAAACGGTCATCGGCCTCTTTCAGTTTCGCTTCGAACAGGGCGCGAGATTCAAGCGGACGCGACTGGGCCGAGGCCCAAGCGCCAAGCTTGCTTTCCCGGGGGCGCCCGGCGAAATAGGCATCGGCCTCATGATCGCTCACACACTCGATCCGGCCATCGATTCGGACCTGTCTCTGAAGCGATTTCCAGTGAAAACAGAGCGATGCAAACGGATTCGCCGCCAATTCCCGCCCTTTCTTACTGTCAAGATTCGTATAGAAAATAAAACCTGCCGCATCCAACCCCTTGAGGAGGACGATCCGCACCGATGTCCGTCCGTCCGGCGTGGCGGTGGCCAAAGCCATGGCATTGGGATCGGCCGGTTCCGCCGCCTTCGCGTCGGCAAACCAAGCGGCAAACACGTCAAACGGGTCATCCGATGCGTTGAATTCCATCATGCAGTTCCTTGATTCACAAACCCTAAATCCAATCTATCGCACTATAGGCTCATTTGCAGCCCGGCGCCTGTGCGACATGGTGCCAAGGGCCCTGCATCGATCGCAGGCCCCTTGGTGCTTTTCTTGCCGCCTCGGCACAGATGACAGCAACCGTCGGCATGAACCGCCCGGTACGCCCAACCTAAAGGATACTGACTGCACGATCACACGTACTTTATTTGCAATTTACCGCCATTCCATCCGAGATCAAGGATGGAACTTTACGGATTTTCAACCCAAAATGCCGATTGTATTGTCCCATGCTTGATCCCTACACGATCCTCCAAGTTGCCCGTAGTGCAACCTCCGATGAAATTAAGCGGGCCTATCGGCGGCTTGCCAAAGAGTTGCACCCCGATCTCAACCCCGGCAATCCGAATAGCGCCCGGCGCTTCAAGGATCTAAACGCGGCCTACGACGTCCTATCCGACGATACGAAGCGCCGCCAGTACGATCTCGAAGTCTCAG
>DAISJD010000134.1:0-8701 GCA_036821645.1 Aliidongia sp.
GTCTTGGGCGTTGCTATTGCCTTGATTGCAGGCGGGGTTGGACTGCACGGTCTTTGGGGCGACAAGCAGAGTTGCGCCCACGGTACTGGCCATCAAAAGACTGCTAGCGACCAAAAGACGATTGAGGATCACGCATTTACCTTAACAAAACGGGTGAGTGAAAGAACCTGGATGCTAAAGATGTGACGAAGAACAACGGTGTTTTGACCTACTGTGCCGCGCCGCCTGGGGTCACCGGGACCATGTGTGATACTGCCCCGTAGAAGGCCGGTATTCTTCGATCCGGTGATTGCCGGTATCCACCAAGAGAACCCGGTCCTGCCCGTCGGCCACGATCCCGGCCGGTTCGCGGGTCGGGATGCAGACGGGATCGACGCAGGTAAAACGCCCGCCATCGAAATCGCCGACCGTGCCGGTGCCGAGATCGACGGTGCGAATGGTCGAATTATAGGTATCGGCGACGAGAAGCCCCTCGCCGAACGGCGTCACCGCCAGCGGATGTTGCAGCAGGGCCTCGGCGAGAGGGCCGTTTTTCCAACCAAAGGCAAACAGCCCCTGTCCGATCAGGGTTTTCACGGTTGCTTGGGCGTCCAAGGCAACTCGGCGGATGGCGGAACTTTCGCTGTCTGCGACGAGGACGCTCTTGCCGTCTGCGGCGAGAGCGACGCCGCTCGGCTGGGCCATCTCGGCGCTGGCCCCCGGTCCTTCGGTCAGGTTTTCCGCCCCCGATCCCGCGAACCGGGCGATGGTCGCGGTTTTCAGATCGTATTGGCCCAATTGATGGGTGCCGGCATTGGCGAAGATCAGACGATCGTCCACCCGGTCGAGGTCCCAGGGCGAGGCGAGATCGGACCCGATCGCCGGTGCGGGGGCGGCACCCAAAATGCCGCCGCGCCGACCGGTCCCGGCCAGCAAGGTCACGGTGCCGGTTGCAAGATCGATCCGGCGCAGGGCGTGATTGTCGGTATCGGCGACGAAAATCGCCTCGGCTGTGGCGGCAAGCCCTTGGGGATGATTGAATTGGGCCGATGCCGCCGGGCCATCCTTGATCCCCGCCTGACCGGAGCCATACCGCGCAAGTTCATGGCCGTCATCGTCGAGCAGGACGATTTGATGATGCCCGCCATCGGCCAAGGCCCAACGTTTCGGCGTGCCGGGCACCCGTTTCAGTTTGCCGGGAAACAGATAGTGGCCGTCCGGGCGTTTTGCTGGGGTCAGGGCCAGTTTTTGCGGTGAAAAGCGGGGATTGTTTTTGGCAACCTGAACCACTTGGGCGACCGCGCCGAAAAATTGATCCTCGTCCGGTTCGCCTTCGGCCAGAGTCAAGACCCGGCCATCGACGCCGATCAAGACGATGGACGGCCAGGCCTCGATCCCGAATTGATCCCAGATGACATGGTCTGGATCATGGACGATCGGGTGGCGGATATCGTAGCGGTCGATAGCGTCGGCGACACTGTCGGCATTTTTTTCAGCATCGAACTTGGGCGAATGGACGCCGATCACCACGACTTCTTGCGGGAAAGTTTCTTCGATCCGACGCAGGATCGGGATGATGTGGATGCAATTGATGCAGCCTTCGGTCCAGAAATCCAGAATCACGACCCGCCCGCGCAGGCTGCCGAGGGTGAGCGGTTTCGGCGTATTGAACCAGCGCAGATCCCCCTGACCGAATTCCGGGGCCATGGGCATATCCTGCGCCATGAGGGTGGGGGACCGGTATAGGCCGAGGGCTATGACCAGAAAGGCAACCCGGAACCATCCTCTCGCCATGCGCATCATCGGATCCTTTTGCACCGCATTACGTTGACGCCTGATCTATAGCACGCCGATCCGGGCGAATGAAGCGCCGATCAAGCCTGCGGTTTTACGGTCTCGGGGTTGGTCTCGCCTGCCGCGCGTTGACGGGCGGCGAAGGCTTGTCTGCTGATCGGGATCGAGGCGAGATAAAAAAGGCCCAGGACGAAAAGGGTGGCCCAGGGTTCAGTGAGGGCGAAACCGGCCAAAATGCCGACGGTCACCATCAGGGGCACGACCTGATGGCCGCGAATGCGCAGGCGCTTGCCCGAAAATGTCGCAACCTGACTGATCATCAAAATCGCGACGCCGATCGTCGTGATCATGATGAGATAGGGTGAACGGGCGAGATCGAGATCGAAGGCGAACCAGGCGGCAAGCGGCATCAGGGCAAGACCGGCCGCCGCCGGGGCCGGAACCCCGGTAAAGAACGAGGCGGCATAGGCGGGCGGGACCGGATCGCCCAGTTCGGTATTGAACCGGGCAAGCCTGAGCGCGCTGCAGACGGCGAAGAGGAGAATCGCCGCCCAGCCGACACTGTGCAGGCTGTTCAAACTCCAAAGATAGAGAATGAGGCCGGGGGCGACGCCGAAACAGATGAAGTCCGAGAGACTATCCAACTCGGCCCCGAAATGGGAACTGGCCTTCAAAAGCCGCGCTACCCGTCCGTCCAACCCGTCGAGCACGGCGGCCAGCAGGATCGAGGCCACGGCAAGGTCGAATTTTTCCAACAACGCAAGGCGGATCGCGGTCATGCCGAAGCAGAGCGCTGCCAGCGTCACCATATTCGGGATCATGCGGTGAACCGCAAAACCTTGCGGGCGTCTGACCCGAAACCGGGCAGAGCGCCGTTTGCGTTCCAAAGGCGGCGGACGGGTGCCAGCCGCACTCATTGGCGCTGGCCCGTCGGTAAAGCGTCGGCGGGGGCCAGGGCATCGGCCAGGACCGTTTCCCCGCCAAGGGTGCGTTGGCCGGCGATCACGCGAATCGACCAATGAATGGGGAGATAGATATCGGTGCGACTGCCGAACCGAATGAGCCCCATCCTTTCGCCGGCCGCAACCGTTTGACCGGCCTTCAGGCTATTGATGATCCGCCGGGCGACGAGCCCCGCAATCTGGACTACGCCGTAAGCCTCCCCCGTGGCGGCGGCAACGAAGCGGGTGGACGAGCGTTCGTTCAGAACGGATGCCTTATCGAGGCTGGCATTCAGAAATTTGCCGGGATGATAATGCACGGCGGCGACGTGGCCCGCCATCGGGGCGCGATTGATATGTACATCGAAAATGCTGAGGAAAATGCTGATCTTGTGCATCGGCGTATCGCCGAAACCCAACTCGGGCGGGGGGGTGGCTTGGCCGATCGCTAGGATAAGCCCATCGGCAGGCGCAAGCACGAGGCCCGGTTGTACCGGCGTCGTCCGGGCCGGATCGCGAAAGAAATAAGCGCACCAAAGGGTTGCAACCAATCCGCCCATAAGAAGCGGCGGCCATAAAAATCCAAGCCCAAGGCTCGCGAGAGCGAACAGGGCGATAAACGGCCAACCGGCACGGTTGATCGGGGCTAGAACATGTTTGATCACCCTGCCAATGCTCCTTATCCTGGTTATTCTGGGGGCGGCAAACCGACCGTTTCCAACAAGGCGGTCTGGCGTTGTTCGAGGGCCGCGACGTCGAAATCCCCAATCAGATCGTGAAAGAGGGTGTACCAGTTAAATTCCGCCTTTAGGCGTAAAAACACGGACCCGAGGCCGATCGCGGCCCGATCCATAAAGACGAACTCGCGCGGAGGGGCGACGCCGCCCAACCGTTTCAGTTCTGCATGGACCTTTTCCGCGACTTCGCGCCCATACTGCCCGGTCGGGGTTTCCTGAATCCGGCGGACCCGATCTTCGAGCAAAGGGGCATAAAGGAAACGGGCCCAGATATTCAAGACATCGATCATCTCACGCGACAGATTGTGAAATCCCCAGCTTTCGTAGGCGTCGACGGCAAGGGCTTCGTCATCCTGTTGCAATGCCCGATAAAGGGTGATGACGCCGCCCACGAAACTCGGTCGAAAGATCCGAATGCAGCCGAAATCCAACAGATTGACCCCGTTATCGGGCCTGACGGTGTAATTGCCGAGATGGGGATCGCCATGGATGATGCCATACTCGTAGAACGGCACGTACCAGGCGCGGAACATGGCATGGGCGATGGCGTTGCGCACCTCTTGGCTTTCCTCGACCGCATCGAGGATCGGGCGTCCGTCGAGCCAAGTCATGGTCAAGAGCCTGCGGGTTGACAAGTCGGGCAGGCATTCCGGCACGCTGACCCCGCACTCGCCAGACAGCATGCGGCGATAGAGCGCAAGATGCTGCGCTTCGCGGTGATAATCCAATTCTTCGCGCAGACGTGCCGAGAGTTCGGTATGGATATTGTCGGTTTGGATCGATCGATCGATTCGCCCATAGAGACTGAAGATCAGTTTCAACTGGCTGAGATCGGCTTCGACGGCGGAGGCCATATCGGGATATTGCAGTTTGCAGGCGAGCGACCGCCCATCCTTATCGGTCGCGCGATGGACTTGGCCGAGGGAGGCGGCGCGGGCGGCCTCGCGCTCGAAACTGCCGAACCGTCCCTGCCAATCGGGCCCGAGTTCGGTTGCCATGCGCCGCTTGACGAAGGGCCACCCCATGGCCGGGGCGTTGGCTTGAAGCTGGCTCAGTTCCTGGACATATTCTTGGGGCAAAGCATCGGGGATCGTCGACAGAATTTGCGCCACCTTCATCAACGGACCTTTCAGCCCGCCCAAGGCGGCGGTCAATTCACTGGCATGATGGCCGCGATCGAGCTCTAAGCCCAAAAATCGTTCACCGGCAAGCCGTGCCGCAAGGCCACCCATGGCCCCGCCGACCTGGGCATAGCGGCGGACCCTGCCTCTGAGGCTGTTTTCGTCGCTCATGAGACACCCGTCATGGTTTCGGTTTCCAGTGTGTCGATGAACCGTTCGATCATGCCGAGCCCCTGCGCCCAGAAACCGGGATCGCGCGCATCGAGCCCGAACGGGGCCAAGAGCGCATCGTGACGCAAGGTTCCGCCTGCGCGCAAGAGGGTGAGATAGCGCTCTGCAAACCCGTCGGGTGCCGCCTCATAAGCGGCATAGAGCGAATTGACCAGACAATCGCCGAATGCATAGGCATAAACATAGAAAGGTGAATGGATGAAATGGGGAATATAGCTCCAATAAATGCCGTATTCTTCGGGCAATTCGAACCCGTCGCCGAGGCTTTCTCGTTGTACCAGAAGCCAGATTTCATTGAGCCGGGCGACCGAAATATCGCCCTTGCGCCGTTCTTCGTGCACCATGCGTTCAAAATCGACGAAGGCGATCTGGCGAATGACCGTGTTCAACATGCTTTCGACCTTATCGGCGAGCATGACCCGTTTGCGCACCGGGTCCGTCTCTTGGTCGAGAAGGCTGCGGAAGGTCAGCATTTCCCCGAAGACCGAGGCGGTTTCCGCCAGGGTCAAGGGCGTGTCGGCTTGAAGATAGCCCTGCGCACCGGCCAGAACCTGATGGACCCCATGACCCAGTTCATGGGCAAGCGTCATGACATCGTCGAGGCGACCTTGATAATTCAGCAGGATATAGGGGTGGGCACTCGGAACGACGGGGTGCGCGAAGGCACCGGGGGACTTGCCCGGTCGCACCGCCGCATCGATCCAGCCTTCCTCGAAAAACCGCGCCCCCACTGCCGCCATATCGGGTGAAAAACGGCGATAGGCGTCGAGCACGATCTCGCGTGCGCCGTTCCAGTCGATCCGTCGCCCGTCATCTCCCGGCAACGGCGCGTTGCGATCCCAATACTGCATGGGCGCTAAGCCGAGCCACCGGGCCTTCAGCCGATAATAGCGGTGCGAAAGACGCGGATAGGCCGCCTTGACGGCTGCGATCAAGGCATCGACCACGGAATCTTCGACCAGATTCGACAGATTGCGCGCCGAGATCGGCCGGGCGAAACCGCGCCAGCGATCTTCGATTTCCTTGTCTTTGGCAAGGGTGTTGGTGATGAGGGCGAACTGACCGTCATGGCGGCGCAAGGTGGTGGCGATGGTCTTAGCCGCTGCCGCCCGCTTGTCGCGGTCGGGACTTGAAAAATAATCGAAAATTTCCGCCGATGTGTGATCCTTGCCGTCAAGGGGAAACCGCAGGCTGGCCATGGTTTCATCGAAGAGACGACACCAAGCCGCCCGGCCGGTCACGAATTTTTCGTGCAGCAGCTTTTCCACGTCATCGCCCAATTGATAGGGCCGGAAGGCCCGAACATCCCTGAGCCAAGCCCGATAGCGGGCGACGCTCTCATCGGTCAACCACCCGGCGATGAGCGCATCGTCGATCCGATTGAGTTCGAGGGTAAAAAACAACAGAAAGGTGCCGATATCGTTGATCCGTTCCATGATCGTCTGATAGGCGCCGACGATCGCGGGATCGCTCATATCGCCATTATAGAGCAAGGCGATATATGACCCGATCCGGGCCAGCCGTTCCTGGATTTTTTCGTAATCCGCGATCGCCTGTCCGATCTGGGCGGCGCTCTCTTCGGCCAAATGCCCCTGATGGCGTTCGGCAAAGGCCTGGGCCGCCGTCTGCGCCCAAAGGAGATCGGCATCGAGTTCGGGTGCCGTAGGCCCCGCATAAAGATCGGCAAGATGCCAACGGGGCAGGGTCGATTTGTCCGACGGCGGGGCGAGGGTTGGATCTTGCGGCATCTCGGATTTCCTGGTGGACGCGTGGGGGTGAACGGGCAGCCCCAAGGGACTTTGCCGGTCACGGCATCTGTGGGGCATCTGGGGGGGCTCGCTTGGCACGGCCGCTTACTGATATAGGTCGCCCGAGGTCCTGCGCCAAGCCTTTGTGCGCCTTGGTCTTCACGGGCAGGTGTGTATAGAATGGAATTCGATCCGCGCCATGTGGGAAAGTGACCGGCTATGATGCAGAAGGGTGATCCCGAGACGGTCCCAGCCTTGTTTCAGGCCCAGGCGGCCGTCTTGCGCGATCGGCCGTGGTTGTGGCACCGACAGGCGGATGGGCGGTTCGCATCCCTGACATGGGGTGTCATCGCCGAGCGTGTCGCAGCGTTGGCGCGGGGGTTGATGGCGCTTGGCATCGAGCCGGGCGATCGGGTCGCCCTCATCGCGGAAAACTGCCCGCAATGGGTGATTGCGGATCTTGCGATCATGCAGGCCGGCGGTGTTACTGTGCCAGCCTTTACGACCTATCGCACCGAAGATCACCGGCATCTCTTGACCGATAGCGGGGCGAAGGCCGTCATTCTGGCGCATGCGGCCTTAAGCAAGACCGTCCTGCCCGCCGTCAATGCCTGCCCCGATATCGGTTTTCTGATCGTGATGGAACCGATCAAGGGGCAATGCAGCGCCGATCTCCATCGGTGGGACGATGTGTTGGCGCTGGGCCGGGGGGACGATCGTCCTTTGGCCCAAGGGGGGCGGGAAGATTTGGCCTGTCTCATCTATACGTCCGGGGCAAGCGGCGTGCCGCGCGGCGTCATGTTGACCCATGGCAATCTCTTGAGCAATGCCGGGGCCGCAAGCCGCATCTTGACCGAGGCCTTCGGCACGGGGGTCGAACGGTTTTTATCGTTCTTGCCGCTCAGCCATTCCTACGAACATACGGCGGGTCTGTTGGTGCCGCTGACGCGCGGGGCCGAAATTTTTTTCAGCAGCCCCGATCTCTTGGCTCAGGATCTCGCGATCGTGCGGCCCACCTTCGTGACGACGGTGCCCCGCATGGCCGATCTTCTGGCGCGCCGCTTACAACTGCGTCGCTTGCAACCACGCCGCTTGCAACAAGGGGCTGAACGCGCCGGGTGGTTCGGGGCCTTTTGGGTTGCCGAGGCCGTGCGGCTTGGCGGCATACGGCTGAGCGGCGGCTCGATCGGGCTGATGGATCGACTGCTGGATGCCGTCGCCGGGGTCTTGGTGCGTGCGCGGGTGAGGCGGGCGCTCGGTGGGCGGCTCAAGGCGTTCGTGTCGGGGGGGGCCGCATTGTCGCACGAAACGGAATTGTTTCTGGAGGCGCTGGGCGTACGCGTCTTGCAGGGTTACGGCCAGACGGAGGCGGCCCCGATCATCACGGTCAACCCACCGGGACGAACCCGGATCGGCAGTGTCGGGCGGGCCTTGCCCGACACGGAATTGCTGGTGGCGGATGATGGCGAGATTCTGGTGCGCGGCCCCCAGATCATGCGCGGTTATTGGCGAGCCCCCGACTTGACGGCCCGCACCATTCGCAACGGCTGGCTTCATACCGGGGATATCGGCAGGCTCGATCAGGATGGTTATCTCACCATCACCGATCGCAAACGCGATTTCATCAAAACCTCGTCTGGGACCGTGATTGCCCCGCAACCGATCGAAGCCCATCTGGCGCAGCAGGAACCGATCGCACAAGTTATGGTCTGCGGGGATCGCCGTCCCTATCTCACGGCGCTCATCGTCCCTGAACCCCATCTCGTGGAACGGTTTGCCCATTTGCCGGAACCCGCGCGGACGGCAACGATTCAGAAGATCATCGCCGCCGCGGTGGCCGCCAGCAACGCTGTGCGCCCCCCGGTGGAACGGGTCCGCCGTTATCATGTGGTCGAAGAACCGTTCACCGTCGACAATGGCTTGATGACGCCGACGCAAAAAATTCGCCGCCATGAAATCGCCCGGTGCTATGCAGCGGTGATTGCGCAACTGTATGACCGCGCCGGGGGATGACCGTATGAGACAATGATAAGCGCAGTTGGTTTTGTGCGTGTCATTGCGAAAGTCTTAAGGATTAAGTCCGATTCTGACGGAGGCATCAATCGGGGGGCGGCCTTTGGGGGGCGAGAGGCGGATGCGATGGAACTGAT
>DAISJD010000135.1:0-8386 GCA_036821645.1 Aliidongia sp.
GTCATGGTGTGCGGCATCGTCCTCTGACAGCAAAGGGGGTTAAGCGTGCTGGCCTGGTGCTGGTTTAACGCTCGGGTGGTGCGAAGATCCCGGTCGCAAGCCCGTCGAGGCTGCGTTGATTTTTTTCCTGCCAATAGGCGTTGATCCCGGCATCTCCTTGCTTTCGGGCCCAGTCGTTCAGGTGGTCGCGCTCGCCTGCATAATCCATGAAGGGAACCGCCATCCCGCAGGATGTCTGGGCAAGATCGAGGGTGAGATCGAAGATCTGTCGGGCGCCGGGCAGGGGCGGGAAATGGCCGATGAGGGATCCCCAATCGGCGTCGCGGCGGTGGATCGTGCGCGCCGTGCCATAGAGGCGCAGGATATTGGCGACCCCGTCGAACGCGCAAAACATCAGGGTCATCCGGGGATTTTCCGCAAGATGCGCGGCGGTTTCATTGCCGCTGCCGGTGACATTGAGCCAAATGACCCGATTGCCACCCAGAACGCGCAAGCTATCCATCCCCTTGGGCGACAGATTGACCCGACCGTCGGCTGCCGCCGTTGCGACGAAAAATATTTTCTGCGCCGTGATGAAGGCCGTGAGCCGCGCATCGAGCGATGGGTATTGCCGCGCCATGAACGCATCCCTTGTGAAACCGTGCGGGGGCGAGCCTATCATGGGCGGCGCTATTCGCCAAATGCGCCCGATCGAGGATGGGGATTTTGCGAACCCGCACTGCTGCGGTTAGGCTGGGCGAGAACGTTGGGTAAAGCCTTGAAATTGTGTGGTGTCACCTATGCGTCAAAAAACCATGGACAAGGTGGGTCCGCTTTGCTATTCCTCTGCGCCTCGCTTGCGGGTGCTTAGCTCAGTCGGTAGAGCAGCTGACTCTTAATCAGCGGGTCGTAGGTTCGATCCCTACAGCACCCACCATTCTTTAGGCATAGCCCGGTTTTTACCGGGCTTTTTGCTTTTTGGATCTCTCACCGCAGAGGCTCATCTCAGGCATCGGGCTTCGTATTCCGTTTCCGCGCCAAAAACCAGGCCGCCGATCGATCCAGAATCTGTTCATAAGGGATGTGATTGTCGATCTGGCACGACCGTTGAATTTTCGCCGCACTATGCCCGCAGGTACGGCCGAACATGCGCACCAACAGGCGGTGGATCATCGGTTCGCGGCGGAGCCAGCAGGCAGCATGGATTGCCTCCAGGCCGATCGCCATGCTTTCCGCAACATAGAAGGGCAGGTCGATAATCCGGCCCTGACCGTCGATCCGGGTTTTGAAGCCGCTTAAAAAGTCCGCCCAACTGACATCGTAGGCGTCGCGCACATTATAGCATTGACCGATCGCGACCGGATCCTCTGCCGCCCACAGCATGTAATCGATGAGATGATCGATATCGACGAGACCGGCATTGGCGCGCCCGCCATCGATGGTCATCATCAGGCCCGTGCAGAGTTCCGTCCCGATCCGGTCGATGAACTGACTGCCGGGGCCGATGATATTGGCGGGGCGTAGAATCGTATAGGGCAGGCCATGGCGGCGACCGGCCGCGATCACCTTGGCCTCGCCCAAGAGTTTCGAGGTGCCGTAACCGAAACCCCGTCCGGTGGTGGGGCTTTCTTCGGTGCAGGGATTGACGGGAAACCCATAGACATCGACCGTAGACAGATGCACGAACCGCGTGAGACGGGGGGCACTGGCCTTGGTCGCCGCCAACAAATGGGCGACACCCGTGACATTGGCTGCCAGATAATGGCCGAGACTGTCCCAGGTTTTGACATTGGCCGCGCAATGAAACACCACATCGACATCCCGGACGGCCGCCGCGAGGGCAGCCTCATCCGCAAGATCGCCGACCGTGACGGCGGCGCGGTCGGCCAGGGTGGGGGCCAATTTATCCCGGTCGCGCACGAGCAACCGCACCGACCACCCGGTTTCCAGCAGGCGATGGGCCAAATGGCGACCGACGAAGCCGGTTGCCCCCGTGACGAGGGCCAGCCTCGGGATGAAGTCGGTCATCCGCATCCTTTCTTTGTGCGTGGCCCGGCCAGATCGGCCCATCCCGTTTCCAGCGGACCTTATCTGAAAGGCGGCCGTTGCGCATCGTTCTTGATGAAACGGCCGCCTTTTGTCGTTATTGCGGTTTGACGGCGAGATCGCCCCAGGTTGGTGCCCGGGTGCCCGTCGCGCCGAGAGCCCCCTTATTGCCGCGTGCGACCACATCGGGCGGTGGGTTGAACAATTGGCAAGCGGGCAAGGTCTGGGGATCGAGCCCGGCCACCTCGTCCCAGGTTTCAGCGGGGAGGGGTTTTTTCATGGCGAAATCGGTGTAATTCTGACTGACGAACGGGGCGTTGGCGGGGGCAAGCGGATAGCCTGAAAAATAGAAAGATTGCGGATGTTTATAGGGGGCGGCGGTTTGATCGACCCGGTCCGCCGTGGCGGTCGCGTTAAACCCATAGCCGAACATGATATCCTGATCCGCCGTCCGGTCGGGACTGACGCCGGTTTGAACCGGCTTGCCGTCCTTGCTTGAAATCCAGAAGGAATAGCCTTGGATCTTATTCTTTAACTGCATGCTGTCACCCGCACTATAGGGCAGGTGGGTGATGAAGTCGCGGCGCGGCGGATGGTTCAGGGGCGAGAACAGACAGACTTTCGGCATCCAGGCCGGGCGGTCGGCATAGGTCACGAAATAGGCGACATCCCCCAATGAAATGAACGAACAGCTATAATGATTGTCGATCGGGAAAATCGGCAGACACCGTTTATCGTAATGTTCCTTCATGGCCCCGGTGCCGGACTTGCCCTGCCAGGTACTGTCGTAATAGGTGATGCCGTAGGAAGTTTCGTAATCCTTGCCGTCGACCAGGGGTTTCGGCGGTTTGCCGTCATAAGGCGGCATGGTGGTCGGCGTATAATTGAAAACGCGATACATGGTCCAGTGGGACACCCAATAGGCCGGGAATTGGGGATTGTCCTGCGGTTCGGTAGGCCCGCGTTGATAGACGCAGTCCTTGCTGGCGCAGGGGCTGACCTCGGGCGGGTTATGGGTCCCGTAGGTCTCATAGACGGCATCCTCGGCTCTTGCCCGATCGGCAATGGGGGCAAGGGCGAGGAGGCCAAGGGCGGCGGCGGGGATCATCCGGTTCATCGGCATCTCTCTTGATGGGGTGTGTCTGCTGCCCATCATTCCTGGAGAAAACCAAGAGAGTGTTAAGCCGTCAAAACAATCTTTCCGATTATGGTATCTTGTGCTTAAATGCTATTGAGCTATGCTTCTTGCCTACCGAGTTTAGGATTCTATGATAATTTTTATGTTTTCTGGATTGATGCCGAGCGTCTTGGCCAGACGGCGTTTGGCTTCACTTATTGAAAGAGGCGATTCTTCTATGCTGTTGTGGACCTCCTCGGTACTATTGGCTTGACGAAGTGCACTTATTATTTCATCTATAAGTGGAACCGTAGCGATTGGGGGAAATTTTAGACCCGCACCGGCCCCTACGCACGTTATTGGATTGTTTGTTTCTGGATGATACAGTGACAGCCAGATTCCTTGATCGTCAGGAATAGCGTGACCCGCCTTTTTCTTTGCAGCATAAGCGCGGTTAAATCGGTCGCGCATTTCATTGCCGTCAATAAAGTGAACCTTAGCAAATTTCGGATTGGTTTTGTCATCTACTGAGACCGCGACAACGGCGTCCACTTCGTCGAGAGTTTTCCAACCTGTACCCAAATTAATAGGTTGAAACGCGATCTGTGTATTTCGAGACGTGCGGATTGAGATGATTTTGCTCTGTCCGTCTTTCGTGATCCGGCGAATGCTCGGTTTTCCACCTCGTCGTACGCGTTCTACCTTCCAGCCAATATTTTCGAGTGATTGCACGGCGATATTCAAAAGTTGCTTTTGTATGTCCAGTTTTTCAGGTTTTTTGTAAATATTCCCCATTTTTCTACTCCAAGCATGAAACTTGTTTCTTTTTTAAAAGATAATTCAGCAGAGAGTTATAAAAGCAGCGCGTTAGGCAACCGTCTAATGCGCTGCAACCAAGATAAACAATGTTAATATTCTGAATTTTTATTTACACCACCTCCGCATCCCCCCTGCCGATCGTGGTGGAGATGACGGGGTCCCGGCCGCCGCGCAGGATCGAATTGCCTTGATAGAGGGTGCGCTGATCGATGGCGGCCGGGGCCAGCCAATCGGCATCTGCGATCTGGCCGCTGGGGGCGAACGCGGCCAGTGCATTGGCATAGCAGGCCCGATGCACATCGTCCGCCGATACCCCTTGCTCCAGGGCCAGCCGCGCGGTTTTCGGCACGGAGAGCGGGTCGGAAATGCCCCAGTCGCAGGCGGAATTGACGATGATCCGGGTCGAGCCGTACCGTTTCAGGATCTCGACCATCCGGGCGCTGCCCATCTTGGTGCTGGGATAAATCGAAAAGGCGGCCCAGAAGCCCCGATCCAGCACGTCGCCCACGGTTTCTTCGTTATTATGGTCGATCACGACGAGGGACGGGTCGATGCCATGCTCGATGCAGACCTCCATCGAGCGGATCGTGCCGCGTTTCTTGTCGCGATGGGGGGTATGGATCATGACCGGCAGGGCCAATTCGCGGGCCAGATCCAGTTGCAGGCGGAAATACCGATCTTCAAGCGGGGTCTGTTCGTCATAGCCGATCTCGCCGATGGCGACGACACCGTCTTTTTGCGCGAAACGCGGCAGGATTTCCATCACCGCCTCGGCCAGGGCCTCGTCGTTGGCTTCCTTGGAATTGAGCCCGATCGTGCAATAATGCCGGATGCCGAATTGACCGGCCCGGAACCGTTCGAACCCGAGCAGGGTCGAGAGATAATCGATATAGGTGCCGACATGGGTCCGGGGTTGGCCGAGCCAGAAGGCCGGTTCGATGAGTGCCACGATGCCGGCTGCGGCCATGGCCTGATAATCGTCGGTCGTGCGCGAGATCATATGGGCATGGGGATCGATAAACATCTTCAGAGACTTTCTTTCAAAGGCACGGCGTCGAGGCTTTCCAGACCCTGGCGGGCACCGGCGCGTTCTGCCGGATCGTTGCTGCGTGCGGCGGCGATGAGGTCGGACACGGCATCGACGGCTTCGGCAAACGGGGCGAGGCAAAACCACAATTCGCCCGACACTGTGCGGCCGGCCGCCCGCCGTTCCCGCGCGTAATCGCGCAGCATCACGGCAAGATCGGCATTGGCGCGGGCGATCAGACCGTCGATCGGGGCAAGGGTACTGCCGATGAACAGCGCTTTCAGGACCATCTGATTCCAGCGATGCAGATCGAAATTTTCGCGCGGATAGGGGTTATGGTGGGCCACCGCCTCAAAGACCGGCAGCATGGCGGTGCGCACCCCCTGTGCCGCCTCTTCCATGAGGTCGGGGGCGTGCGGATAAAGTGGCAACCCGCGCAGCAAGGCAATCTGTTCGGTAGGATCGGCCACAACCCGAAGGCGTTTCAAAGCCGGGGCGACATCGCCCGGCAGGGACAGCAGCAGGGCGATGCGCGCCGCTTCGTCCAAACTCCAATGACGGGGGTTCCAACCGGGGCGCGCCCGGTCGGCGTCGGCCAGATCGTCGGGGTCGAGACGGAGGTCGTCGCGTCCCAATTGCCGGGGCATCCGGGTAAAATAGGTATCGAGGGCCGCGGCATTGCCGGTTGCGACGGCGGCCGAACCGGTTTCAAACCAGGCCCAGGCGGCGGGGCTGGCCTGGCGCTTGATCCAGTGCCGCAAGAGGGCCGACGGCAAGAGGGGTTCACCCGTCAAAACTGTATTCCTTTCAACCAATGCGTGCTAGATCGGGTTTCGATGGTTGGTTTCGGGCACTGGGGCTTTGCAAGGGCGCATTGAATCTTTGTGGAAGAGGGGCCATGCTTTGGTCAAGACATTACGGACAGATTCGATTATTGTCCAGCCCACATGCAACCATAATGCGGCGCGCTTGCCGTAACGCGCTCTGAAAAACAGGTCGATGATGCACCCGACGCTTATTCTTTTGGTTGTTGGACTTACCCCCGATCTCGTCGGAGAAGATACGCCCCATCTGTCTGCTTTGGCGGCACGGGGCGGCCTCAGACCCCTGGACACAGTGACACCGGCCGTGACCTGTAGCGTGCAATCGACCCTGGTGACGGGGGCGATGCCGGCCGATCATGGAGCCGTCGCCAACGGGTGGTATTTTCGCGATCTGTCGGAAATCTGGTTGTGGCGGCAATCGAATAAATTGGTCGCGGGCGAAAAAATCTGGGACGCGGCCAGGGCCCGCAACCCGGATTTTACCGTGGCCAAGCTGTTCTGGTGGTACAACATGTACGCAAGCGTGGATTGGAGTGTCACGCCGCGCCCGCTCTATCCGGCCGATGGGCGCAAGATCCCCGATTGCTATACCGATCCGCCCGACTTGCGCGATGAATTGACCGACTTGTTCGGGACTTTTCCCTTGTTCCGTTTTTGGGGGCCGATGGCCGACATCACGTCGAGTGCCTGGATCGCGAAGGCTACCCGCCATGTGATGGCGACGCGCAAGCCGACCCTAACCCTGACCTATCTGCCGCATTTGGATTATGATCTACAACGCTTCGGTCCCGACAAAGGGCATCCGGCGATCCGTGCGGCCCTGCGCGCGGTCGATCAATTGGCAGGCGACCTCATCGCCGAGGCGGAGCGTTTGGGGAACCGGGTGATCGTCGTCTCGGAATATGGCATCACCCCGGTTCGGGATGCGATTTTCATCAATCGGATCTTGCGGGCCGAGGGTCTGATCGCGGTCAGGGCCGAATTGGCGGGACGCGAGATCCTCGATGCCGGGGCCTCGGCTGCGTTTGCCGTGGCCGATCATCAGATCGCCCATGTCTATGTCCGCGATCCGGCCGATATCGACCGGGTGCGGGGGATCTTGGAACGGATCGACGGGGTCGAGGCCGTCTGGGGCGAGGCCGAAAAAAAAGCCCAGGGCTTGGATCACCCGCGCAGCGGCGAACTCGTCGCGGTCAGCCGTGCCGATCGCTGGTTTGCCTATCATTATTGGCTCGATCCGAAAAAGGCCCCCGATTTCGCCCGGACCGTGGATATTCACCGCAAGCCCGGCTACGACCCGGTTGAACTCTTCTTCGATCCGGCCTTGCGCTGGCCGAAACTGGCGGCGGCCCTGCGTCTTGGTCTGCGCAAATTGGGTCAGCGCCGTCTCATGGACGTCATTTCGGACGGGGATACGGATTTGGTCCGGGGCTCGCACGGGCGGGTCACCGACGACCCGGCGATGGGCCCCCTCGTCATTTCGTCGCAACCTGCCCTCTTACCGGAAGGCCGGGTTGCGGCCACCGGGTTCAAGGATCTGGTCTTGCGCCATCTTTTCGCGTGACCGCCCGCTCTCACGTCCCCGGAATGGAGCGTTGCAGAAAGCGGGTCAGGGGAAAACAGGCCCCGGCGACGAGGCCGGGGATGATGGCCCCGGCGGCGAGAGCGACGGTCGCATCGTAGAGGGAGATCCCGGCGATGAAGAGGCCAACGGCGCGCGGCACGTCGCCGGGGCCGCACCGTTTCAAAAGCCGGATGCAGAACAGGATCACGGCGAGGAAGGCAAAGGCCCCGATCAAGGCGATCGGCGCAGTCCAAGCCAGAATAAGGCACCAAACGACCGGCAGCAGCAGGGCCGATAGGGCGGCGGCCCCTTTGCGGGTGAAGCGATTGTGCGCCTCTTGCCGGGCGACATAGGTCAGGCCCACCACATAGGCCATGAGGCCCAGAGCGCTTGGCAAAAACCAAGCGGGATAGGGTGACCCGACTATGTGGGCGGCATCGGCCACCAACCCATAGCAGAGCAACCGACAAAACCCCATGATGAACGGGGCCCCGACCGTGTGTTTGTGGCAGAGGTCATAGGCGACGATCGCCCCTGCCAACAGCAACCCCATGATGGGGGCCCCGATCCCACCCGCAACGAGACAGCCCAACAGCAGCAGCAAAGCACCGGCACCATAGACGGCCCAACGGGCGGCATCGCCGTTCGGAATGGGCCGCGTCGGTCGTTCCTTGGCGTCGATCCCGGCATCGACCGCATCGTTTAAATACATGCCGCCGACGTAAAACAGCATCAAGGCGGCAAGACTGCCGAGGGTGCCGCCCATCGTGCCCTCAACGAGGGATGCTGCGGCCAAGGCGTTGCTGACGAGTGTCGGCAGGTTCGAGACGCGCCCCAGAATGAGGGCGGCCCGGGGGCGGATCAACCAAGCTGCGCTGCGACCCATTGAAATTCTTTCTCGATGCTTTCGGTGATCGTCATCCGCCCGTCGGATGATTCCGTATCGGACAGGGCCAGTGCCGATGGCAGAACATCCCAGGTATAGGTTTCGATTTCAAGATGCTCTGTGA
>DAISJD010000136.1:0-8196 GCA_036821645.1 Aliidongia sp.
GACGCAGTACCGTTCGCGTGACCCGCACGGGGCTGGGCACAGTTCAGGCCAACAATACCGTCACCTTGCGCGCACGGGTCGACGGGGAACTGACAAAAGTGAATTTCATCGAAGGCCAAGAGGTCAAGGCCGGCGACGTCATCGCCCAGATCGACCCGCGCCCCTTTCAAGCGGCCCTGGCCCAAGCCATCGCACAAAGGGCCAAAACCGAGGCGATGCTGCTGAATGCCCGTACCGATCTTAACCGGTTCCAAAGTCTGGCCGTCAAAGAATATGCGACCCGCCAAAGCGTCGATACCCAAACCGGGCTGGTGCGTCAGTTGGAAGCCCAGATGCAAGCCGATCAAGCCCAAATCGATATCGCCAAAGTTCAACTGAGCTACGCCACGATCACGGCCCCGATTGCCGGCCGCACGGGGGCGCGGCTCGTCGATGCCGGCAATCTCATTCGCGCGGCCGAGGCGACCGGCCTCGTCGTTATCACCGAGACCAGCCCGATCGCCGTCAATTTCACCCTGCCGCAGGCGTTGTTTTCCACCTTGAACAAGGCCCGCACCAAAGCGGCCATCGCGGTCGAAGCCTGGCGTGAGGACGATAGCGAGAAACTGGCCGAGGGGGTCTTGAGCCTGATCGACAATCAAATCGACAGCACGACCGGCACGATCAAATTGAAAGCCGTCTTTGCCAACAAGGACAATGCGCTCTGGCCCGGTCAGTTCGTCAATGCCCACATCACCCTCGAAAACCGGGAAAACGCCCTGACGGCCCCCGCCGCCGCCGTGCAACGCGGTCAGAACGGTCCGTTCGTCTGGCTGGTCAAACCCGATGCCTCCGTCGAAATTCGCCCGATCACGCTAGGTCAGATCCAGGATAACGTCGCCCTGATCGAGGCTGGATTGGACGCGGGCGACCGGGTGGTGACGGATGGCCAGTACAAACTGCGTCCCACGAGCAAAGTCTCGACCCAATCGGCCAATACGGGCACCGATGCCGCACGTCCGGGACCCGCGTCGTGAACAGTATTTCCGCCCCGTTCATCGCACGCCCCGTTGCGACGACGTTGTTGATGCTCGGGATTTTCCTGCTTGGCATCGTGGCTTATCCGCTTTTGCCGGTGGCACCCTTGCCGCAGGTCGATTTCCCGACCCTTCAGGTCTCGGCCAGTTTGCCCGGTGCCAGTCCCGAAACCATGGCATCGGCCGTGGCAGCACCGCTCGAACGGCAATTATCCCAAATACCGGGCGTCACCCAACTGACCTCGTCCAGTGCCTTGGGGGCCACCAGCATCACGGTGCAATTCGATCTCGACCGCAATATCGATGGGGCGGCCCAGGATGTTCAGGCCGCCATTACGGCCGCAGGCGGTCAATTGCCGCGCAACCTGCCCGGCCCGCCGACATATCGCAAGGTCAATCCCGCCGACAGCCCGATCCTGCTCATCGCAGTCCAAAGCGAAAGCCTGCCGCTCACCACCGTGTCGGATTACGCCGATACGGTCCTCGCCCAACAGATTTCCCAGATTACCGGCGTCTCCCAAGTCTTTATCGGCGGCGAACAAAAACCGGCGATCCGGGTGCAATTGGACCCGGCCAGTCTCGCCAATATGGGCCTGTCCCTCGAAGATGTGCGCAGCGTTTTGACCAGCGCCACGGTCAATCAACCCAAAGGCAATTTCGACGGGCCGAACCAAAGTTTCACGATTTACAATAACGATCAACTCCTGGCCGCCAGTCAATATGACAGTCTCGTGCTGGCCTATCGCAACGGGGCCCCAATCCGCATCCGCGATGTCGGCCATGCGATCGAAGGCCCGGAAAACCTGAAACTCGCAGGCTGGCAAAATAATCAACGCGGCATCACGCTGGTGATTTTCCGCCAACCGGGCACCAATGTGATCGCGGTTGCCGATGCCATCCGGGCGGCCCTGCCCCGCTTGCGCGCCGCCATTCCCCCGGCCATTACGACCGACATCATCGCCGATCGGACCCAAACGATCCGCGCCTCCATCGACGATGTGCAATTCACCCTGATCTTGACCATTTTTCTGGTCGTTTTGGTTATTTTCCTGTTCCTACGGAATTTTTGGGCGACGGTCATTCCCAGCATCACCGTGCCCCTCTCCCTGGTCGGCACCTTTGCCGTCATGTATGCGGTGGGCTATTCGCTCGACAATCTTTCCTTGATGGCGCTCACCATCTCGGTCGGGTTCGTCGTGGACGATGCGATCGTGATGATCGAAAATATCGTGCGTCATATCGAAGAAGGCATGACCCCGCTCGACGCGGCCTATAAGGGGGCGGGCGAAATCGGGTTCACCATCGTGTCGATCAGCCTGTCCCTGGTCGCCGTGTTCATCCCTTTGTTGTTCATGGGCGGGATCATCGGGCGGCTTTTCCATGAATTCGCCGTCACCGTGACGATTGCGATCGCCGTTTCGGCCTTCGTCTCGCTCACCCTTACGCCGATGATGTGTGCACTGTTCCTCAAGGACGAGAAACACGCCCAGCATGGCCGCCTCTATCGCTTGGTCGAACGGTTCTTCGACGGAATGCTTGCCGCCTATGCCGTCGGCCTGCGCCTCGTGCTGCGCTATCGGGCGATGACGATGGCAAGCCTGTTCGCGACCATCATCGCAACCGGCTATCTTTATGTCATCATTCCGAAAGGCTTCTTTCCGCAGCAGGACACGGGCTTCATCACCGGCCTTGCCGAAGGGGCGCAGGATATTTCCTTCGCCGCCATGCGCGACAAGGTTTCGCGTCTGGGTGCCATCATCAAGGCCGATCCCGATATCGGCGGGTTTTCCATGTCGCTGGGCGGCGGGTTCAATGGACAGACCAACAATACCGCCCGCTTCTTCATCGGCCTGCGCCCGGCACCGGAACGCAAGGCAACCGCCGATCAGGTGATCAACCGCCTGCGCCCCAAGATCGCCGCCGTCGAGGGGGTGGCCCTCTTCCTTCAGGCAGCCCAAGACATCAATGTCGGCGGCCGCATCAGCCGGACCCAATATCAATATACGCTGCAAGATGCCGATCTTGCCGAACTCAATCAATGGGCCCCGAAACTGGTCAGTAAAATGCAGGAATTGCCGATGCTGCGCGACGTGGCCAGCGATCAGCAAGCCAATGCACCGACCGTTTCCATCGTGATCGATCGGGATGCGGCGGCGCGGTTCGGGATTCTGCCCCAGGTGATTGACGACACGCTTTATGATGCGTTCGGCCAACGCCAAGTCACGCAATATTTTACCCAGCAAAACCAATATCGCGTGGTCATGGAAATTCCGCAGGCGCTTCAGAATGATCCAGAGAATCTGCAAAAAATCTATGTGAAATCGCCAATTTCCGGCAAGATGATCCCGCTTTCGACCTTTGCGCGCTATGACCGCAACACGACCAATTATCTGTCGATCGGCCATCAAAGCCAATTTCCGGCCGTCACCCTTTCCTTCAACTTGGCCCCTGGGGCGGCATTGGGCGACGCGGTTACCGCCGTTACCGATCTCGGCCGTCGCTTGGGGGCCCCTGTCGGTCTCGTCGGCACCTTCCAGGGCAGTGCCGCCGCCTTTCAAAGCTCGCTCTCGACCCAACCGGCCCTGATCGCCGCCGCGATCGTCGTGATCTATCTGATCATGGGCATGCTGTACGAAAGCTATATTCACCCGATCACCATCCTGTCCACCCTGCCCTCGGCCGGTGTCGGCGCCTTGATCATGCTGCTGTTGTTTCACTATGATCTCAGCGTCATCGCCCTCATCGGGATCATCCTGCTGATCGGGATCGTCAAGAAAAACGCCATCATGATGATCGATTTTGCGATCGAGGCCGAACATCGCCAGGGCTTGTCCGCCCATGACGCGATTTATCAAGCCTGTCTGATGCGGTTTCGCCCGATCATGATGACGACCATGGCCGCCTTATTGGGGGGTGTTCCCCTCATGATCGGGACCGGAACCGGATCGGAATTGCGCCAACCGCTTGGCTACGCGATTGTGGGCGGCCTCCTCGTCTCGCAGATCCTCACCCTTTACACCACCCCCGTGGTCTATCTTTATCTCGATCAAATCCGGGTCTGGTTCGACCGGCGGCGCGGGCGCACGCCCAGTGTCGCCAGCCCCTCCAGATTGCAGCGGGCCTTGGCGTCAACCGGCGACTAAGTCCACTCTTTGACCAGAGAAATGGGACCGGTCTTCAAACCTCTTCCAGTTGAAACCGCCCGTCGACATCATCGAGCACGGCGTGCAGGTCCGCCACCCGATCGATGCCAAGGGCGGCATTGAAGGCGTCTTGTGCGGCACGCCAGGCGGGTTTCGCCGCCGTGCGTGCCGCCCGCCCCGCCTCGGTGAGGTGGATGAATTTTTGGCGTCCGTCTGGGACGAGGCCGATCCAGCCATGGGCAAGCATCGGCTTTAGAGTCCGGGTCAAACTGGTCCGATCCATATCCATGCGGGCGGCAATCCCCCCTACGGTCCGATCCTGCGCCTCATCGAGCAACAGCGACAGAACCCCAAACTGGGTCACGGTCAGCCCCGCCGCCGCGAGATAGAGATCGTAATGGCGGGTCACGCGCCGCGTCAGACGCCGCAGCCGAAAACAACTGCACCCACGCACGGGCGGCTTGCTCATTTTGCGGGCTCCCTTCGTTGAAAATAGGTGTATATACACTATATGTCCTTTTCGGAGACACGACAATGACCACCGCGCATCCTGAAACCGAAGCCCTCTGGACCGAAGAATTTGAAACCCTGAAATCGGCCGCCTTATCCCCTGGCGTCGTCAGCCAACAGGTCTTGGCAGGCCATGATGGCATTGATCTTCTCGGCAAGATGATGCGCGGGCAATTGCCGCCGCCGCCGATCGCCCACAGTTTGAATTTTCTGTTGGTCGAGGTTGAAAAAGGCCGGGTCGTGTTTCAAGGCATGCCGCTGCGCGCCTTTTATAATCCGTTGGGTTCAATCCATGGCGGGTGGATTGCCACCCTGCTCGATTCCTGCGTCGGCTGTGCGGTTCATTCGACCCTGACGGCAGGCAAAGGCTATACGACCGTCGAACTCAAGGTGAATTATGTCCGCGCCGTTACCGATACGACCGGCCCCGTGCGGGCCGAGGGCAAGATCATCGCGCTGGGCGGTCGGATCGCGACGGCCGAAGGACGCCTCATCGATGCGAAAGGGCGGCTTTTGGCCCATGCCACCACAACCTGCTTGCTGTTCGATCTGACAGGCGGGGGCGACCGCTGAAGCGATCGCCTAACGTCTCTTAGGATGCCGCTGCATCGAACGGCTGGGCTGGTGTCGGTGCAGGCGCATAGCGCGCCACGAGCGCCAGCAGGGCGTCGCGCGTCACGGGCTTGATCAAACAATCGTCAATCCCGGCCCGCGTCCCGATGGCGGCGTCCTTTAGGGCAAGATCGGCGGTCATGGCAATGATCGGAACCCGCGCGATCGCACCCGACAAGGCCCGAATATAGCGGGCGGCGGTCACCCCATCCATGACGGGCATCTGACTATCCATCAAAATCAAATCGATACGATCGTGCGACAGCACCTCCAAAACATCACGGCCGTTCCTAGCCATCACCACCCGATAGCCAGCACTTTGCAACAGATCCTGGGTCATCATCTGATTGATCGCGTTATCTTCCGCCAACAGAATGCTCACCTGATCCATTTCAAGGACCGGTTGGGCAAGCCGTGACCGCAAGACGGCGATGGGCGGGGCCGCCGGCGCACAGACGAGATGCGCCCGCACGGTCGCCCCCTGACCTGGGTGATTGTCGAGACCCAGTTCCCCGCCCATCAAACCGCACAAGGCCCGGCACAGGAAAAGACCAAGCCCGATCCCCCGATCGCCCGCGATGATGATCGGATCGGTCGCGGGTTTTTTAAGCCATGCCTTGATTTGTTCGTCGGCCGCACGGGAAAATCCCGATCCCTCGTCGCGCACGCTCAACCCCACATCGATCCGGCCGTCGGCCCTGTCCGCCGTCGCGACCGTGACGGTGATCGTGCCGCCCGCACTATGGTCGATGGCATTGGAGAGAAGCGTGAACACGATCTGGCGAACGCGTTTTTCATCCCCCGACAACCAGGGCAGCGTCTGGGGCGGAATTTGCGCCTTGAGCGTAATGCCTTTGGCTTCGGCGTCCCGTGCAACCATCGACAATAAATCGGCCATCACCGCCTCAAAGTGAAACGGGGCCGTGGCAAGCGAGAGATCTCCCGACGCCAGCAGATGATAATCATAGAGATTTTCAAGCAATTGATCGATCTTACCGATGATGTGCCGGGCCGAACGCGCCGTTGCGGGGGCCGTCTCATCCGGGGGCGATCTTTCGATCGCGTGCGCCAATTGATCCAAACTTTGCCTGATCCGCTCGCTGGTCCCAGCAATGAGGGCCTTGGCCCATGGCGGTGACGCGTCTGTCGGCTGTCGGGTATCGGGTGCGCAGGCCTCGGCGATGTCGGTGATATCACGCGCGACACCGCGATAACCGATAAACACACCGGCGCCATCGCGCACGGGGCTCGCCCGACACGAAAACACCCGATCCCCCGCCGCCGTTCGGCACCGCACCCGATAATCCACAAGCGGTTCCTGCCGATCCAGCACCTGCCGACGCGCGTCCGGGCAATGGGATACCTCAGCATCATCAGAGAGCCTGCGGCCCAGCATCACACGGGGATCGAAAGAACCATGGGGCGCTGTTGGGTAGATCGTCGTGATGGCATGGGACACGTCACTCTGCCAGAACCAATCGCAGAACAGGGCGCCATCCGCCTGAAACGGCACCTCATCAGCATCAGACGATCTCCCCTTGACCCCTTCGGCCGCAATTCCGTCCCGCCCCGATGGGGCGATGGGACGGCGCCACCCAGCGACCGTCAACAAGACAAAACCGCCGACAAGGATGCCACCTGCGAATAGCGCCACAGGATCAGGCCCGCCGCCAGATCCGCCATCCGGGCTCGTCAACACGGCGATCCGCCACGACCGACCGCCATAGATAGCGCTTTTCTCAGCCAGAACAGGACCGGCTTGGCGATAGGGACGGGTCTCGTGATACAGGATTTGTTTGCCGGGTACGGCCGTTTGATCCTGAATCAAAGTCGAAAACCGCCCATCCTCGCGCAAAGTCCCAAGGCTCGCCTGGACCAAGGCGTGAATATCGATGAGGCTCAGCATGACGCCCTTGAGGGGGGCCGTCGCCTCGCCCGACCCCGCCTGAAAGACCGGCACCAACAGAAAGACGCAAAACGCGTCCGGCGATGCGTTGGCAAGACGCAGCCGCTGCGTCATGATCGGGCGCGGACGTTGCGCCATCTCGTCCCAGATTTGGTCGAAACGCTCTTTTAAACCAGCGAGATCAAGACCGGTGCCAAGACCATTCACCATCGATAAATCGGCGTAAAGCAACGGCCAATAGCGATCGCGGGCCGCCGCCGGGACGAACCGTCCCGACAAGCCGCGATCCAGGATCTGAAACGGCGTTCCCAGAGTCTCTTCGCCCTGGCGTTCAAAGGCCGCGCGTTCGGGCGCTGCCACGAACGGGACCCAGCCAAAACCGACCATCGACGGATACCGAGTTTTCAAAATCTGGGTCTCTCGTCGAAACCGTTCCAAATCGACCTCGCGATCTCCCGTCACCGATGCGCCAAAGGTCATGGCGGAGCCCGTCACAGCTGCGAGCGCCATCTCCACCCGGTCAACCTGCTGGCTCGCAGCGATCGTCAATAAGGCGCTGCGCTCGGCACGATGGTCGGCTATGAGATGGGCAGACCAAACCGCAAGGCAGACGAGGCCACCCAACATCAGGCCAACCCCCACAGGAATCGACGTCAATGCATGCGCCATGCGACGCCAGCCCGTCACAGCGATCCCCCTTTGTTGACAACCATGCACCCATCGATCCCGGTTGAAACGGCCCCAGTCAGGCCCAGATCGTGCCGTAGAATTTTACTGACCGCCAGTCACACCAACTTCTCTTTTTAATAAGTTTAAAATCACTCTATCATCCAAATTTCCGAAAGTAGAGTGGGGATCGAAACTGGACGAGGATTTTTTTATTGTACGCCATTAAATATTCATCAATTAATTTCATTTTTATAAAAAAAACAATAATAAAAATTAAATTTTACTCATTTAAAATAATAAATCAAAATCAATATAAAATTGCCGCATTGAATCTTGCAAA
>DAISJD010000137.1:0-7778 GCA_036821645.1 Aliidongia sp.
TTTTTTTTTTTTCCAAGAAGAAGCCGCCATCCGAGACCCTCTCTGGTCTCGTGGGCTCGGAGATGTTTATAAGAGCCACCCTTGAACGTCTGGAATGAGGGCTGCCTTTCTCTGCCCGAGCATTATGCCGATATCACCCGCCCCGCCGAAATCAAGGTGACATATCTCGATTATCAGGGCGAAAGGCAAGAAATTCATGCAACCGGCCTCTTGGCAACCTGCATCCAGCATGAAATCGACCATCTGAACGGCACGATCTTCGTCGATCACATCACCGCCTTGAAGCGCAACATCATCCTGCGCAAGCTGGTCAAATTGAAGAAGACCCGCGCCGAAGAAACCGCCTGACATGGCAATCGCCCCGCCTCGACCCCGCCGCCTGCGCCTTGCCTTCATGGGCACGCCGGATTTTTCCGTCGCGATCCTTGACGCCTTGGTCGATGCCGGTCACGAGATCGCCGCGATTTATACGCGGGCACCGAAACCCGCCAATCGCGGGCATAAAATTGAAATAAGCCCGGTCATGCGTTGGGCAGACACTCACCTTGCTTCAACACAAGAGTTGCATTGCCCGACCACCCTGCGCCCCGCCGAGGCGATCGCCCATTTTGCCGCCCTCAATCTCGATGCCGCCGTGGTCGCCGCCTACGGCCTCATCCTACCGCCCGGTATTCTGGCGGCCCCGCGCCTCGGCTGTCTCAATGTCCATGCCTCGCTTCTGCCGCGCTGGCGGGGGGCCGCCCCCATTCAACGCGCCATCCTGGCCGGGGATACCGAAACCGGCGTCACGATCATGCAGATGGATAGCGGCCTCGACACGGGCGGCATGCTGATCAAGGGGGTTGTGCCCATCACGCACACGACGACCGCCGCCGGGTTGCACGACGCGCTGGCCGACTTGGGCGCCCGCCTCATTCTGCCCGCCTTGGAAGGGGTGGCCGACGGCACGCTCACCCCCGTGGCCCAGCCGACGGACGGTGTGAGCTATGCCGAAAAACTGACCCGGGACGAAGGGGCGATCGATTGGCGGCAATCCGCAGGCTTCATCGACCGACAGGTGCGCGCCCTCAATCCCGCCCCCGGCGTCTGGTTCCTGATTGGCCCGGATCGGATCAAACTCTTGGCCGCAACACTGGAACCCTATGACGGCGACGCACCGCCCGGCACCCTCATCGACGGGGATTTCGCCATTGCCTGCGGTGGTGGCCTCATCCGCCCGACCCGGTTGCAGCGGGCAGGCGGCAAGCCGGTCGATCGGCGCGCCTTTCTGAATGGCACCCCACTCCCAAGAGGAACCCGCTTGCTGTGCCCCGGTACAAATTAACCATCGAATATGCCGGCACGGGCCTGCACGGGTGGCAGCGCCAACCCGGCGGTGCCACCGTGCAATCCCATCTCGAAGACGCGTTTTCACGCCTGACCGGCCGGTTTCACCTGGTGCAAGGGGCCGGTCGCACCGATGCCGGGGTCCATGCCACGGGACAGGTCGCCCATATCGACCTGCCGGACGGCTATCGCCCGGAAGAAATCAGGGGGGCGGTGAATTTCCATCTCCGCCCGGCCCTCATCGCGGTATTGGATGTGGCCCTCGCTCCCGAGCCATTTCATGCGCGTCTCTCGGCCACCCGGCGCAGTTATCTCTATCGGATTATCAACCGCCGCGCGCCCTCGGTCTTGGAAATGGATCGGGTCTGGCATTTGGGTGTGTCGCTCGACAGCGACGCCATGGCCGAAGGGGCCCGCCATCTCGTCGGGCACCACGATTTCACCAGTTTCCGGGCCAGCCAATGTCAGGCGAAATCGCCGGAAAAGACCCTCGAACGCCTGGATGTCACCCGCGTCGGCGACGAAATCCAAATCATCGCCGAGGCGCGCTCTTTTCTGCATCATCAGGTGCGCAACATGGTCGGCACCTTGAAAATGGTCGGCACGGGCCAATGGACGCCGGACCAGGTTGCAAGCGCCCTTGCCGCACGCAAACGCAGTGCAGCAGGCCCGACAGCACCGCCGGAAGGACTCTATCTGACCGCCGTCGGCTATGACGCGACGAACCCGGACGACGACGATCCGGGGGAAGAGTGAAAAAAACGGGGCGGAATGATTGCCGATCCCGTTCTATATGAGTGCCAGCTGATCCCCCGCCATCTGACCGCCCAACACGGTCAGGGTTTCGATCAAGATGATCAAGATCACCTCGGCAAAGCCAAGACCCGCCTGGCGATTGATCAGAAATGCCAAAACCGACAGGGTATAAAGCTTGAACAAGGGCAACAGGATCAACAGCCCCGGCACCGCCGTCGCCAGAAACAACAAGGGCACGAACGCCACCATCCGCACCGCCCGCAGCCAATTATAGGCGGTCATCAGACCGAACCACGCGGCTTCTTTGCCGTAGAGGGACAGAAAAAACCGCATGATGAGCGCGAAACCCGACACTTGGATGACTTGACTGATCAGGCGATTGACGATCAGGGCCACGATCGGGGCCTCGGGTCGATCCTGATATAACATCGTCACCTGCGCCACCTGACCCAGCATGACGATCGGCATCACGGCCAAGATGGCCCCCAAGGATAGAATCACCCCGGCGCGATCGGCCCGAAACAGATGGACAAACCCTTCGCGAAACCCGAGCAGGGCGATCAAGGCTTGACGGGCCTGAGCAATCTCGACCGCAAGCGGGCGCGTATCGCCGGGGGTGCGTCCCTCATCGCTCATGGCGACACCATGAAACAATCGCTCATCGCGACACAAAAAAAATAGTCTCTCATGGCGACACCGGAAAATAACGATCGAGAACGGCGCGATAGATCCGGGTCAGGGTCAGCAGATCGTCGATCCTGACCGCCTCATCGACCTGATGCATCGTACGCCCCACCAATCCGAATTCCGCAACCGGGGCCACCCGCCGGATGAACCGGGCATCGGACGTGCCGCCCGTGGTGCTGAAGACAGGCCCCTGCCCCGTTTCAGCCTGGATCGCCTCGGCGATGAGATCCGCCAAATCGGCGGGCGGCGTGATGAAGGATTCACCGGAAACACGCACATCCACGGCAACCTTGCCGCCCCACGCCGCGATCCGCCCACGCAACCACGCCTCAAGGCTGGCCCCCGTCCAACGATCGTTGAACCTAAGATTAAGGGTCGCCCGCGCCACGGCCGGAATCACGTTGCTGGCCGGATTGCCGACATCGATTGTGGATACTTGCAAACTCGTCGCACCGAAATGCGCCGTCGGCTCGTCGACCGGGCTTGCGATCAGATCCGCCACGATCAGGGCCAGGCGATGGACCGGATTATCCGCCCGTTCGGGATAGGCCACATGCCCCTGCACCCCCGACACTGTCAGGTGGGCAGTCAAACTGCCGCGACGACCGATTTTCACCATATCACCCAGGCGATCGGCCGAGGTCGGTTCCCCCACGAGACAGGCATCGATCCGCTCGCCCCGCCCATCCAACCATTCTAGGACCTTGGCCGTCCCGTCGATGCCCGGCCCTTCCTCGTCCCCGGTGATCAACAGGCTGATCGACCCATCGAAGCCCCCCCCGCGATCGGCCAGAAATCCGGATACCGCCGCCGTAAAGGCGGCCACGGCCCCCTTCATATCCACGGCCCCTCGGCCGAACAGGAACCCATCGGCCACCACACCGGCAAAAGGATCGTGTCGCCACTGGGCCGCATCGCCCGGCGGCACCACATCGGTATGACCGGCAAAACAAAAATGCCGCCCCCCCGTCCCGATCCGGGCATAGAGATTCTTGACCGGATGCGCCCCCGGTTCGGCAAAGGTGAGCGGCGTGCAGGTAAAGCCGCGCTCGCCCAAGGTCTGCGCCAGAAGATCAAGGGCCCCCCCATCCGCTGGGGTCACACTCGGACATCGGATCAGGGCCGCCGTCAAGGCAACGGGATCGATCGGGGTCATGCGCGCAACAACTCGTTGACCGCCGTTTTGGCCCGGGTCTGCGCATCGACCCGTTTCACGATGACCGCACAGGCAAGCCCCGGTCCCGGCGTACCGTCGGGCAGCGGACGGCCCGGCAGATTGCCCGGCACGACGACCGAATATGCCGGAACCCGACCGATGAAAACCTCGCCGGTTTGCCGGTCGATGATCCGCGACGTGGCGGAAATGAAGACCCCCATGGCCAACACCGCCCCCTGTTCGACCCTGACACCTTCGACGATCTCGGACCGGGCCCCGATAAAGCAATCATCTTCGATAATGACCGGATCGGCCTGCAACGGTTCCAACACGCCGCCGATCCCGGCCCCGGCCGAAATATGGCAATTGCGCCCGACTTGGGCACAAGAACCGACCGAGGCGAACGTGTCGATCATCGTTCCTGCCCCGACATAGGCCCCGACATTGACGAAAGACGGCATCAGAACCACGTTCGGCCCGATAAAGGCGGAATAACGCACGATGGCCCCCGGCACGGCCCGAAACCCCGCCTCGGCAAACCGCACCGCATCCCACCCGGCAAATTTCGGCGTCACCTTGTCCCACCAAACCGACGCCCCATATCCAGGATCGAGCGGGCCGCCTTCGATGATCCGGGTTTCGGACAGGCGAAACCACAGTAAAACCGCCTTTTTTGCCCATTGATTAACGTGCCATCCCCCCGCCCCATCCGGTTCGGCCACACGCAAGGTCCCGGCATCCAACAGGCGCAGGGTTTCACGCACGGCATCCGCAGCATCGCCCGTCGTTTCGGGTGTAATCGCCGCGCGATGCTCGAACGCCGTATCGATCGCCGCCTTCAAGGACCCGTAAACGCTCATGACACCTGCCCCCCATAAAAAGAAATACCGATACGCACCCAGTGGATGCGGCGCCTCACAAACCAACCGACCCCTGCAACCGAATGGGTAACGGTAATAAGTCGCCGATGCATTCGCCGATCGACCGATCTTTGGGCGGGCGATCGAAACAGAGATCGACACCGTCATGAAACCGCTCAACCGACTCGCATCCCGCCAATCCGAGGATCAGGCCGAAAAACAGGATTGGGCGCCCATATCTTAGCATACTCATGTCATTCTCCGCCCGCATTCCCGGTCCATCGTTCCAGACTGGCCGTCAAGAATGTCACAAGATCGTCCGTGCGATGCTGGATATGGGCCGCATCGGCCCCAGCCATTGCCCAATCATGGGAACTCGCAATCCAAATCGTCCCCATACCCAATGCCGCCGCCGGGGCGAGATTGACGGCCATATCTTCAACCATGACCGCCCTCTGCGGATCGACCCGATGACGATCGATCAGCCGATGATAGCCGTGCGCGTCGGGCTTTGGGGTGAAATCGGCGGCGACAATGTCGAAGATACCGCAAAACGCCGCTGCGATCCCAAGACGATCCATCACCCGGCGCGCATGAGCCTCAGAGGCATTGGTATGAATGAGTTTGCGTCCCGGCAAAGCCGCCAAACAGGCGGCAAGCGCCGGATTGGTCGGCAGCGGTTCCAGATCCACCGCATGGACATAATCCATAAACTGATGGGGATCGATACCGGCCTCGACCATCAGGCCGCGCAGGGTGGTGCCATATGTGCGAAACAGGCGTTTTTGTAGAGCACGGGCCGCATCGGCGGCGAGACCGAAACGATCCGCGATGAATTCAGTCATCCGGGACGAGATTTGCGGAAAAATCGACGCATGCGCCGGATAGAGCGTATTATCCAGATCGAAAATCCAGACGTCGATTTCGGCACAATCCACGCTCGACATGTTTTTACTCGAAAAATCGTGACGGATTGCGATGCAATCGCATGAATATTGCACAAACTCGGGCCGTTCATGCCTCTCTCATGCATCCTGCCTTGGCTCACGCCTTGGATCAAATGGAAAAACCCGCTCCAAAACGCATAAGAGCCTGCCAGCCGCAGCCCCTAACCCAAGGCTTACAGAATTTTTAAGAGGCCATTAACCAGGTAACGGGCATGATGACCTACAAATCGCCGACGCGGTCGGTTGCCACTTATCCATCATTCTGCGACAACCTCCCTCTTCTTCGCGGCTAAAGCCCGGCCGACAGTAAAATTTTACGGATGGATCCAGCCGATGACTCCCGGTTTGACACTTGCCATGAAAGGCTGATGCGCGGTGGCGCAAGAACCCGGCGGCAATGGAAAAGGCAATGTGCTGCGCAGTGCCCTGTGGCACCTCTTCGGCAGGCGTCCTGCTGACCAAGCGGGGCCGATCGATCCAGAAAACGCCCAGATACTTGCACGCAGCACCGATCCCAGCGCAAGGCAGCGGGTCGCAGAAGATCCGACTACCGCCCCTGAACTGCTTTATTTCTTGGCACGCGATATAATCCCAACCATTCGTCGGGCCGTCGCCCTGCACCCCAACACCCCCCGCCAAGCCGATCTGTTGCTAGCCGTCGATGAAATCCCGGAAATCCGCACGATCATCGCCGATAAAGTAACCCGTAACATTCAGCGCCTGCGCCAGGATGAAACGTCCCAACTCTGGCAAATGACGATCGCCGTGCTCGAAGCCCTGGCCCGGGACGATGTCCCGCGCGTGCGGCGGCTGGTCGCAGAAACCACACGCAGTTTGGGCGACCTTTCACCCCAACTGGCCGCTTCTCTGAGCCGGGACCGGATTCCCGAAGTCGCTCTGCCTGCCTTGGATTACCCTGGAAAAATCGAGGATGCCGATCTCGTCGATATCGTTCAGGACGCCCCCGATCAACGGGTAATCGGGGCTGTGGCCAAACGGCCGTCGATCGGTCCCACCGTCAGTGACGCCGTGGTAGAAAAGGGCGACATCCCGGCCATCACCACCCTCCTGAACAATCATACGGCGGATATCGGCCCCGCCACACTCGACCGGGTCGTCGAGCGCGCACCACCCGTCGATGTGTGGCACGAACCCCTGGTCAATCGCCCCCAGCTTTCGGATGATGCCGCCGTGAAGCTTGCCGGATTCGTTGCGGAAAAATTGGTCTTGGCTTTAAAAAATCGCCAAGATCTTGACCCGACCACCACAGCGGCGATCGATCTTTTGCTGCATAATCAAGCGCCAAGTCAAAATAGCAGCACGAATCCAACCTTCAAGAAAGCCGAACCGGTCGCAAAACCAACCCCTGTGACCGGTGCGCCCCTGGGGGGGGCAGCCAACCGCCCAAAACCCGGCCCCATCGCGCCGGAACCGGCAACTGCACCCGACAACCCGTTGGAAAGCCCGCTTGCCCGTGCCCGGCGCTATTACGCCGCGGGCACGCTCAGCGAAGATGTCGTCATCGACGCCATTGGTCAGGACCCGGATTTCGTCCTGGCCGCCCTCACGTTACGCGCGCGCATCAATCCGGCCATCGTCGCCAAAATCCTTGCCTCACACAGTGCCAAGGCTATGACGGCGATCGCCTGGAAGAGTGGCTATACCATGCGGCTTGCAACACAGCTTCAGGTCAAACTCGCACGGTTGCCGCCGAAATCCCGTCTGGCTGCTGCCAGCGGGGGACTCTTCCCGCTGACGCCGGAAGAGATGGAATGGCAATTGGCCTTCTTTCGCACCCTCGTCCCCAACGTTTGAGCGGCACAAGCGTGATCGGAAATCTTGTTCGACCTGAGAATCGTTGAGAGGTACACCACTAATATTCACATAAATAGTATTTTTTCGCTACCTTTACGATTAATGATTTATTTACAATCGAAACTATTGTTAAATTTGTTCAGATTTAAGAATTTTTTGCACAAAACACAGTATTAATTTTTTTAAAAAAACCATATATATCCATCACAATAATTGATCAGAATCAAAAAA
>DAISJD010000138.1:0-7685 GCA_036821645.1 Aliidongia sp.
CCGACCGAGCGAGGTGGCGCGGAGCAGACGTTGTGTGCGAAATGTTTGTTTTTGTCAGGCGCGCGCGGCCCCCGAACGCGACCCCCGCGGCATATCGTGGGCAGCGTCAGGTGTGTATAGGAAACGGGAATAGGTTGGTTTCAACCAAGAGGGCCCGCTGTCCCGAAGCCCCCGCCCGCCGCGCCAGGGCCAAGGCGACCGTCGTCACCCCTTCGCCCGGCTCCGCCGATGTAACTGCCAAGATCCGCAACCCACGCGCAATGCTGCCCGCATAAATACGTTGCACCTCGGCATAATGAATCGGCAAATCACTCATCGATCACAATCTTCCAATCAACGCAAAGACCGACAAGACCGACACCACATCCTTGACCCCGTCGATCAACATCCGAAAATCGCTTTGCGATATATTCGGGATATAAACCGTATCGCCCGCACGTAAAACAGGTATATCGCGAAAATTGCCGGTCTTGGCAAACTGAACCAAGTTGAAGGTTCGGGCCCGGTCCTGGTCGTCGCGGGTAAAATTGATCACGACGATCTTTTCCTGATAGGCATCCGGCGTCGGGCCGCCCGCTTCCGCCAAGAGGTCGAGGAGGGTCATGCTGTCATTGAACCGATACCGGCCGGGACGCGCGACGGAGCCCAAGACACGGATCGTCGATTCCTTAGATTGGGTGAGATAATCGGCACCCCGTTCTGGGATGAAAATCAAATCGCCCGGATCCAATTCCGGCAAAAGCCGCTCGTCGCCACTGTTGAAATAGGCATTGAGATCGACCTTGACGATCGTGGCGGGGCCATTGCCGCCATGACGGCGCGTCACCCGGATATTTTCCAGATCGGCATTGCCGGCCGGACCATCGGCGGCACTCAGAATATCGAGAAACCGCACATCTTTACTGAAGGCAAATCGGCCCGGCGTGCGAAAGGCTCCGATGAGATAGATCGAATTGTCGGGCGATTGTTTCAAGTAGTTCGACCGATTGTCGCGCACATCATCCGGCAATTCTGGAATCGTGACGGTATAACCCGGCTTGATCACCGGCAATTGGTCGAGCCTGCCACCCTTTTCAAGCAAAGCCCCCAAATCGAACAATTCGACCTTGGCATCGGGTCCCTTGTCGGACGGCAGAATTTGGATGCGCGCCGTATTGGCCCGCGGCCCAGGCCCCCCCGCCTCGGCGATGAGATCGAGGATCGACATCGTATCGTTCCACTCATAGCGACCCGGTGCATTAATGGCCCCGATGATCCGCACGATCCGATCCGGGCCATATTTCAACCAAGAAGACGTTTGATCGTTTTCCGCCTTTTCCGGCACGAAAATCGCGTCGCCCGGTTGCAGTTTCGGCAAGGGCGGGTTCTTGGTCTTGGCTTCGGTATAGGAGAGGAGATTGAACTGGTCGACGGTGCCGTCTTGATGCAGAATCCGCAAGCCGCTCGTATCGGCGAACCGGGTCGGGCCGCCCGCATTCGCCAAAACATCGAGGAACGACACAGTCGGTTTCGTTTCAAAGGCACCGGGCTTGAACACTTCGCCCATGACATAGACCGTGCGTTGGCCGCCTTTGACTTCCTCGATTTCCTTGGGAATATAGATCGTCGTCCCAGGGGCGATCAGGGGCAGAAGATCGCGTCGGCCGGTATCCAGATATTCCTTCAAATTGAACAATTGCGGCTGGTTCTTGGTAATGACCCGAATGCCTTCAACCGTAGAATACCGGGTGACGCCACCCGCCCGCATGACATATTCGAGGATCGAGGCTTCGGGCTTATAGGCGAAAGAACCGGGGCTATTCACCTCGCCAAACACCTTGATCGCACTGCGATCGTCACCGCCATCGCCCGATGATGTCAGAGTGCGGGCATCGAACTCAACTTGAACATTGCCGGTCAAGGGCGATGCCGGAATGAAAATCTCGTCCAAAGGCTGCAAAGCGGGGACGAGGGACGGATCGCCCGTATCGAGGTATTTTTTGTAATCGAAATTAATGACATCGCGCCCACGACGCAATTGCAACCGGTCGAGTTGTGCCCCCGGTGCAAGGCCGCCTGCAGCGTTCACGGCCATCTGAACCGTCGCATCACCCGGCAATTCGACGGGGCCGGGTTGCTTTGCATAGCCCAGCACTGTGACCAGCAGCCGCCGTTCTTTGAGCGCGAGTTCAAAACGGGTCATATCGCGAAACACTTTGGCAAGGGCGGTTCTGACCGTTTCCTGTGCCTGGGCGATACTGAGGCCGGCCACATTGACGAGCCCGATTTCGGGCAATTGCAAATTGCCGCGCCGATCGACCTGAAACGATTTGTTCAGCGTGTCTTCACCGGGGAGGGCGAGGTAAAGTACGTCACCGATCCGCACGGCAAGATCGGGGCTGGAATTTTCCGCCGTACCGGCCAATGTTCCGGGCCGCGTCGGAGCAGGAGGCTGGCCTTGGGCCTGGGCCGTAGATTTGACGCCGACCTTGCCGGGGACAAGAGAATCGGGCTTGGCCTTGGCGGGGGCCGCTTCGGACGATACCGCAAGGCCCATCATCAACATCAGGCATAAAAACGAAGTTATAAGACCGCGCATGACGTTCCCTTCACGCCGGTTGCATCGGGATCGATGCCCGCAAAACTCAACAAATCAGCGACCAATATTTCCAGGGTGCGCAAGTCGGCCCGGGCATCGGCGATGAGATCGCCGGCCAATTCACGGGCGATGCGGTTGCTCATCAATTCCGCCCGCGGTAGGCTTGCGGTCGAGAGACCTGCGGCCTCCGACTGCTTGAATTGATTGATGCGGCCGCGCAGACACGACAGTGTCGCGTTCATCTGATCGGCTTCCCCTGCCAGCGGTGCAGGCCGCAATTCGGCAATCCCGCCATGGCCCTGGTCCGGCCAGCCAAGATCGCTGCTGCATCCCGCCAAAAACGGCACGATCAGGAAACAAGCGAGAAGAAATGCGCGCATGGGGTGATCAGGCTGCCTCGAAGGAAGGTTTGATCGGAATGGCCCGGTCGATCCGCAAGGATTGAATGAGACGTTGGGGTTGATCATGCAGGCCCACCAGGGTGAGTGATCGTTTTGCGGCATAGAGCCGCTTGAACAAAAACACGACGCAGCCGACACCGGACGAATCGAGAAAGGAAACATTCGTGAAATCCATCACCACGTTCACCGTCGAATTCGCCACGATGCCCTCCAGCATCGACCGGGCATCGGCAACCGCCAGGGCATCGAATTCGCCGTCCAACGCAATAATGACCGTACCGGGATCGACATAGGTCGCGTGCATAAACCCCATCTCCTTGACGTGGGCCGCCATTTGTAACGCATATTGCGCAAGCATCGTACCAAGAAATCGTATTCAACTAGATAAAGCGAAACGCCGCGTGCCGTCATTGTTGCGTCACTCTTCTAATAAAACCGTTTTTTCTCTCAAAATGCAAAACACACTTCTTGTGAAATGCAGCATCGGGTGGATGGTCCCATGATTGAAAAACCCCCATTATTGCGCCCATCCATCTGGCTCCTCGTCGACAGCCGGGATATTGGCGGGATCGAGACCCATCTTCTAATGGTTTCTCAAGGACTTAAGCAGCAAGGCTATGCACCGGAAATCATTTTTTGGGCCGATTACGGCCCCCATCCCCTGGTCCCCAGCCTCAAAGAAGCCCAGATTCCCTATCGCAGTTTGCAACGCGGCTTTCGCGATTTGCTGCACATTCTCCGCCAGGAACGTCCGGCAATTTTGCATACGCATGGCTATAAGGCCAACCTGCTAGGGCGGATTGCCGCAAGGCTGGCATGCGTTCCCGTCATCGCAACATACCATACCGGCAATCCCAGTACCGGCTTAGTCCGGCTTTATACCGGGCTCGATCAGATGACCGCACGGCTTGCTCCCCGCCTCGCCGTATCGGCGGCCATCGCGCAAACCCTGCCGAAACCGGTAACCTTACTGCCGAATTTCGTCGCCCTCCCCCCCCTCGACACCCTATCCGATGCGCCGCATCGGGTGTTCGGCTTTGTCGGACGCCTCAGCCACGAGAAAGGACCGGACCTCTTTTGCGCCTTGGCCGCCCACATGCCCGGTCATCGCTTCGCCCTCTATGGCGACGGCCCGATGGGACCGGCCCTGCGTGCAGCCTGCCCGAACGGCCCTGAATTCATGGGGCGTACCGTGCCGATGACGGCCCATTGGGGGGACCTCGATCTGTTAGTCATGTCCTCGCGGCATGAGGGCCTACCGCTCGCCGCCCTCGAAGCCATGGCGCATGGAATTCCCGTCGCGGCTTTTGCCGTCGGGGGTCTGCCCGATCTCATCGATCCCGGCGAGGACGGGTATCTCGCCCCGGCCGAGGATGTGGGCGCCCTCGCCCGCTGCCTCGAAACCTGGCTCGCCCTTGCCCCGGAACGGAAAAGCGCGATGCGGGCCGCCGCGCGCCGGAAGATCGAACGATCCTATAGCCTCGACAGCGGCACAACCGCGCTCTGTGCCGCTTATCGGGCCGCCGGTGCCCGAATTTGAGCGACGCCGCGCGCTCCTCGGTCTCGTTAACGCGCCCCTCCTTCGATCAGGCGCATCGCACCGGCACAATCGCGCAACCCCTCCCATGCCGTGCGCAGGCTCGGCCGTTTGTAAAAGGCGGCGCTATGCTTCAACAAGGCCCGCGGCCATTGCTTGCATTCACGCGCCAATTCGGCTTCTGCAATCAAAACCCGTGCCTCGGCACTGCGCACCGCCATCGGATCGAGAGCCGCAACCGCCGGCCGGTAGCGATCGATGATCCGTCGCATCGCCTCGATCACGGCCGGTAAATTGCGGCTCGTCGATCCCGGACGCACGAGATAGTCGGTTTCGACGCGCGCATTGCACCAAACATCCCCGGTCTGGGCAAGGCGCAGCCACAACTCCCAATCCTCGGCAACCTTGTAATCCGGTGAAAACCCCCCGGCTGCGATCAGGGCCGCCCGCCGCACCAAAACCGTCGAGGTACCGACGATATTTTCCGCCAGAATGAGGGGCAAGGCCGATGGGCCAAGGCCGATCAACCCGGTGCGCCCACCGAGCCATGCCCGGAACCCCGGCCAAAAACCGAAGCAGGTGCCGAGACTCTCGCCCGTCGGCGTCCGGTGATCGTAATCGGCAAAACTCAAAACGAGACGGGGTTCGGCATCGAAAAGCCGAAACCGATCGGCGATGGCACCGGGCAGCCAGACATCGTCCGCATCGAGAAACCCGATGATCGCACCACCCGCCGCCGCAACCCCGGCATTGCGGGCGGCTGCGGCCCCCACCCCCCCCAACGTGATGGCCTTCAGCCATGGATCCTGATTTTGTGCCGCCGCCAACCAATCCGCCGTGCCATCGGTCGATCCATCGTTGACCACGATGATTTCGATCGGGCCGAGGTCGGCTACGGCGCGAATGCTGCGCACGGCATGGGGGAGGTAGGCGATACAATTGCGCGATGGAATCACGACGCTCAACGAAGGTTTCGCCATCGACATCTGGTCCCTACTCCACGGGCAATGGCCCGAAACATAAATTCTGACGCATTCTTGATGATGATAAACAGTTAATTCAGATATATTCGTTAACAAGTTTCGATTAAACGGTTGAGAAATGAGGCGGTATCCGTGATGCCCATGATGGCCAAAGTTTCTATGGCCAACGGTTCTGCGGAGGCGAGCGTCCCTTGGCGGTGAACCGGCCGAGGCCGAGCGGCATTCTGCGCGGAACGCCGTTTTCTTTCTTGCGCCGGGTCTTCTCACCCGCGCCCTCAAGGTTACCCCCATGTCGGTGATCGCGTATGTCTTGATCAATTTTCCTGCATTGTCGGAAACCTTCATTTTGACCGAAATGCGGGCCATGATCAGGCGCGGCCATACGATCGTTCCCTTTACGCTTGGCCCGCTCGCCGGGGCACGGCAACCCGATTCCGGCGATCTCGAGGCGGCATCCCGTCCCGTCTCCCATTTGTCTTGGCAGGATGGCCTGTCGTTAGGCCCCCGCGCGGTTCAGGGCATGGCGGAGTCGCTACGCTTCGTGCGGACCCAGACATTATCGCCCAAGCGATCCCTGCTGTGGAACGCCGCCAAGATCGCCGGGGCCGCCCGCGCCTTATCCTGCACCCATATTCACGCCCATTTTGCCCAGGGTGCGGCCGCTCATGCCCTGACGGCGGCGAAATTGTTGGGTGTTCCCGGCAGTTTTACCGCCCATGGCCATGATGTGTACCAATATCCTCAAGACCTCGCGGCCAAGGTGGCGGCCGCTAGTTTTTCTGTCGCCGTTTGCGAGGATATGCGCCATGATCTGGCAGCCCTCGCCCCAGACGCCACAGTCGCGATGGTGCCATGCGGAATTGACGCGACACGGTTCATGCCAAGAACGCACGGTTCTGATAATCAAAGACTGTTATTTATCGGCCGTCTCATCCCGTGCAAGGGGGTGGATGATCTTCTCTGGGCCTTGGCTGAACTCCCCGTTTCGGGACGACCGGGATTGGACATTGTTGGCGATGGAACCGAACGAGCCACACTTCAAAACTATGCGACCGATCTCGGCCTTGGCGAGCATGTCCGGTTCCTCGGGGCCCAATCCAGTGCCTGGATCGCCGAACACGGTCCCTCCTATCGCGCCTTCGTCGCCCCGTTTCGCCCTGATGCCACGGGCCTTAAAGATACCGGCCCTCTCGTCGTGAAGGAAGCCATGGGCATGGGCCTGCCGATCTTGACCACGGCACAGATGGGGATGAAGGAAACCGTCGATCCCACCTGCGGGTTTTTGGCCGAACCCGGCAATCGCCGGGATCTCCACGCCCATCTGGCGCGTCTCGTCGCCCTCGATGCGGATGCCCGTGCGGCCTTGGGACGGGGGGCGCGGGCACGCGTTCTCGCCCACTATACCGACGATCGGCAGGCTGAACGCTTGAGCGCCCTCATCGAAGCCGCCGCCCCCCCTAAAACCGGCATGCGGGTCTAGATGGCCATCGCCCGCCCCCTCACTCAAACCGCCTTTTACGCCCTGTCGATCGCGCTCGCCCGGGGCGTGTCGATCTTTATGCTGCCGTATCTGACCTCTCACCTCACCAAGGCGGAATACGGTCAGATCGACCTCATGGCCTCGATCGCCGATGTCGCGACGGTGATTTTGGGCTTCGGTCTTGTTGATGCCCTTTATCGTTTTGCTGGTGGCACGGGCAGTTTCGAAGCCCGAAAGACCATCGCCGCCTCGGCCTTCGGCCTGATCTTGAGCCTCGGGTTCGGGGCCTTCGTCTTGCTCCAGGTCTTTAGTCCGCTGCTCGAACTCACCGTCGGCGGAGAAGTAGACCCGATCGCCATGCGCCTTCTTTTGGGCAGTATTGCCCTAGACGGGGCCATTCAAGTGCCGCTGACCTGGTTGCGCCTGTCGGATCGGGCGGGCTTTTTCGCCTTGGCAAACGGCGTGCGCGCGGGCCTGCAGGCGGTGTTTTCCGTAATTGGGGTCGAGTTGGGATTCGGAATCCAGGGGGTGATGGGGGCCAGTCTGCTGGCCGCCTTCACGGCCGCCTTGATCCTCGGCATCAGACAGGCGCGCGAAACCGGGATCCGGATCGACCGGCCGCAATGGTTTACCTTGATGCGCTATGGCGGTCCGCTGGTCATCGGCGGGTTGGGGGGGTTCGCGTTGGGTTCGTTCAACCGTATCC
>DAISJD010000139.1:0-7673 GCA_036821645.1 Aliidongia sp.
CATTACGGCCATCGGGTTTGACGGGGCTAATCTATCATGAAAGAAAACCGATGAATCGCGATTATCCGACCCGCCCGATCGTGGGCGTCCTCGCCATGGTGCAACGGGGCCAGAAATTTTTGCTGGTCCGCCGCAAGAAGGCCCCGAATGTCGGGTTCTGGGGATTTCCCGGCGGGGTGCAGGAATTGGGCGAGACCCTGATCGAAGCGGCGATCCGGGAATTGGACGAAGAAACCGGCGTGCGCGCAGTCGATCCCGCGGTGTTTACCGCCTTCGACGCCATCGACCGGGACGATGACGGCAAGATCCGCTATCATTACACGCTCGTCGTTGTCTGGCTGCGCTGGCATTCCGGCGAAGGATCGGCCAGCGACGATGCCGAAGATTTGGGCTGGTTTAGCCTCGAAGACCTGGAATCCCTACCGGCCTTGCCCAGCGTTGCCCAAATGATGGTTCAGGTCTTGGAGGCCGAACGGGATTGAACGGGGCGATTGATACCGGTTTGCTATCGGCCGTGGAACCCAAGTGCACCGATTGCCTCAGCAATGAGCGAGAGCGTCACGGCATCCGGCCCGTCTTTTCGATCCAGAATAATGACGAGGCCGCTTTGCCCTTTTTGGCCCGCCAGTCTTTCTGGGGGATAAAGCGTGTGGCGGATCGCGTGGAGTGCCAAGGGGGTCGCGCGGTCGTCGAGGCTGAGGATCGCCTTCAACCGCAAGAGCCGATGGCCAATGCGTGCGACTAAGTCCCTGAGGCCCGCCAAGACGCGCGCGGCGTCGAGATCGGTTTCAGCGCTGAAACTCATGGTCAGGATGTCGTGGTCATGGGGACCGGCCAGGGGGGAGCCGGTCGGCAGGGGGCCCGTGTGATGGTGGTTGGGATGTGGGCAATGGGCGGCGCAGCCTGTCGGGTCATGGGGGGGTGTCGGGTCGTCATTCCCGCTCTTGGTCCCGCACTTGGCGCCGAGTGCGGCGCTAAAATCCGGCAGGGTTGCGGCATCGGGCGATAAGAGGATCGGCGGTGTCGCGGTCAAGGACGCAAGGCGCGCCGATAGCCGCGAGAGTGCCGCCCGATCTGCGACGAGATCGGCTTTTGTGAGCAGGATCTGGTCGGCAAGGGCCACTTGACGCACGGCGACCGGGTCGCAGTCCAACTGCCAATCGCCATTCAGGGCATCGATCAGGGTGATCACCCCTTCCACACGATAGCGGGCGGCGGTCAGGGGGTCGCTCAGCAGCGTTTGCAGAATAGGGCCCGGATCGGCAATGCCCGTCGTTTCCAAAATGACCCGGTCAAACGCGGGATAGCGGCCCGTCACCCGCCCTTGAAACAGATCGCGCAAGCCATCGGCAAGATCGCCGCGTAAGGTACAGCACACGCAACCCGCCGCCAGCAGGAGGGCGGTTTCACCAGCACGTTGTTGCACCAAATGATGATCGAGGCCGATTTCGCCGACCTCGTTGATGATTACGGCCGCGTTTTGGTAAGCGGGATCGGACAGGATTCGATTGAGGAACGTGGTCTTGCCGCTGCCGAGACAGCCGGTCAGCACCAAGATGGGCAGGCGTTTATCCATAGCTGCCCGTCACGCGACGGCAGGGGCGGCTTGGCAGGTGCCGCACCGCCCGCGAACCTCGACGGTTTGGCGTTCGACCCGGAATCCGAGTTTGGCCGCATGCTCTGTGATCATCTGGGCCAGAACCCCATCATCCATTTCCCCGATCGAGCCGCAACCGGTGCAAATCAGAAACTGACCGACATGGGTTTGGTCGGGGTGAGGGCAGCCGACATAGGCGTTCAGAGATTCGATGCGATGGACCAAGCCTTGTTCGATCAGAAAATCGAGTGCCCGATAGATCGTGGGCGGGGCCGCACGCCGGTGGTTGGTGCGCAATTCTTCGAGCAGATCATAGGCCCCGACCGGCTCGTGGCGTCGCCAGATCAGTTCCAGGACCTGGCGACGCAAATCGGTGAGACGGGCACCCCTGTTCAGGCACAACCGTTCCGCCTGGGCAAGAGCTGTGTCGATGCAATGGCCGTGATCGTGGGTGGGTGATTCAAACATCAGCCTTGCTTTTCACCCGACGGTGCCGTGGGGGATGCCGGAGTGGTGGGGGACGTTTCGCTTGCCCCTTGGGCGACGACGAAGCAGCCGCAAATCGGGCATTTGGTTTGTGCGATGATCTGTTGCAGTTGTTCTTCCGTCGCCTTGCCGGAAAATTTTGCCCGTTTTGCTTCGACGATCGCGGCATGATACGTGTCGTTCAACACGGTGCAGCCTGCGACATAGGCCTGATGCAATTCGGCATTCATCGGTTGCTCGCTCAAGGCGAGCGCCCGCCACGGGGCGAGTGCCGCCGCCGCACCCACGAGGGCGGTATTCGCAAGAAAACGGCGACGGGTTTGGGGTAACGCGGTCATTCTGTCACAATCCCTCATACGCGATCTTCTGAGGCTTCTCAGTGTGAGAGCCCGGGCGCAGTTTAGATCCATGTGCCCCTCTTGGTCAACCGGTGGCGCAAGGAGGCCGCCACCCCCCGCATGGTGGTGGCCGCGTGGTGATGATTGACATGGGTGTCGCAAGCTGTGAGAAACGGGGCATAGATGACCGTGGATGTCGTGCGTCTCGATGCGGTTGGTCCAGTCACTGGCATCGTTTCTGCGGAACTATGATGATGAGGAGATGTGGGCCGTGCCGACGAATGCCAAAATCGACCAAGCCGCCGCTGCGGTTATTGCGCTTTATCAAACCCTGTCCCATGACAATCTCGATCAGTTGCGGGTGTTGGCACGGGGCGATATGCATTTTACCGATAGTTTCAACAGCGTCGATGGGATCGAGCGCGTCGTGGCCGCTTTTCGGCGGATGTTGAACGAACTTGATGATTTGCGTTGGGAAATTCTAGGGTCGGCCGTTACGGGCAATGCCTGTTATCTGCGGTGGAAATTTCATTGTCGGCCGAAAAAAACCGGCAAGATGATGGTGGTCGACGGGATGAGCGAACTCACTTTCGACGAGGCGGGATTGCTTGCGTCTCATGTGGATTATTGGGATGCAGGGCGCAATCTCTATGAGAAGATCCCGGTTCTGGGCTGGATCATCGCCAAAATTCGGCGAAGCCTCGGCGAAAACGATAATCGTTAAAAAATTAAGACGCATTCTCAATTGCATTCTATAAAAAAATCTGTATGGTACTGCCTGCATAAGATGTGGGGAAATGCCATGTATGTCTGCCTCTGCAATGGATTGACGGATCATCAGGTGCGCGCCGTCGCGTGCCAGCGCTCGTGCACCACTGCCGGCGTCTATCGTTCCTTGGGATGCCAAGTGCGGTGTGGCAAATGCGTGCCGATGGTTCGGTCCATCTTGGCCGATCACGCAGAACAGCAGACCGGGCAGGGGCGGTTAGCGTCTTAAGGCGGCAATCACGTATCGGTTGTTTATTTTAGCCCTATATGTTAATAAACGACCGGTAACGTCGTTTGACAAAGTGGGTAGAGGGCAGGTTTCGATACGGTTGGTCTCTTGACCGCGCTTTTTCCGTGCAATGACGCAATTCTATAGGCGATCGCGCGCTGTTGCGGGGTCGCAACTGTGCCAGGAGATTTTTCATGAAGGGTGACGCGGGCGTTATTCAACATTTGAACGTCATTTTAAAAAATGAACTCACTGCAATTAATCAATATTTTTTACATGCTCGGATTTTAGAGAATTGGGGTGTGAAAAAACTTGGAAAATATGAATATAAAGAATCCATCGAAGAAATGAAGCATGCCGATAGCCTGATCGAACGTATTTTATTTCTGGACGGTCTGCCCAATCTTCAAGATTTAGGTAAGCTTTTGATTGGCGAAACCGTCAAAGAAATCCTGGAATGCGATCTGAAGCTTGAAGTGGCGGCTATCGGCGATTTGCGCAATGCGATTGCGCATTGCGAGTCTGTGCGCGATTACGGCACCCGTGATTTGCTGAACGAGATCCTCGAGTCCGAAGAAGAGGCTGTGGATTTCGTCGAAACACAATTCAATCTGATCGACCGGGTCGGGATTGAAAATTACATCCAATTGCAATCGGAATCGGCCGCGTCGTAAGGCGGGTTTTTCCTGATCGTAGGCTGGGCTTCAGGGCTTTGGGCATCGCTCAAAGCCCTGTTTTTGTTGGGGCCTCGTAAAACAGATAGCCGAAGACGGCGCGTTCGACCCGATTTTGCAAAGCCTGTGCATCGGTTTCGCCGCGGTTGCCCGCCGCATCGACAAGCCCACGGGTGATCGTCAGAATATCCTGGGCGAGTAAGACATGGGGTGCGCGCATACTTTCTTGTTCGCGGGTCAAGACCTTGGTTAAGGCGGCGATGATCTGCGACGTGACCCGACGGTCGCGATCGACCATTGCCAAGCGGGCTTCTTCAAAATCCAACACACGCGCCAAGATCGGTCGTCGCATCTGATGGGTCACGGCCGCCTTGATCATGCGCCGCAGCGCTTCATGGCATAGCGCTTCACTGCTGGCATCGGCCACATCGGATAAAAGAGACCCGGTTTCCCGTTCGATCAGGGCTGCTGTCAGCGCATCCTTATTCGGGAAATATTGGTAAAGCGATCCGATGCTGACCCCCGCCCGTTCGGCGACCGCATTGGTCGTGTAAGCCGCCAACCCTTTTGTTTCCAAAATGCGAGCCGCCGCTTCGACGATGATCTCTACGGTTTCGGCTGAGCGTTTTTGACGTGGGATTTTGCGTGGTTTTATCGGGGGATTGGTCATAGGTCCGATCATGAAGAGGTCCTCGCGGCAATGCGAGTAGCCAATATGAATAAATACTCGCATTCTATCTCTGTTTCGTCACACTGACCAGAGGATAAGATCATGCAAACGGTAATGACTATTTTTATGTTGATTAAAACAAAACCGGTATGGCTTGCCTTAAAACCGGATGATCGGTTTGATTTTCTAGAGAAATCAGTCAAACCCTTATTAGAAAAATACGCTAATTGTGTACGGTTGCGTCATTATGATGCGGAATTTTATTCTGCCCGCGTCAGTGATGTCTGGGTTTGGGATGTCGGACATCGGCATGATTATGAAATGGTGATCGAAGGTTTGCGTGAAACGCCATTCTGGGATTTTTATTTCGACATAGTCGAGATTATTCCAAGCGTCGAAAATGCCTATGCACAGAACTATGGAAGGCCTGTGATCACCGTCTAAAAATCACCTGCGTTCAGTGCATCGTTGAGTATCGATGCGCTGAACGCAGGTGTATGAAGATAAAAACTTGTCATTTTGTCTGTTATCATGGGGCTGAGCCGTGACGGTATGTTTCATTTTGATCGTCCGATCTGATTTGTGAATTAATATGATTTTCATTCTTATAACAATATTTTCTAATTTAACTAAAAATGTATATAATTAAAAGCGATAAAAATATTCAATAAAATTAATAAAAATTTATATATTTTTATAATAACATCTTAATAGATATTAATTTTTGTAAGATATACTTTTATTTAAATTTTTTTTTGATTTCCTTGTTTCTTTATTTTTTTTGTTTTTTGATCTTTTATTTTTACTTTGCCTAATTTTAACCACATTTTAATTTTTTTATTGAGAAAAAATTTGCAATATGTAGAATAATTTTTTGAATGAGACTTGTTTGGAATGAATGTCAATGTTGATCAGCCTTGAACATCGTTTTATCTTTGTTGCCAATTTCAAAATTGGGTCGACATCCATCGAAGATGCCCTCAGTCCTTATTGTGAAATCAGGGTGCCAAGGACCGAATGGGGCAAACACATGACGATACACGAGGTTCAGGTTGGCTTTTCGCATGTGTTTTCGCATATTCCTTTAAGTGAATTTAAAATTTTTACCGTTATGCGCGAACCGATCGATTGGCTATATAGTTTGTATCGGTCGCACATGGCGCCACTTTTCATCGATACGGAACTCACTTCAACCCATTATAGTTTTCCAGAGTTTTTAAAAATCTGGGGTTCGCAAAACCAGGAACAAATGATACCGCAATATCATTATGTTATTGGTGCCGATGGAAATATTCTCGTAGATTTTATTGCGAATTTTCATCAGCTTCAGCATGATTTTGATATATTTTGTGATTATGTCGGTCTGCCAAAAATAACGCTTCCTTTTCATAATTTTAGCGTGGAAAAACAAGGATTAACTGGATTGAATTTTGATGATTATAATAATTGTAGAAATATTTACTCAAAAGATTATATATTGTTAGATCATTATAGCGGTAGGATATTGGGTCCACAGGAAAAAAATTTATCACATTGCCCGTTTAAGTTTGATTATGACACAGAACTATCCGTCCTGCGTGGAAACAATTTTGTGAGAAATTATCGGACAATCACACGAGAAGATGTGATTGTTGCCTATAAAACTATTTTAGGGCGCGATCCTGAAAGCGAGCGGGTCATCCATGATCATTTGGCTCATCGCATTACCATCGCGCAATTGCACGAGATTTTTCGGGCGAGTGATGAATATCGTGCCCTGCACGATACCCACTGCGAAGAAGTGCCGGCGTCACATCATGATCCGCAACCGCCAAACCGCGATTTTGACCATGATGTGAAGTCTGGCGAGGTTCAGGAGGCGCTGTCGGCTGTCGGATGATCTTGTGCCGGATTTGCTGCAATCCATTTTCCGCCGCCGATATAGCGCTGGGCCAGGCGACCGGCATCGTCGAGGGTAAAGAGGCTGAGCCATTGATGATCGAACAGATCGCGCACCGTCGGGTTGCGATCCAAAATATCGCTGATCGCAGGGCACGGGGCAGCAAGACACACCGATAAGCGCACGGGATCATGGCGATAGCGCGTACCATCATGGAGGGATTGCTGGGCGAGGCCCATGCGCAAGGTGCCGCCATTGCCTTCGACGACCCCGATCCCGCCTGCAACATTGTGCAAAAGCTTATTGCCACCACCGAACAGATTCGGGGCTACGGTTGCGCCAAGATAATGGAGATTGATCCAACTGGCGACGATCAGGGGGGCGGTCATGATTTGGGTCAGAATCTGCCAATCGGGATCTTGACGCCAGTCATACTCGTGCAAAAACGCCCGCCCTTCGAACGATTTTCCCCGGGTCAATCGCCGGGGGGCAGCGATGAAGCTGCTGCACCCGGCCAAGCCCCATTCGGGGCGAACGGTTGCCCAATTGCGGGCGCGCCCATCGGGATGGGCCATATCGGGTCGGGTTTTGATCCGCTTCTGACGGGTCATGGCACCGGCCTCGAGAAGCCATCGGCGCGCCCGTTCCAAAAGGGCGTTGTGGGATGGTGGCGGCGCGGCATCGCAATGGAGGATCACGCGATCGACAAGGGTATCGTGGGTCCCGGCAAGAAAGACCGTGTCAGCGGGAATGGCGATGCCGCGGGCGGCAAGGCCGACCCTGATGGCGGGCTCGTTCAATAAACCGGCCAGAAGCCGACCATTGACCGTCCCCGCATGGCCGCCGCAGGCACCGCATTGCAAGCTGCTTTGATGGGGGTTATTCACCATCTGCGCCCCATGGCCGATCAAAAGGACGAGGGGGGCGAAACGCGCTGTCGGCATCATCGCCCGCAAGATTGCAGAGGCTAAATCGAGCTTGGTCTCATCTGTGACTGGCGGATCGAAATGGGGGGGCGGCTCCTGCGGGGGG
>DAISJD010000140.1:0-7646 GCA_036821645.1 Aliidongia sp.
GGGGCGAGCCGCCCGGTGCGCCGGTACGGCCAAGACCGCCGCTGCGCCTGGTGCCGCCGGGGGGATTGGTGCCGGAACCTGTCCCAGAACCGCCGCTCAGTCCGCTGAGGTCCTTGCCCATGGCGGCGGCTGGGGTTGTGGGCCTCGGGATTGGGTTGTTGGTCGCGATGGATGCGCTAGAGCGCCAACAAATCGCGCCAGTTCTTGATAAGTTCGGTTTGGATGCCGACGAACGGGGAATTGCGGCGGCGCGCGCTTATCGGTTCGGCCCGTTGCGCTTGAACGGTGTTTTTTCCGTTCTTTACGGCCAGCCCCTTCTCACCGGCAAGGCCATGCAGGATGAGGCGATCGCGGCCGCCTTGATGCTGGCGGAATTTACTCAACCCGGCATGGTTGAATATTTCAGCAAGATGCGACCACCCCGGATCGGTGCGATCTTAAAAGATGCCGTGGATCAGGCCCTGCGCGATCCCGCCGCCATGATCGAGCGGGCGCATACAGTGCGGGTGATCGAAGTGACAACCCCTTTCTTGCGCGCGATCAACCGACAGGCCGAAATCAACACGGGCGGGGCCTGTGCCGTCGATCCGTTCGATTTGGCGGACCTTGATCCCGACGACATCACGCGGCGCACCGGCGAAAAAGGGGGCGAGCCAACCGGGGAGCCGGAACGGAAACCGAAGGCAAGCCGGGAAACACAAGAGGCTCTTAAAGCAGAAATCGAAGCGGGCGACATCCTGGCGAAGGAAGGTTATCCGACGGAATATCAACCCAAACTATTGGAAAGAGATCTTGCAGAAGGGTTGAATAGAGAGAAAAATCCAGACCTGCGGGTCGATGGCAAGATCTATGATGCTTATGCGCCCTTTACTGATAATCTCGACACAATCCGTGGCAGGATTTCCGACAAGATCAAAAGCTGCCAAACACGTCGCGTGGTCGTGACGCTGAAACTGACCGATGACAGCGTTACGGTGGAAAGACTGATTCGACGCTTGGAAACAAAACAGATCAAAAACCTAAAAGAACTGTTCGTGATCGATAAACAGAAATTCGTCCGACATTTCATCTTTTTAACAAGGGGAGTAAAATAAAATGGGTTTAGAATATTTTATCTATCTCAAAACCGATAAAACACCGGAAGAAATGCGTCATGAATTTGTATCACTCTTCTCACTCGATGTAGAACGTGATGGTTTTTCTGGGTTATTTGGGGAATACTGTAATTTCCGCATTGATCATTATTATAATGATGATAATGATCATGATAAAAATGGCGACGATTCTCTCTCTGCAGTCGCCTGTCCGGGTGCAACCATCGCGATCTGGATCTATCCCCAAAAACGCGATGATATTTCTCTTGAGGTGCGGGATCGGTCTGCATTGACCATTTTAACCCAATATCCCGGCGATTTTGCCGTCGATCTTGCCTCGACCGATGCAGTTATTCTCGTACGACGTAATAATATTCTCTATTATAACGAGAACGGTTTCGATGTGGCCCTTATCAAGGAAGTCGGCTACGACATGAGCCGGGTTGTCAAGGGCATTCCCAAGGAATATCGCCATTAGTCCTCTAGCCTCCCTCAAGGGGACATAGATCGCCCTTGGTGGTCAACGCCTTCTGCGAGCCAAATCTGACAGGACAAGGCGATCCAGACGACATCACCCGCCACACCGCCGAACAGGGCGGCGAGCCTACCGGGGAACCGGAATCCGACCCGCGTGCTAACCAAAGAAAGCAAAATTCTTTACAAGCCCAAAACGAACAGGAATGAAATTTCTGACAAAATTAAGAAATGCCAAACACGTTGCATCATCCTGAAGTTGAAACTGACCGATGACAGCGTTACGGTGGAGACAATCATCCGACGCCTGGAAACGAAACCGATCAAAAACCTAAAAGAACTGTTCGTGATCGATAAACAGAAATTCGTCCGACATTTCATCTTTTTAACAAGGGGAGTAAAATAAAATGGGTTTAGAATATTTTATCTATCTCAAAACCGATAAAACACCGGAAGAAATGCGTCAAGAATTTGTATCACTCTTCTCACTCGATGTAGAACGTGATGGATTTCTTGGATTATTCGGAAAACACTGTAATTTTAGTGTTAATCACTATTATAATGAAGATAACGATCATGACGAAAATGGTGATGATATCGGCGCTGCTATTGCTTGTCCGGGGGCAACAATCGCGATCTGGATCTATCCCCAAAAACGCGATGATATTTCCCTTGAAATGCGGGATCAAGCAGCCTTGGCTATATTAACTCATTATCGGGGCGATTTTGCTGCTGAACTTGCCTCGACCGATGTGGTTATTCTGGTCCGACGCAACAATATCCTTTATTATGATGATGAAGGCATCGATGTGGCGCTCATCCGGGAATCCGGCTACGACATGAGCCGGGTGGTCAAAGGTATTCCCAGACAATATCAATTTCGATCCTTTGAATAGAGTGCCGCCTCAAGGGGGCGTAGACCACCCTTGCTGCTCGAAGCCCCCTTCCGACCAAGCCTGACAGAACAAGACGAATCGAGCGCGATCACGCGGCGCACCTACCGGGGGCGTTTAACTCAAGGAACAATAATCGATTGATCCGCAATATGGGCCGACGATCTCTGTGTGGCTCATGGATTCGCCGTGAATAATCAACATGAACCGCTTTTAGTGATGACCTTCGTTCAAGTCGGCGGGGCATTGCCGTTGCGTTTAGGGTTTGGGGATGTCCTTTAGCGGCGATGCCTCGATGGCACCCAGGGTAGGCGGTGGTGCTGCGGTAATCGGCAGGATACTGGCCTCTTTGCGTTGCCGCAGCCATTGATAATAGGCAAGCGTGCTTTCGAGTGGCGTGCCGGTCAGATCCCCGGACAGAAGCTTGCGCGCTTCCGCATCGCGGCCCAACAACCCATAGGCAAGGGCCAGATTGTGCCGGATCTGGGCACTGTTAGCGCCTTCTTTCATCATCCCCTCGTACATGGCGGCGGCGCGGGCCGGATCGCCGGATGCCAATACGGAGAGGGCCAAATTGCTGAGCGCTGCGCGATCTTCCGGGGCCGTGCGCAGTGCCTTGTTATAGGATTCCTGGGCGGCAACGTGATCGCCGCGCAGGTCGTAGAGAATGCCATGGGTGACGAGTACGTCGCGGCTGTTTGGGGCGATGGCCTCGGCAAGGGCGAGGCGGGTTGTCGCCGTTTCCAAATCGTTGCGCCGAATGCTGACCCGTGCGGAAAGGGCAAGGACGCGATCATCCTGCGGACGGCCCGTCAAGAGGCGTTTGGCGACATTTTCGGCCTCGCCAACTTCGTCGGCATCGAGCAGGACATGGCCAAGACCGATCTGGGCTTCGAGATTATCCGGGTTTTGGGCGATCACTTGGCGATAGAGGGATGCCGCCGCGAGACTATCGCCCTTGGACCTTGCCTGCGTTGCAAGGTCCAAGGACCGGGTCACTAATTGATCGGACGCGGTGACGGCGGATTTGGCCCCTTCGCGTTTCTTAAACAATTCGGTCTTCAATGGATCATCGGCGCAACCAACCAAAAAAACGGTTGCTAGAATCGACGCAATAAACCCCGGACGCATGCATCGATAGTCCATAGATCGACCTTTCATCTCATGACGCTTGTTGTTTGATCCAAACCTCGACGCGGCGATTGCGTTCGCGTCCTTCCGGCGTCGCATTGGCCGCAACGGCAAGGGTCGGGCCGAACCCGATGATCTGTGCCGGTGTGATCCCGCGCGAAGATAGTTCTTGTGCGACCACTGTTGCTCGTTGTTTCGAGAGAGCAACATTGGCTTCGGGCTGTCCGACATTATCTGTAAACCCGAACAGGTAAACCTGAGATTTACGATTGCCCCCGTTTCGGGCAATAAAATCGATCAACCGGTCCAAATCGCGCAAGGCCTTGTTATCGAGTTGCGTGGAGCCGGGGCGGAAGCGAAAATTCAACGAAAGCCGTGTGCTGCCCTGGGTATATTTCACATAATCGGGTGGGGCCTCCGACACCACGGTGGCCTTGACCGCATCGATATTGAGACCGACGAAGCCCAAATTCGTCGCCACCTCTTGCCCCTCTTTCGAGAGGGCGTAACTGACGAGATCAATCACATAGGGGTTTTTTGACATTGACGGGGTATAAAGAAACAACCGACGGGCAAGCGGGTAATCTTCGGTCGCAACGGTAAAGCTATTGGGATAAAGCGGCAGCGCATCGCCATCGAAAATGGCCGCCGCCTTTGTTTGGCCGATATAGGGCAAGCCGATGAACCCGACGGCACCTGCATCGCGCGACACCGTGTTCGAGAGTTCGGTGCTATCCTCAAGACGCACGGCTTCTTTCACCAAATCGAGTTTGCGCGGGGCCAGGACGAGGGATTTGAACGTGTCCCATGTGCCGGAATTATTGTCGCGGGCAAAAACATGAACCGGCAGGTCAGCACCGCCGATTTGCGACCAATTGGAAATTTTACCCGAAAAAAGATCGGCAACCTGGCTCACAGAAAGCTTGGCAATCGGATTGGACCGGTGCAAGACAACGGCAAGCCCATCCAATGCCACGACATGTTCACTGGCCGATGATCGCATATCACCCAGCGATTTCAATTGGTCGTTTTCTTTGTCATCGATCGGGCGGGACGACATCGCAAGATCGGTTTTCGCGTCAATGAGGTCTTTAAATCCCGTGCTGGATCCATGGGCGCGCACGGCAACGCCGATAAGGTCGGGGCTATTCGGCTTGTGGGCCGAAATCAGCCATTCTTCATCCTTTTGGGGGATAGTTTTGACGTCGACATACCCTTTTTGGGTCAACATGCCGACGACCCAGGCCGGGCCGAGTTTAGCGCCGATCGTGTTGGATCCGGTAACCGTCAGGACGATCTTAGCCTCATCGGTCTTGGCGACCGGATTGAAGAGACGATTGTCAGCCGGCGTTGGGACCGGGCCTAAATCCAGGTTTTTCGGTTGTTCCGATTTGGCTGGTGATGCAGGCACCGGTTGGGCCGATTGGGGTTGAGGTGCCGATAGTTTGGCGACCGCTGTTTGCGCAGGCGGCGGTGCTGGATTCCCGCCAAGGAAAATAAAGGCGGCGATCCCGGCTGCCGCCAGGGCACCAACGGCACCACCGATGAGCGGCAGATTAAGCCCCTTGCCGCTGGAACCGGACGACCCGATGGGGGCCGTCATCACGATCAGTATGCGCCCACATTCGGCACATTTCTCATCGCCTGTGCCTGTTAATTCCGTTCTGCGCCGCGTATCGGCAACGGAACAGTTTCCGACGTTTGGACATAACCCGTATCGTTCGCCCACTTTATCGGCCCTCTTTGACAAGTTTTGCCGCAACCTTTCCTGCTTCTACAAATTTGCGGTAAACAGGATCAGCAGCATTATCGTCACATCTAGACCTTATTTGTGACAGCTTTTCGATAATGTTTGAGACGGTTGCTTCACGATCGAGCCGGTTATTGCCTAATGCAATGCGAACATTGTCGCGCAGCATATTGATGTGTTCGTGACTGATTTGCGATGGCGAACTCAATAGATCTTCAGCGATGAAAATAGGTTCGGCATCAAAGCCATCGGCATCTTTGGGAATCAGGTAAACAGATCGTTGATTACGTCCACCGGTCAAATTAGGCTCAACCAGAAGTCCCAATGTATATCCAAGCAGGATAAAGGCACTCGCCATTTCATCCGGTACTTCTTCATCATTGTTTAACCAACGGGCCAATTGTTCCCGTGAGCCGAAAGAATGAAGAGATAGAATATTTTCAAGGGGATCCGCGTCGATCACCTTACGGTAGTGTTCATCCAGTTGCTGTAGTGCCTTGATACCACTTGCGGCAAATGGTCCCACCACCTTCATCACGCGGATTTGAGAGGCATCGGTTTCAGCATCGACAAAGCGAATATCAACCCCGCGTGGGGCCCAAAATGCCGACTTCAAGGTCTTGATAAATTGTTCTTTTCTATTTTCTCTGGGCAGCAGAACATATAGGCGACCGGCCATTGGTTGGGCAGCATTGATCGGCAGCATGGCTGGGGTTTCTTGAATGAGTGCTGCTGTAAATTCACGTAGTTTATTGAGGTCGCTGCCGAATCGATCTTGGAGTTGATCGTAAATAGATAGGCGGAAAAAGGATGAAGCCTCATCCAATTTGATCCCTGTCGTTCCTTCCCGCAGATCGCGACGACAGCTCTGGAGGAGGATATTGAGCCACCTCTGCCGTTGAACCCAGTCCAGGACGGCCCTGAAACCACCCTCTAAGGGGAACTGGGCTAAAAGTTCATCACGCAACTGTTTGCTGTGGGCCGTTTGACCCCGCTCGTCGATCAACATTTCAACCGCAAAACGGCGCAATGCATTGCGGTCGAACATGCGATAGTCGAGTGTATCGGCGAGGTCTCGTTCTTCCAGTTGCCCGGACAAATCGTCAAGCCGCGTATCGACCCGTTGCGCGCCTTGGGCAATGACCTCACGCAGACGTTCTAAGTCCTGCTTCAGGCCTTCCAATTCTTCGATAATGATCGGTAAGTAAGAACGGGCAAAATTCCATCCTTCGGCCCGCGTCATATTGACGTGTAGTTCATGCAGATGCAGGGCATGGGCTTCGAGAAGTTGTTTTGGTTTTTTCCCGAAACTGCCAATCCCGCCAAAACTTGATAATTTCGACCATTCCTGGAAACTGCCGACGACGCGCGCGCGACAGGAATCTTCGGCATGTCGGATATTGGCGATCCGTTCATCGATGCTGCCCAAGCGTTCTTGTTGGAACGCAATCAGGGAATCGAGCAGTGCCAACAGATCGACCAACCCGCGTTCGCCGCTGCGCCACTGTTCTAGAAATTCTTGTTCGATCCGCTTGCGAATGACCCGCGCCATATCGCGTTTGACCATTTGTCGGCTGCGATAGAAATTGCCGACGCCCATACTGCGAAAATCTTGGGTAAACCGTTGATTGCATAGCTGCGTAAGGCTGTCGAGCCATTGGCTGCGATCTTGATTTTGGACCAATTCGACATAGGCATTGACGACGACGGTCCACTCATCGGCTAGGGTCTGCCAACGTTTCGTACCGGTTTCCGTTTCGCTCTGTGGGGCGGATTGAATGAGATGCTCAGCCGTCAAGAGCCAGCGATTTTGAACCTCTGGACGCCGCACGTAATTTTCGAAACTTTGTGCACGGGCTTCTGAGACGAATCCCCGATCATGTTGCCAATGGGCATAGACCATTTGGGCCAGGGACGATTGAAGATAGGCAAGCGCTAGGGCTTCTTCGATTTCATCGGCCCCGGTTTTAACAGTCTTACTGCCGGCGGCGGCTAACATCCCGGTTGTGCGACTGACGGCGGGGGTGATGTTGTTCCCCATTTCAATCCGTTGTCGCACGAGCAAGGAAATCGCGTCGGCCAAATCGGTGCCGCCGGGCAGGCCCATGCCGGATTCGGTTTCCGGTGAAAAAAGATAAACTTCGTCGCAGGGTGAATCATGCGTCAGGCTGGACCCGTTGACACCGATCTGGGCCATACGGAGCAATTGCCCGCTCAACCCCTCCACCTCGCGCAATGTCGCCCCGGCAAGGGCCCACCCCGCCTGTTCTTTTGTGTCTGCGCCATGCTGCGAGGGAATCGGCA
>DAISJD010000141.1:0-7339 GCA_036821645.1 Aliidongia sp.
GCATCGATGTGGCACTCATCCGGGAATCTGGTTACGACATGAGCCGGGTGGTCAAAGGTATTCCCAGGGAATATCAATTTCGATCCTTTGAATAGAGTGCCGCCTCAAGGGGGTGTAGATCACCCTTGCTGTTCGAAGCCCCCTTCCGACCAAGCCTGACAGAACAAGGCGATTTGAGCGCGATCACGCGGCGCACCTACCGGGGAGCCGGAACGGAAACCGAAGGCAAGCCGCAAGACGCAGGAAAGCCTGAAGGCTGAAATCGAAGCGGGCGACATCCTGGCCGCCGATGGGTTCGTGGTGGAACGGCAACCGCCGCTTTCGGCATTGGATCTGGCCGAGGGGATTGCGAGCAATAAAAAACCCGACCTCCGGGTCGGCGGCAAGATCTATGATGCCTATGCGCCGTTTACAGATAAAGTTGATACAATTCGTAATGTTATGTCTGACAAAATCAAGAACTGCCAGACCCGGCGCCTCGCCGTCACATTGAAACTCACCGATGATACTGTCACGGTCGAAAAATTGATCCAGCGGTTACGCACCAAACCGATCGCGAATCTGAAAGAATTGTTCGTGATCGACAAACTCAAGAATATCCGACATTTTGTTTTCCTAAACACAAAAGGATAAGAGATCATCATGGGACTAGAATATTATCTTCTCTTGAAGACAGATAAAACTGCAGAAGAGATGCACCAAGAGTTTATTTCTCTTTTTTCCTTGAAAGAGGAGAAGGATGGGTTTTCCGGATTATTCGGAGAATATTGTAATTTTGATGTCGATCCTTATTACGATGAGGATGATGATCACGATGAGAATGGCGATGATGTCACCTCCGCCGTCGTATGTCCTGGGGCGACGATCGGGATCTGGATCTATCCCAATGCCCGTACCGAAATCTGTTGGGAAGAACAAGATCGGGCTGCCTTGACCATCCTCAATCATTATCCAGGCGATTTTGCCGCCTACCTTGCTTCGTCGGATGCCGTCATTCTCGTCCGCCGCAACAATATTCTCTATTATAACGAGAATGGCATCGATGTGGCACTCATCCAGGAATCTGGTTACGATATGAGCCGGGTGGTCAAGGGTATGCCGAAAGAATATCGCCTCTAGCACCGCCTCTGATACCGCAAGCCCCGGTTGCCGCCTCTTGGGCCGGGGCTTGCAGGGCTTGTCGCCCTCACGGCGATCGATGGTCGCGGTGCCAAGTGCCGCCCCGGCTCATCGCCGCCGTCGCAGGGCATAGCCGCCCAGCAGCGCAATTCCCCCGCGCAGGATCGGGGCTGGGATGAACCGGGCCAGAAGCGTGAAGCCGGTGAAGAGGGCCGTGACCGGGCGATGGCGCGGGCCGCCCGCCATCGCGGCCAGGATCGCCGGCACCACCGCCTCGGGACCGATGGTGACGCCGAGACGCTTGATGAAGAGATTATCCTCGCGGCCCGCCACCATCGCCGTGCGCACGAACGGCGGCAGGACCGACCGCACGGCGATCCCGCGCCCGGCCCATTCCATGGCCAGCGCCTCGGTAAAGCCGCGCACCCAGAATTTACTGGCGGAATAGGCGGCGAAACTGGGGATGCCGACCACGGCGGAGGCAGAGGAAAGATTGATCACCGCAGGCTTGCCCCCCGCGTCCGCCGCCACAGACAGCAACGGCAAAGCCGCACGACAACACAGCGCCAAGCCCAGATTGTTCACCGCCAACAGGCGGGCAAGATCGGCCGGGGCCTGATCTTCGAACGGCCCGGTATAAAGCAGCCCCGCCCCATTGACCAACAGGTCGAGCCGCCCGCCCGACCGCCCGGCAAAGGCGGCAAAGGCCGCCCCAACCGCCGCCGCATCGGTGACATCGGCGGCCAGAACCATGCCGCTATCCCCCATGGCAGCCCCAGCCGCATCAAGGGCGGCACCGGGCAGGTCGATCATACCCACGATCCATCCCGCCCCGATGAGATGACGCACAAGGGCTGCCCCAATCCCAGAGGCCGCCCCCGTCACCACGGCATACCGCGTTTGCATCATCGATCCTTTCAAGGGTTCTAACCAACTCGCCTATTGCCGCAAAAACGTCGCCTCCGGGTCGCGGGCGATCGCGGCGCGCACGATCCGGTCCAGATCCTCGGCGGCGAAGGCCAGGAACGGGACCGATCCCACCATCAGATGCCGCGTGCGGGGTACGGTCAAGAGCGCAGGGCGAAAGCGTTCGAAATCGCGCGGGCGGCGGACATGCCGGCGCAGGGTCACGGGATATTCCCGATCATCGAGCCCGATCCCCTGATAGGTTTCAAGATCGGGCAACAGGGCCAAATCCGGCACCAACGCCTCTTCGGCGCAATGGATCGTGGTGCATCGTTCAAGCCCGATCCCGATCAACAGGATATGCCCATCCAGGGCGATCACCCGCCCGAACGGGCTGTTGGGCGAACAGGGGGTCGGATCGCGGGTGTGATCGGCCGTAAGATAGGCGGCGTCCGGCCCCAGGGCGGCGGCGGAATGGGTCGGGTGGATGCTGCGATGGGTGGCGATCCGGGTGCGGAAAATCTCGCTCACCACCCCGGTGATCGATGGCGTGCTGCGCGCATCGAAAATCGGGTTGGCGGGCGTCACGAGCCGCCAACTCATGGCGGGCATGGCAAGGGTGCCGTTTGGGCGCGCCCTTATCAAACCGTCGATCAGGGTTTCAGGCTGCCACCCGGCCCGGCTCAACCCGGCAAAGGCCGAATGCACCATCAAGGGCCCCGTGCCGGGTACGGCCAGATCCGTGAGAATGTCCCCCACCCGCTCGGCCAGGACCGCCTGCTTTACCCGTCTCACGGCGGGGGTGCCGCCAGCCGGGCCAGAATGAGGTCCGGGGCCAAGCCATGGGCGCGCAGGAGGTCGGCCTGACTACCGTAACAATGAATGAATTCATCGCGCAGCGTGAAGGTTTCCAACCGACAGGATGCCTTGATCCGCCACGCGATCTCCGTCACCTGGGCCGCAAGCCCGCCCTGAGGGGCGTGTTCTTCGAGGACCACGACCAGCGGGTGCGCGGTCAAAAGCCGGGCGATGCCCACCCGATCCAGCGGTTTCAGGGTATGGCACGACACCAACGTGACCGATTGCCCCTGGGCCTGCAACGCATCGGCAATCTCGACCGCCTGGGCCATGATCACGCCATAGCTCAGGATGCACACATCCCGCCCGGCCCGCAAACGGCGCACGGCCCCGAATTGAAACGGGTCCACCGCATCGCGGGTCAGATCCGGTTCCCCCGCCTTGCCCAAACGCAGATAGACCGGCCCCACGGTCTGGCCGGCGCAATGGGCCGTTGCCGCCGTCGTTTCCGCCGGATCGCACGGCGCGATGATCTGCATATTGGGCAGGGCCCCGGCGATCGCGATATCTTCCTGGCTATGATGCGTGCCGCCCAGCGAGGCATAGATCATCCCCGCCCCCATGCCGACCACCGTCACCGGCAGGTTTTGGTAGCACAGATCGTCGCGCACCATCTCGAACGGGCGATAGAGCGCGAAGGGGGCGATCGTATAGGCAAAGGGTTTGCACCCTTTCAAGGCAAGCCCGGCGCAGATCCCGATCATCACCTGTTCGGCCACACCGACATTGATGAACCGATCGGGATAGGCCGCGCGGAATTTGTTCATACTGCCCACGGGCGAAATATCCGCGACCACGACATGCACCGAGGGATCGTCGATCGCCGCCTGATAGAGGGCTTCGGAAAAGGTATTGCGCATGGGCTCAAACCCCCTTGGCCAAGGCCGCGTCGAGTTCGCTCAGCGCTTGGCGATATTCCGCCGGATTGGGCGAGCGATAATGCCACATCGGCACATGTTCCATATAACTCACCCCTTTGCCCTTCACGGTTTTCGCCACCAGCATGAAGGGCTTTTCCCCTTGTCGCCCGGCAATGGCCGCCGTGATCGCCCGGCTGTCATGCCCATCGACCGCCACAGATTCCCAGCCGAAGGCCGTGAATTTTTCGACCAGCGGATAGAAGGCGGGATGAGTTTCGGAGGTGCGGCCCATGCTTTGAAAATCGTTATTGTCGACGATCGCGACGAGATTGCCAAGCCGCAGGGACGCCCCCATCAAAATCGCCTCCCAGGTCGATCCTTCCTGGATTTCGCCGTCGCTCAAGACGCAGTAAATCCGCCCGGCAGCACCCGGATTGCGTTCCCGATTGCGTTCGGCAATCGCCATACCGACCGCCATCGAAAGACCATGCCCCAAGGACCCGGTCGCCGCCTCGATCCCCGGCAGACCCCGGTCGGGATGGGTGCCGATGCGCCCGCCCGCCGTGCAATACCCGTCGAGATCGGCCCGGCTCAACAGGCCCAGATGTTCCAGAATGACATATTGGATCATCGCCCCATGGCCCTTCGACATCACGAACGTGTCGGGGCTGGTCCCGTCCGAGGCCCGGCGCATCAGCGAAAAATAGACGGCTTCGACGAGTTCGGCCGCCGAAAACGCCCCGCCGATATGCAAGGCGGAAACATGCTGCGAAATTTCCAGAATCCGGCGGCGAAACCGATCGACCCGTTCGCGACTGGCCTTCGGATCGAAGGGCGGGTATCCCCCGGTCGATGCGACACTGCTCATGACTGCCCCCCCTTCATCCGATAATTGTCCAATCATAGGCCCCGGTATAACCCGCCTCGGCGAACAGCGCCCGCCACCCGTCCGGGTCGTCGTAAAATTCCGCCGTCAGAACCCAACTCTCGAAAATCGCCTTCTGGGCCGGCGTGTGATAACTGTCCACCTGAATGAAGCCCCGACCGGGGGCCAACCGTTCGATTTCCCGCACGGCGGCGACACACCGGGCACGCGGCAGATTATGGATCACATTGATCGCCAAAACGGCGGCAAAACTGCCATCGGGAAAGGGCAGATCGTCCGCACTGCCAAGATGCAGACGCCCAACCGTCTCGGGTTCCGCCTGCATCAGGGCATAGCGCGAAATGTCGAGGCCGAATACCGACAGGCCGGGACAAACCGTCATCAGATCCTTGACCAAAAATCCCTTGGCGCAGCCCACATCCAAGACCCGGTCGCCCGGTTTCAGATCGAAATACTGAACGATATCCCGCGCCACCGGCACCCACCGTCCATCATAGCGATAACCGCCATAGCCATAAGCCCGGTCGCCATCGAAATAATCCGCCCCATAGGCCCGCGCGATCGCGATATGGTCTGCCGTCTTGGCGCTGGATCGCGCCGCGACGTTGCGGTTGCTACGCGGCAAGGCGCGCAAGAGATGGGTCTCGCCCGTGGGTTCGGGGGGGATCGCGTCTCGGCTCATGATCCTGTTCCCACGAGGCTCGGCACGGCATCGGCGAGTGTGCGATAGCGAAAATCGGGAAATGCCCGCAGACACAGGGTCGGGTCGAAATGCCGGTGCGTGATCGGCGTGCGGCGCGGGGTTTCGACCACCGAGACCGGGCCGGGTGCGGCCCCAGCGATGAGATCGGCCACGGCGCGAAACGATAGGGACTGACCGCTGGCCACCGTCAAGATCCCCGTACTGCGGTGTCGGATCACCCGCACGATGAGGGCTGCCAGATCGTCGATATGCACGTGATCGCGCTGTTCCTCCCCGCCGCCGAACAGGGTGATCGGCTCACCGGCAAGCGCCGCCCGGCGAAACCCGTTCGGGCCATAGCCGCCATGGGGGTCGCGCACCCCATAGAGCAGGCTTGGCCGCAAGATCATCAACGGAACGGATGGCAGCCCAAAGCGCAGTAATCCCTCGCGCGCCGCATGCATAACCCCATGCAGACTGCCAGGATTGGGGGGGTCCGCCTCGCGGATCGGACCGGGCTTGTCGCCATAGACCGCATCGGAACTGATCGCGACCAGATGGGCTACGGGTTGGGTTGCAAGGGCCAAGGCCACGGTTTCGGCCATCGCCAGATTCTGGGCAAAACCCGCCACCGTCTTGCATGGCACCCGGGCCGCGACGAACAACACCGTATCGTCCGGGCGGAGCATCCCGGCAAGCCGCCCGGCCATCGTCGGGTCCGTGAGGTCGAGATCGTCCTGCCCCACGGCCAGGGTGGCAATCCCCGCCGTCCGAAGGGCGGCAAGGGCAGCCCCCGCGACGAAGCCGTTCTTGCCCAAGACGACCACGCGGGCCGGATCGACGGGGGTTTCAGCGAGATGGATCATACGTGCACAGGCCCTTTGCCAAGACAAAAATACCGAAGCCCCGCCCTGACGGCGGCCGCCTCGTCCAGCAGGCGATAGGGGTCGATCACAATGCGCCCGCGCATCCGGGCCGCAAGGTCAACCGGGTCGATCGCCCGAAATTCACGCCACGGCGTTGCGATCACCACAAGATCCGCCCCGCCGACCGCCGCCGCAACTCCGTCGACCCGCACCAAGCCTGCGCGCACCACCCCATCGGGCGGCACCGCCGGATCGTAGGCCGCAACCGAGATCCCGGGCCCAAGACCCGCGAGCAACGCCAAGGATGGGGCATTTTTGAGCGAGGCCGTATCCTCTTTATAGGCCAATCCCAGGAGACCGACCCGGCCTCTGTCGCCAAGATGGGTGCGCACCGTGCGCAGCAACCAATCCTTGCGATAGCGGCTATCGGCCAAAAACCCGGCGATCACGCCCGCCTCGGCACCGGTCTCAGCGGCCATGCGACAAACATTGACGAGATCCCGTTCGAGATTGCCCCCGGCAATGCCCAAGCCCGGCTGAAGATAGGCATGAGGGCCGATGCGCCGATCCAATTTCAAGGCGGGAACGATTTCGCCCCAATCGGCCCCGACCCGCCCCGAAAGATCGGCCAGAACATTGGCCACCGAAACCGACGCCACGAGACAGAGATTGATCGACAATTTGGCGAGTTCGGCACTTTCATACGCCATGGGCAGGATCGGGGCCTGAAACAGATCCAGAAACTCGGCGAGTGCTGACGGCACCGGGGCGGCGGCACGTGCTTGGCCCAGAATAATGCGTTCGGGATGAAGGGCGCGTTCCATCGCACGACCGAAAATCAGGGTTTCCACCTGATAGAAGAGCCGGTCGGGGGAAAGGGACAAACTGCGCGTAAAGCCCGGCGGCACCTGACACAGCATGACGAGACAGGCATCGGCCGCAAGATGGGGCTGGATCCGGGCGATCAGATCCCGCACCGGGGTAAGATCACTCTGCCCGGCATCGTCGGTCGGCACGTCGCGGGCGACATAGACGAGATCGCACGCGGCGAGTGCGGCGGGATCGATCGAAAAATCGATCCGGTCACGATTGCGGGCCAGCAAATCATCGAGATCCGGCTCGACGACCGGCAGGGCGCCCGCCCCCATCCGGGCGACCAGGG
>DAISJD010000142.1:0-7312 GCA_036821645.1 Aliidongia sp.
TGTTGAGGGTCACGGGGTCGGGCAAGACCTTCACCATTGCCCATACGATCCAGGCGGTACAGCGCCCGGCCCTGGTCCTCGCCCCGAACAAAACCCTGGCGGCCCAGCTTTACGGCGAAATGAAAAGTTTCTTTCCCGACAATGCGGTCGAATATTTCGTGTCATATTACGACTATTATCAACCCGAGGCCTATGTCGCCCGGACCGACACCTATATCGAAAAAGAAAGCTCGATCAACGAACAGATCGACCGGATGCGCCATGCCGCGACCCGCGCCCTCCTGGAACGGCGCGATGTGATCATCGTGGCGAGCGTCAGTTGTATTTATGGTATCGGGTCGGTCGAAACCTATTCGCGCATGGTGATCGACCTTGCCAAGGGGCAGCGGATCGATCGGACCCTGCTCTTGGGGCAATTGGTGGAATTGCAATATCGGCGCAACGATCTGGCGTTTCAACGCGGCACGTTTCGGGTGCGCGGCGATACGGTCGAACTGTTCCCCGCCCACTATGAGGATCGGGCCTGGCGCTTGTCGCTGTTCGGCGACGAGTTGGAGGCGATCTATGAAATCGATTCCCTGACCGGGGAAAAGGTCGCATCCTTGCCCGAGATCCGCATCTATGCCAACAGCCACTACGTCACGCCGCGCCCGACCCTGCAACAGGCGGTGAAGGAGATCAAGGCCGATCTCGTCGCCCGTCTCGATGAATTGCAGGCGCAAAACAAACTGGTCGAATTGCAACGGTTGGAGCAACGGACCCGGTTCGATCTGGAAATGATTCAGGCGACCGGGGCCTGTGCCGGGATCGAAAATTATTCGCGCTATCTTTCCGGTCGCGGGGCGGGGGAACCGCCGCCGACCCTGTTCGAATATCTGCCGGACGATGCGCTCGTCGTCATCGATGAAAGCCATGTCACTGTGCCCCAGATCGGCGGCATGTATAAGGGCGACTTTCAACGCAAATCGACCCTGGCCGAATATGGCTTCCGCCTGCCATCCTGTATGGATAATCGCCCGCTGAAATTCGAGGAATGGGAACGGATGCGGGGCCAGACGATTTTCGTGTCGGCGACCCCCGGCCCCTGGGAATTGGACCGCACGGGCGGGGCCTTCATCGAACAGGTCGTGCGTCCGACCGGGCTCATCGATCCGGTCTGCATCATCCGTCCGACGGAAACCCAGGTCGACGATTTGTTGGCGGAATGCCGGGATGCGGCGCAGCAGGGCCACCGGGTGTTGGTGACGACCCTGACCAAGAAAATGGCCGAGGCGCTGACCGAATATATGCACGAAGCGGGCATCCGTGTGCGCTATATCCATTCCGACGTTGATACGTTGGAGCGGATCGAGATCATCCGGGATCTGCGTCTCGGGGCGTTCGACGTCTTGATCGGGATCAACCTGCTGCGCGAGGGGTTGGATATTCCCGAATGCGCGTTGGTGGCGATTCTCGATGCCGACAAAGAAGGGTATCTGCGCTCGCGCACGTCGCTCATCCAGACGATCGGTCGGGCCGCGCGCAATGTCGAGGGCCGCGCCATTCTCTATGCCGACCGCATCACCAACAGCATGCAGGCGGCGTTGGACGAATGCGCGCGCCGCCGGGAAAAGCAGCAGGCTTATAATGCCGCCCACGGCATCACCCCGGAAAGCGTCAAACGCCAGATCGGCGACATCATCCAATCGGTCTATGCGCAGGATTCATTGACCGTCACGATCGATGCCGATCGCACCGCCTATGTCGGGGCCAATCTGAAGGCGGTGTTGGCCGATCTCGACAAACGGATGCGGGCGGCGGCGGCCGATCTCGAATTTGAAGAGGCGGCCCGCCTGCGCGACGAAATCAAACGGTTGGAAAGTCAGGATTTGGGTGTGCCGCTCGTCTATGAGACGACGGCCCGCCCGACTGTTGCCGCCCGGTCCACCGGGGGTAAAGCGGGGACCGATGCCCGGGGCAGTGCGCGCGCCAAGGCCCGCAACAAACGCGGGCGATAACGGGTCAGTGTTTGGGCTTTGCGCGATGATGCAGGTCTTGGGAAGGATGGGGGAAGTCGTGCCGATAGAGAAGACGACCGGGCCGGGTGCCGGATTGCCCGATGGGATGCCCCGGGGGGCGTTGGTCACGGGTGCCGGCAAACGGATCGGGCGGGCGATCGCCCAAAGCTTGGCCGAGGCCGGTTTTCAGGTCGGGGTGCATTATCACCAATCCCGCGCGGCGGCGGAAAGCCTGGTCGCCGAGATCGTGGCGGCAGGCGGTGTGGCCGAGGCCTTCCAGGCCGATCTCGCCGTCGAGGCGGATGTCGCCCGCCTGGTGCCCGCCGCAACGGCGGCCCTGGGGCCGATCGGGTGTCTCGTCAATAACGCCTCGACCTTCGAGTATGATACGCTGGCGAGTACGACGCGGGCCAGTTGGGATTACCATCTCGAACCGAATCTGCGGGCCCCCTTCGTCTTGAGCCAGGCCTTCGCCGCCGCCTTGCCGGGGGATATGTCGGGGATCATCGTCAATCTGATCGATCAACGGGTTTGGAACCTCACCCCGCATTTCATGAGCTATACGGTGAGTAAGGCAGCCCTTTGGACCTTGACCCAGACCATGGCTTTGGCCTTGGCCCCGCGCATCCGCGTCAATGCCATCGGGCCCGGCCCCACTCTGCCATCCATCCATCAGACCGAGGCGCAATTTGCCGAACAATGCGCGCGCATGCCGTTGCAACGGGGGACCAGTCCGGCGGAAATCGCCGAAACGGTGTTGTTTTTGGTGAAGGCGCGCGCGGTGACGGGTCAGATGATCGCGTTGGACGGGGGACAGCATCTGGGCTGGGGCTTTCCCGCCAGTGCCGGGATCAGTGCGCACGAAGGGGCGGAGTAAGAAAAATGACGGCCATGATGAAACCCCTGACTGCCGCCATCCCGGCGGATCGCCCCGCCGCCCCGACCACCCGCCGCGTCTTCGTGCGTGATTTTGTCCTGCCCTGTCGGATCGGGGTGCATGCCCATGAACAACAGGGGGTGCAACGGGTTCGGATCAATCTTGATCTCTGCGTTGAAGATGACGGCACCCCGTTGCAGGATGATTTGCGCAATGTCGTCTGTTATGACGCAATAATTACCAAATTGCGTCAAATGATCACCGAAAGCGACCATCTCTATCTCATCGAAACCCTGGCCGAACAGATTGCACAGCTTTGTTTGGCCGATAAACGTCTGCAAAAGGTCGCGGTACAAGTTGAAAAACTCGACGTTTATCAGGATGTCGCCTCGGTCGGTGTGGCGATCGAGCGGTTTGCTTCATGATGGCGATCGGGCTTGACTTATCGATGCAAAGATTGGGTGCGGGTGATTCGGGGGGGGAGTTGTTCACAGCCATGTTTTCTTGGGCGGCACCCTATGGGAAAATCGCGTAGATGGCCCCTCAATGAGACGTTAACGGTATTGACATAATTAAAATATATTAAAATCAATGGTTTATATAAAATGCCTAAAAAATAGCCAACTACGGGAAACCCTAGGGCCTGTGCCGCTCTCAGCCGTTCATCCTGTACTTTCCCACACAGTTATCCACAGATTCCGTGGATACATGAACAAAGCCCTGTGGATCATGCGTTTGGCCCTGTTGCTGGATTGATCGTGTATGATGACGAATGTGCCGACGCCGGAATGCTCTGATGACGCGATCGAAACCCTCTCGCTGCCGGAAGAGGCGGGGCGGTTTTCCCTGGAAGAAGCCCTGCCCGCCGACAGTGCGATCGCCGCCGGGGTCGCGGTCATTCGCGGCGTGGCGAAATCGTTGCCTCTGTCACCGGGCGTCTATCGGATGTTGAATGCGGCGGGCGATGTGCTTTATGTGGGTAAGGCGCGCCAGCTTAAAAACCGGGTGACGAACTATACGAATTTGAACGGGCTATCGACCCGTATCCGCCGGATGGTGGCGGAAACGGCGTCCATGATCGTGGTGACGACCCATACCGAGGTCGACGCCCTGCTGCTGGAAAGCAATCTGATCAAGACCCTGCGGCCGCGGTTCAATGTGCTGCTGCGCGATGATAAATCGTTTCCCTATATTCATCTGCGTTCCGATCATCCGGTGCCGCAATTGACCAAGCATCGCGGTGCGCGCAGTGAAAAGGGGGAATATTTCGGGCCGTTCGCCTCGGCAGGGGCTGTCAACCGCACCATCACGGCCCTGCACCGGGCGTTTTTGCTGCGCGCGTGCAGCGATGCGATCTTTACCAGCCGCACGCGCCCCTGCCTGCAATATCAGATCAAACGCTGTTCGGCACCGTGCGTCGACCGGATCTCGCAGGATGCCTATCTGAAACTGGTGGCCGAGGCGCGGGATTTCCTGACCGGGCGTTCGACCGAAATCAATCAGCGTCTAGCCCAAGAGATGATGGCGGCGGCCGATGTGCTGGATTACGAACGGGCGGCTGAATTGCGCAATCGCCTGCGCGCCTTGGCCCAGGTCCAAGCCGATCAGACGATCAATGTCGAAGGGGTCGGCCATGCCGATATCATCGCGGCCCATCAAGAGGCGGGCCAGACCTGCATTCAGGTGTTTTTCTTTCGCAACGGTCAGAATTGGGGCAATCGGGTCTATTTTCCAAGCCACGATCGCCAGATGGGGGTGGATCGGGTCTTGGCCGCCTTCATCGGGCAATTCTATGCCGGCAACCAGCCCCCACCCCTTATTCTTTTGAGCGACCGGCCGGCCGATACCGAACTCTTGACCGAGGCGCTTGGCGCATTGGCAGGGCATAAGGTGGCGATCCAGATTCCGCAGCGGCGCGATAAGTTGAAACTGGTCGAGCATGCCCTGACCAATGCCCGCGAGGCCCTGGCCCGCCATCAGGCCGAAGCCACGACCCATCGCCGCCTGTTGGACAAGCTTGGCACCTTGTTCGGGATCGATCAGCCGATCAATCGGATCGAAGTCTACGATAACAGCCATATCCAAGGCACCCATGCGATCGGGGCCATGATCGTTGCGGGGCCGGAAGGCTTCGTCAAAAGCGCCTATCGCAAATTCACGATCAAAGGGGCGATCGCCGTCTCGGCCCATAACCCTTTGCCCAGCACGGGGGCAGCCTATCGGGCCGGTGATGATTACGCGATGATGGCCGAGGTCTTGACCCGGCGGTTTCAACGGGGCCTGGACGAGGCCCAGCGCGAGACGGCGGATCAATGGCCCGATCTGGTCCTGATCGATGGCGGGGCCGGACAATTGGCGAGTGTGGCCCGTGTCCTGGCCGATCTCGGCATCGCGGACGTTACCTTGGTCGCGATCGCCAAGGGGCCCGATCGCAATGCCGGGCGCGAACGGTTTTTCATGGCGGATCGGGGACCCTTTTCCCTCGACCCGAAAGACCCGGTGCTGTATTACCTGCAACGCCTGCGGGACGAGGCCCATCGCTTTGCCATCGGAACCCATCGGGCGAAACGCCAAAAAGCCCTCGTCACGTCCCCCTTGGACGAGGTGCCGGGCATCGGCCCCGCCCGCAAAAAAGCCCTGCTGCTGCATTTCGGGTCCGCCCGCGCGGTGCAGCGCGCCGGGCTCAGCGACCTTGAACAGGTGCCGGGCATCAATAAGACCGTGGCGCGCAAGATCTATGATTTTTTTCAAGAAGGGTGAGTCGGCGCACTGACGACGCCGTCGCCTGGCAGGTGATTGACCGGGAATTGCGCCAGATTGAGATGCTGGTGACGAATTTTTATGGGTGCGTCGATTTTTCATGGCAAAAACCGGATGGTTTTTAACCCCCGATTACCAGAGGGACAGCGCGCGGACGCTCTCATAGCCGATCGACAGCCCGACGATCAGGATGACGGCCCCGGAAAAATAGGGGGCCCGGCGGGCGAAGGTGCCGAACCCATTCCAGCGCCGGGCGAGATGGCGCACGCTCAAAGCGGCAAGGGTGCCTGAGGCAACCATGGTGAGGGCAAGGCCGATGCTGAAACACAAGACCAGGGCGAGGCCGAGACTGACTTGTTTCAACTGAAGGCACAGCAATAAAATCGTGATTGAGGCGGGGCAGGGGACGAGACCGCCGGTCAGGCCGAACAGGATGATCTGGCCCGTGGTGACGGTGCGGTTGGCAAAGCGCCGGGCGATATCCGCCGCATGGGCGCGTTCATGGGCATCCTGATAGCCGGTTTGGTCCTCATGCCCGTGCGGATGCGGGTGATGGTGATGGTCATGGTGGTGGTCGTGATCATGGTGATGGTGATGGTGATGGTGTCCATGCCCGTGGTGATGATCGTGGCCGTGGCTATGCCCGTGATGCCCGTGGCTTGACGGGTGCGCGTGTCGCCGGAAGGCGCGTTCTTCGGACCAGGTGCGGGCCAGCATCCACAGGGCGACGGCAATGATCAGGATGGCCGAGGCCAGTTGGAAATAGGGTTCGTTGGTCTCGCCGTCGAACCGGCTGCCGAATGACAATCCGGCCAGGGCGACGACCCAAACGATCGCCGTATGGGAGAGGGTCGCCGATAAGCCCAGCAGGACGGCCTGGGTCACGGTGCCGCGCACGGCGATGATGAAGGCCGCCATCATGGTTTTGGAATGACCGGGTTCAAGCCCATGCAACGCCCCCAGCAAGATGGCGCTGGGGATGAAAAGCCAGGCATTGCCCTCGGCGATCAGGGTGGAAAACTCGGTCATGGGTCCGTCTTTCAAAGATATTTCGTGATTGTCTTGAATTCGTGGATGACGGTGGCGGCGTCTTGACCGCCGCCCCGGATCGCCCGGTCGAGGCAATGGTCGATATGGTCGTGGATCAGGGTTTTCTTGGCCGCCGCGACGGCGCTTTCGACCGCCTGCAATTGCTGGGCAATGTCAAGACAGGGGCGATTCGATTCCATCATCGCGATGATGCTTTTGAGATGGCCTTCCGCCCGTTTCAGGCGTTTGACGATATCGGGGTGCGTTGCGTGCAGGGTCATGGCATTTATCCTATCCTCTAGGAGAGGATATTCCGATCGCCCTTGATTTGGCAAGAAAAACAATTAAGAACAGGAATGGTCTAATTTTTGCTAGAACATTCCATAAAAATTCTTATTTGTTCTTTTAAAGTTCATTTGATAAGATCGCTTTCTGCGTGGTGCTGCGACGCGAGGCGGCGATGGTGATGAAGACGGATCAGGCAAGGGCGATGGGGGCGGGGGCGACGGGGTTTCCGTCGCCGGCGGACGATCATTTGGCGGTGGCGCTTAGTCTCGATCGGTTGTTGATCCGGCATCTTTTACAAATCTCCCAGGCCACGAGACCAGAGAGGGACCCGGATGCCGGCCTCTGCCTGGAAAAAAAAAAA
>DAISJD010000143.1:0-7307 GCA_036821645.1 Aliidongia sp.
GGCCTGGGCGGCGTCATGGGTCGGTGGCATCGTCATTTCCCTTTAACGGTTAAGAAGACGCGATCGATCACCGGGTCAAGGCTTGTTGATAGCGCTTAAAGAGTGGGGTTATCTCGAAATAATAGTCCCGTTCAGTCCCGGCTTGATCGCGCGCAGTCATGACATCGTAGGCGTGGGTCTCGTCCTGTTCGATGGTTTGTTTGACCAGGGTCAGATCCTTGTCTTTGAGCCAGGCATATTCTTCGCTGACGAAAATCACCGGCACGGCCGATTTCGGGCTGAGCCCGTCCCCGCTCTGGGCGATGGCCTGATTGATGCCGAACAAGAAGAACCGCATGGACCGCTGTTTTTCGCTTTGTCCGAGTTTGCCCAGGATGAAACTATAAAGGCTGATGAGTTCCGGGGTCGGTATCTCTTCGATCGGACGGATCGCCGCAATCGGGTCCAGGGCTGCGAGCGCCTGTTCCGCGTTACCCTTGGCAAGGGCCGCCGTCGCCGCCTTCACCGCGTCTGTGATCGTCGCCGCCAGTTTCAGATAGGGCAGGTTGGGCTCGAAAAGGAATTTCTTGCGCTTTTCCACCATGGCACCATAGGCCACGAACTGATCGGCTTCCATCTCCGTGAGGGGGATGGGTTTGAACAGGCTGGGTTTCGGTTTGGTCTGGGCCGTGGCAGGCAGGGCCAGGGGAAGACAGGCGGCGCAAAGAAGCACGAAAAATGTCCGTAACCGGATCGGGCCGTTCATGAATTCATCCTTCATCATGCTAGGATCAGAGCGACATCCTGCTGTATATCTCGGTGCTTTATATCGTGGTGCTTTCTGGCACGCAAGCCGTGGCACCCCACGCACCGATCCCGATTGACGAGAAAGGATGTATCATTCTGCGTGCCAACCGACATCGTGTCCTCCTGTTGGGGGGGACGGGGGATGCCTATGCCCTGGCCGAACGGCTTGCGGGGCGATCCGATCTCGCGTGCGTGACGTCCCTTGCCGGGCGCAGCCTGAACCCGCGCCTGCCGGCCGGATCCGTGCGGATCGGCGGGTTCGGGGGGGTGGCGGGCTTGACGACGTACCTTGAGACGACGGGGGTGACGGCGGTGATCGATGCGACCCACCCGTTCGCCCGCCAGATGGGGTGGCATGCGGCGGATGCTGCCCGTGCTGCGGGCGTGCCGATCCTGCGCCTGGAACGGCCCGGTTTCGCGCCGATGGCGGGGGCCTGCTGGCATCGGGTGCCCGATATGGCAGCGGCAGCAGCCCATGCCGCAGCCATGGGCGGGCGGATTTTCCTGACCGTCGGGCGTCAGGAATTGGCCCCGTTCGCGGATGCTGCGGCCCATCTCGCCGTGCCGCCCTGGTTCTTGATCCGCACCCTCGACCCACCCGACCCGATGCCGCCCTTTGCTACCTATCACCTGATCGTGGCGCGCGGGCCGTTTACTGAAGAAGCCGAGCGGGCCTTATGGTGCCAACACGGGATTACGGCCCTCGTCACCAAGGATAGCGGCGGTTCCATGACCGAGGCGAAACTCGCCGTCGCCCACGCACACGCAAGCCCCGTGATCCTGATCGACCGCCCCCCTCGCCCAAACGTGCCGGTGGTGGCCGATGTCGCAGGGGCGATGGCCTGGATCGAAACTATGCTCGGCTGAACCGAAACCGGTTTCAATCGGTCCGGGTGCCCGCAATCAGGCGGTTGTCAGTCTAGGTGCCCGCAATCAGGCGGGCGACGGCATCAACGATCTCGGCGTCGGTCCAATCGTCGGCGGCATCCCCGATCGAAATTTCCACCATGGTTCGATCCATTTCGGCCGTCTCGGCGAAGCTTCGGAACAGCCACAGCCCCTCCGTTTCGGCCATGGCACGGTGGGCGGTTTCCAGGGCCTGAGGCCTTCCCGGCAGATAAAGTTGAAAGCCGTTGGTCTGCGGCGGCGACGGGGCGATGCTGATGGTGGGGATGGAACCAAGGGCCGCCGCCACGGTTTTTGCCCGGTCATGATAGGCCGCCATCCGGGGTAAATGGGTTTCCAATCCCAAAAGGGCGGCAATGATCAGGGGAAACGCAGTATAAAGGGCACCGCCATGACGGGTTTGCCACGGGCGGCACTGATCGATGAAGGCGGTGCTGCCAGCGAGGACTGAGCCACCGAGTCCGCCCAACCCTTTGTAAAACGAGACATAGACGGAATCGGCCAAGCCTGCGATTTCCGAGAGGGGCCGCGCGTAATAAGGCTGGGATTCCCAAAGCCGCGCCCCATCGATATGGAACGGGATATTCTCGGCGCGGCACCAGCGGGAAATCGCCACAAGTTCTTGCCAAGCGGGCAGTTTGAACCCCGCCCGGCGCAATGGCAGTTCGACGCTGACGGCCCCGAACCGTTGATGGGCGGCGATCAGGTGATCGCAGGTGAAGGGCGAAAAATCGCGTCCGATCCTGGTCAGGGCCAGCGGGTGCAACCGTTCGATGGCATCCGCCTCATCGCAGGCGATATGGGATTTGGGGTGGAGGGCGATGGTCGACCGCCCGGACCGATCGGCCCAAACCCTGAGGGCGATTTGCTGGGCAATGATGCCTTTCGGCAGGAAAAGGGCGGCTTCCATGCCGAGTAAGGTGGCGCATTCCCGTTCCAATTGCTGCACCAAGGTGCCGGTGCCGTATTCGTCGGGGATGGCGTCGGCAAACCGCGATGCCGCCAAATGGCCGAGCCATTGCCGACCGTTCATCAGCCGATGACCGGAAAGAATTTTGCGGCATCGCGCGCGCAAGCTGCTGAGATCGTCGCTCATGGGCCGTGATCCTGTACCGTTTGTGCCGGGTGGTAAAAGCGCGGGGTATAGGTCCAGGCCGTGCCGCCTTGATCGATGAACCGCCGGGTGCGGGACGAGCCGACGATGACGAGGGTCCGGCTATCGACCGCGGCGGCGGCCCGATCGCCCGCAAGATCACCCAAACACACGGTGCGCACCGCCTCGTCCGGCCGCCCGACATCTTTGGCGAGGATGACAGGCGTGTCGTCGCCGCGATAGGACCGCAGAATCGCGACCGCCTCTGCCAATTGCCACGGCCGATGGCGCGAGATCGGGTTGTAGAGGGCGATCACGAGGTCGGCGGCGGCGACGGCGGCCAAGCGCGCTTCGATGACGCCCCAGGGTTTCAACACGTCGGATAGAGACAGAAGACAGCAATCGTGACCCAAGGGAGCCCCGACCCGGGCGGCGGCGGCCTGGGCCGCCGTAATGCCGGGCTCGATCACCAACTCGACCCCTGCCCAGGCGGGGTCGAGGGCATTTTCCAAGGTTTCGAGCACGGCCGCCGCCATGGCGAAAATGCCGGGATCGCCGGACGAGACCAGGACGACCGACCGGCCCGTGGCGGCAAGATCAAGGGCGGTCCGGGATCGATCAAGTTCCTGGCGGTTGTCGGAAAGATGGCGCACCTGATGGGCGCCGAGCGGTTCGGCCATGGCCACATAAGGGGCATAGCCGATGATATCGGTGGCACGGGCCAATTCTGCCGCCACCGCCGGGCTGCGCCAGGATGCGGCACCGGGGCCGAGGCCCACCACGGCGAGCCTGCCGCGCGCCCGGCCCACCGTTTCAACGGCGATCGGCCGATCGGTCCCTGCGATGGCAAGCCCGTTTGAGGCCGCATAAATCGTGCCGTTTTCCCCGACGATCGCGGCGGCGAGGCTATGGGCCTGATCGGCCCCCGCGTGATCCGGCAGCAGGCGGACCGGCAGATCGAGGGTGTGGCCCAAGGCATAGAGGCGTTGATCGCCCGCCCCCGATTGCGGGGCGGCGATGAGCGCCAGGGCGGGGCGCGCCAGCGACAGTCCGGCCATTTCATCGAGAATGCGGCGCGCAAGTGCGGGATCGTCGAGGATCCCCGTAGCCGGGTCGAGGGCGATCGCCAGGGCTTTTGGGTGATAGACAAGCCGATTCGGGTGGGGCGGCACCGTTTCGAGCGTGATCAGAATCTCATGATTGGCCGTTTCGGCAAAGGGCAGGGCGCTCTTTTCGATCCAAGGTGCCGAGCCCGAGAGCCGCACGGTGGCCCCGGCCAACAGATCGCTCATGAAGGCTTTGCCCGCATCAAGATCGGCGGGCACCCAACCCGGCGGCGGCGCGTCCAGGGCAAGGCCGAAGCGGATTTCGCCCGTCGTTGTGATGGCCGGTTTCGTGGCAAGGGCGGCACCGACCCTGCGGGCCAGATCATTGACCCCGGCAAGCCCACCCAACAGTGGGACGACCGCACTGCCATCCTCGGCAACGGCCAATACCGGCGGTTCGGCCCGTTTATTGGATAGAAGCGGTGCCAACGCCCGAATGACGATCCCGGCGGCGCAGAGTGCGACGATCGGCCGATTGGCGGCGAATAAGCGGCGGATCTCGTCGCCCAGATGCGGATAGATCCCGTCGACCGGGTCGGCAATGCGCCCCGATAGACCGTGGATTTGGGCCGCACCTAAGGCTGCCTTGATCCGGCGCGCCGTGCCGAGACTGCCGGGGCCTAGGATCAAAATGACGGGGGATTGCGTGTCGCGCATTTCAGTTGGCGCTCGTCGTCGATGGGACGGACCAGGCACCGGGGATCAAGATCATGGAAAAATACGGCACGCACTTCGGATCGACCGCTGTAATCGGGACGATCCGTTGATTGCCCATGGTCGCCCGTTCGATATAGAGTGCGCGCGCAGTGAGATTAAGGTCGTTCAGCACGCCCAAGACCTTGGCGAAATTGCTGCCCAGCTTCATGATGACGGCGGCTTCGCAGGTGCCGAGCCGTCTGGTCAGGGCCTCTTTGTCCAAGACCCCGGAAATCACGCTCAGCATTTGATTGCGAAACACGAGCGGCGCCCCCAGAACCGAGGCGGAGGCCAACATGGAACAGACGCCGGGCACCACCACGGTTTCATAGAGATGGGCGAGCCTCAGATGCAGATACATATAGGAACCGTAGAAGAACGGGTCGCCCTCGCACAAGACCGCGACATCGCGACCGGCATCGAGATGGCCTGCGACAAGGCGGGCCACTTCATCGTAAAAATCGGCGATGATCGCCTCGTAATCGTCGGGCGGGGCCAATTTTTCCGTGGTGACGGGATAGACCATCGGCAGGTGGATCTGATCCGGCGACAAGTATTCTTCGACGATGGCAAGCGCGTTGGAACGCCGCCCCTTGGCGACGGGAAAGGCGATCACCGGGGCTGCCCGGATGAGGCGCAGGGCCTTCAGGGTGACGAGTTCAGGATCGCCGGGGCCGACCCCGACCCCATAAAGCCGCCCGACCATCATTCGACCTCGTTTGCAAGGGCGTTGACGGCGGCCACGGTCATGGCACTGCCGCCGCGTCTGCCGCGCACGATGACATAGGGCAGGCCCAGGCGATTGGCGGCCAAGGCATCCTTCGATTCCGCCGCCCCCACGAACCCGACCGGCATGCCGATGATGAGGGCAGGGCGCGGGGCACCGGCTTCAAGAAGGTCCAGCAGGTGAAACAGGGCCGTGGGCGCATTGCCGATCGCAACGACGGCCCCTGCCAGATGCGGCCGCCACAACTCCAAGGCGGCGGCCGTGCGGGTCGTGCCGAGGCTGGCCGCTAAGGCCGGAACGGACGGATCGTGCAAGGTGCAGAGGATCGGATTGGTCATCGGCAGGCGGGACCGGGTGATGCCTTCGGCCACCATACGGCAATCGCATAAAATCGGCGCACCGGCCTTGAGTGCCGCCTGTCCGGCCAAGCCCGCATCGGCGGAAAAGCCCAGATCCTGCACGATATCCACCATCCCGGAGGCGTGAACGACCCGAACGGCGAGTTTTTCCAGGCTCGTCGGGATGTCACTGAGATCGGCCTCGGCCCGGATGATGGCGAAGGAACGGCGATAAATCTCGGCACCGTCCCGAATATAATCATGCATGCTTGTTCCTGTTACTGGCGATATCCTCTAGGCGGGCAAGACTTATACAAGATCGGCGGCGAGGGACCCAATCTCTTCTGACAGATCAGCCACCGCGATGCTGCGGCGCGTGACGGTGCCGAAGGGTTTTTCCGGTCCCGGACGATAGAGATCGTAGGTTTGATCCGGGCGGGCGATCAGGGTCGCATCGGCCATGGCCCGGTGCGCGCAGCCCTTGGTACAGCCCGACAGGTGAATGCGTCGGCCCGCCAATCGGGGCGGCAAAGAGGGGGCGAGGCGGGCCGCATCGGCCTTGCAATCGCGATGGCTAGACCCGCAGCCGGGCAATCCGGCGCAGGTGATGAGGGCGGCCCGTGGGTCATCCGGGTCCGTGATGAAATCGAGGGTCGAAAGATCGCGCAGCAAAGGGCCGACTTCCGGGGCCGTGCGGTCGGGGATGACGAAACCCTGCCAGGGGGTCAGCCGGATTTCGCCATCGCCACCCTCTCGGTGGAGCCGGTCGGCAAGTGCCGTCCAGCGTTCCGGGGTGAGCCTGCCCAGAAACGGCATGGCCCCGATGGCGGTCCGGCCGGCCTCACGTTGTGGATGGGGGCCGAGCGGGCGAAAACTCGGTGGCGCTTGCGGGGCAAGATCGCCTGCACCGATCCCGGTTACCGAAAGGCCGGTCGTCCGTTCGATCCGATCCAAAAAGGCGGGCACGGAGAGGGTCGCCAGAATGTCCTTCAACCGGTGGGGCATGCCGCCATTGCCCGCGTGCCTCACCACCTGAGCGAGGACGCCCGTAACGAAGGGGAGAGCCTGATCCGGGGCGAGGCCGTAAACGGGGGTCCGATCCGGGATGGGATCGCCGGGGGCCCCGGCAAACCCGATCCGGTAAAACGGCGCGCCCTCCTTCGTGCGGCATGCGGCAAGCCACAGATCATGGGCATGGTCCATGACCCCGATCGATCCGCCGCCATCGATCGAGATGGAAAATTTCGCCGAAAGGGCAGGCGCGTCGCGCCATGTTCTGAGATGCTCCAGGATGGCGCGGGCGAGCGGTGTCGGATCAATGCATTCATGGGGGTCGATCCCGGCCATGGGACTGATCAGGACATTGCGGATATCGTCGCGCGATGGGTCGCGGGGGGCTAAACCCGCCTCGGCCAGGATGGCGATGGTCGCCGCCTCGGCACCGGGTTCGATGCCCCGGATTTGCAGGTTGGCCCGGTTGGTAAGTTCGATGATCCCATTGCCGTGTCGGTGGGCGGCCTGTGCCACCGCGCGCATCTGAGCTGGATCGATCCGTCCGAGATCGAGCCTGATCCGGCAGATGCCGCCATCCTGGGCCGGGACGATGCGAAACAGGCTGGGGCAGAAGGCGCGGCGATCGGGGGGGTGTGACGGGG
>DAISJD010000144.1:0-7280 GCA_036821645.1 Aliidongia sp.
GATTATTTGCAAGATTATAAAATTTAATTGCCTCATAATATTTTTTTAATTTTGAATTTAATATGACAATTGAGGGTATTTTTAATGAACTCTCTATTGGGGTAATGCTATTTTTTTATTGTATTGCTTCGATCTGCGCCGCTTTAAAAAATAAGGCTCTTTTAGATCTGTTTACCGATAATGATTGGGCATCGAATCGATTTCTTGATTGGGGCCATGACAAGATAACAGGATCTGCTGTACACCTTTCACGGTGGCCTGCGGGTTTTTTTGTGAACGTCCGCCCTCAATTCCCCCCAAATTCCCATCGTCAGTGTAAAGCCACCGCTCACAAAACAGACGAGCGTGCCTTGTCCAAGGGCAACGGCCCCGGTTTCCGCCAAAAATATCCCGTTCAAGGTACCCAATCCTAAAAACAACAAGCCTGCCACGATATTGAGCAGCGGCGGCGTGCGGACATAGAGCAATTGTAACTTTCGGGCATGATAATCCTGACGCCGTGCCCACCCCAAGGTTTGCCAGGCCAAGTGGCCGATGATCGGAATGAGGATCAGGGATGAAAACCGCATGAACTCGGCAAGATCAATTGGGGACATCAGCGGCGACATGGGCGGGGACATGGGCTGCCTCCTCTTGTGGTCTCAAGGACGAGCATGCGCCGAAAATGACTAAGAGTTGCTTGCCGTTCGGGCGGGCGGGAGAAACCGTTGACCGCGCGCAAACGAGGCGACCGGCAGGCCGCCCCGTTACCCAATATCGTGGGCTTAGTTTTTTTCCGCCATGGCGGCTTCCAACTGATCCATCAAGCGGTTCATGCGCGCGACGATCGCCCGATAGGGGGCCGGCGACGCCATGTCGAGGCCCGCCCGTTTGACGATCTCATACGGATCGTCGGAACCGCCTGCCTTTAGCATGGTGAAATACTTGTCGCGCAAGGTCGTATCGCCCTTTTCGATGCCTTCGGCGAAATAGGCGGCGGCACTGATCGAGGTCGCATATTGGTAGACGTAGAAATCATTATAGAAATGGGGAATATACGCCCACTCGATGCCGTAGAGATCGTCGATCTTGACCACGTTTTTGTCGTGACCATGATAACGTTTTAAGAGATCGAGATAGATTTCCGTATAAGTCGCCCCGTTTGGTGCTTCACCCTTTTCGATTGCCTGATGGGTTTTCAATTCGAACTCGGCGAACATAGCCTGACGGAAGAAGGTTCCGCGCAAAAGTTCGAGGGCCTGGCTCAAAGCGTAGATTTTTTCGTCTTTGGTTTTGGCCGTGGCGATCACATGGTCGACCAGCAGCATTTCGTTGGTCGTTGAGGGAATTTCCGCGATGAAAGTCGAATATTGCGAGGTTTCCCAAGGCTGCGCCTTATTGGCGAACACCGAATGCATGGCATGGCCCCATTCATGGGCCAAGGTCGATACGCTTTCGTAATTGCCGGAGAAGCTCATCAACACGAACGGGCGCACGTCATAGGCGCTACCATCCATATAGGCACCCGACCGTTTGCCGCGCTGCGGTTTTGCGTGCATGGCATTCGATTTGAAACCGTCGGCCAGGTCCTTTTGATAGGCATCGCCCAACGGCTTCACCCCATCGAGGGTGAGGGCCTGTGCCTCGGCCAAGGTATAGCTGCTCTTGGTCGGTTTGGCGAGCGGGACGTAAACGTCGTAATAGCCCATCTCGTTCAAGCCCAGCAACTTCTTGCGCAGCGTGAAATAACGGTGCAGGGTCGGCAGGCCCGCATTGGTTTCGGCGACCAGCGTCTTGTAAACGCTTTCCGGCATATTCGTGTCGGCCAGCGCATAGGTGAGCGAATTGGGATATTTGCGCACCTTGGACTGAAACACGGTGCCGCGCAGATGCGCGGACATGGTGGCCCCGAAGGTGTTTTTATATTGCCCCATCGTGGTCCAGAAATTTTCAAACACGCGCTTGCGCGTTTCGCGATCCTGATCGTTGCGGCTTGCGACATACCCTTCTTGGTCGAGCAGCACCTTCTTCCCGCCGATCTCGATCGTGGGCCAGGCAATGTCGGAGTTGGCAAGCAGGCTATAGATCGCCTCAGACTGGCTCAAGACCTGACCACTGGCGGCGATCACGGATTCGGCTTCTTCGCCCAACGTATGTTCGGCGTTGCGCAAGATGGTGCGCAGGCGATAGGCGTGATTGGCGAGTTTCGGTTCTTCTTTTTCGAAGGCTTCGATCTTGGCGCGCCCGATCTTGGCGATTTCCGGTTCGACGAAGGCCGTGGCCTCGCCGAGCTTGCTCACCAGTTCCTGGGCTTTATCGCGCCGGGATTGGTTGGCGGCCTCACGGGTATCTTCATCTGCCTTCAGATTGGCGTAGGTGTAAAGCCGGGCCCCGCGACGGGTCAGACCGGAAATCTGATCGAAGGCGGCCAGAAGGCTCTTGGCATTCGTGCCGAGCGTGCCCTTGAATTTGCTAAGATCGCCAAGGGCGGCTTCGACCGCCTTATGTTCGGTTTCCCAGGCTTCCGGGCTTGGGTATAGGGCTTTCAGATCCCAGACCTCGGACGCTTCTCCCGGTGTCGCGGTCGGTGCTGCGGCTGGTGTCGGATCGGCGGCAAAGGCGGGCGTGGCAAAGCCGGGGGCGAACGGTGCCGCGATCGACAGGGCGACGAGGGCGGTGGCCAGATGAAAACGATAAGGGCGCATGTAACAATCCATGACATGAAACGATGACGCACTATATCAAGTTTTATGACGAACCCAACCCATCATGACTTAAATAAACTGTCATGTTCGCCTAGCGAACTGCAATTAAACCGATTGCAATCCCAGCGCCGACAAGACCGATCGTCTGGATGGGGCGAATAGGTTCTTTGGCGATTAACGTCGCCAAGATTACGGTACTGGCCGGGTAAAAGGCGGCAATCGGGGCGATCACGGCCAAAACATCCCGGTGCACCGCCGCTATATAACAAAGATTGCCGAGCCCATCGAAAAGACCGCACTGAAACCCATACCGATGTGTCGCCCCCCGTTCACGCCATAGGGCGGGCAAAGCCGGTAAAAACGGCAGAGAGGAGGCAAGGCGTGCGGCGACCAGGGGCCAGAGATGGGCGTCGGGTCCGGTTTTGCTGAGCGCGATGGAAAATGTGCCGATCCCAAGCCCGCCCAAGAGTGCGACCAGGATCAGAAGCGGCGTCCCTATGGGCGATGAAGGCTGCCTTTGCCCAGGTGGTGCCGTCTCGGCCGTGAAGCCAAGCAAGAAAATGGCGAGCACGCCTAGAATCAAGCCGCCGATAAATAAGGTGCCTGCGGGATTATGGTCGACTAAAATGCCGACGGCAACGGGAAAACCGATGGCGGCAAAGGCGGTCAACGGGGCCGCCAAGGTCATGGGTCCATGGGCCAATGTCCAATAAAGCGCCAACAACCCAAACGCCCCGACGAGACCGCCCGATGCCCCCCAGCCGAGATCGACGAGCGTCGGCGTGCCCCCGATCAGAAGGGCGGCGACGAGACTGATCGACAAACTGGCGATCTGGGCCAGTAAAACCAGCGGCATCAAAGGACCGGATCGCCCGCCGATTCCGGCGCAAAAATCCGATGCGCCGTAACTGAGTGCGGACAGTACTGCAAGACCGATGGCCAGCATCAGCAAGACTTATGATTGAGAGGCGGCGTAGCAAAGTTCCAAAGCTTGGGCGACCGTTGCAAGGCGAATGGCATCGCGATCCCCCGGAAAAATCCGCGACAGGGTTTTCGTCGGAGCCCCCCGCCGCACCAAACCGAACCAGACGAGCCCCACGGGCTTGCCCGGCGTTCCGCCGCCGGGACCGGCAATGCCCGTGACGGAAACCGCGAGATCGACCTGCGGCAAGGCGGCCAGTACGCCTTTCGCCATGGCGGCTGCTACCGGCTGACTGACGGCGCCATGGTCTGCGAGAAGGGGCGGTGCGACGCCTAAAACCTGGGTTTTCATGGCGTTGGAATAGGTTACGAACCCACCTTCCACCACGTCGGACGAACCGGCAATCGCGGTGAGGGCCCCTGCGATCAGGCCGCCGGTACAGGATTCAGCCGTTGCGACGTGCCATCCGCGTGTCCGGCAACGATCGAGGACGGCTTCCGCCAAGGCGGCGATCTCGGCTGGAAAGTGGTACGGGGTGCTCATAAGGGCAGACGCACGGTCGCGATGGCCTGGGCCGCGATCCCCTCTTCGCGTCCGGTAAAGCCCAGCTTTTCCGTGGTGGTGGCCTTGACGCTGACCCGATCCGGGCTGATCGCGAGGATCTCGGCAATCCGGGCGACCATGGCGTCGCGGTGCGGGCCGATCTTGGGCCGTTCGCACATCAAGGTGACATCGCAATGCGCAATCAGACCGCCTTTTTCCCGCACGAGCTGGCCTGCATGGGCCAAAAACCGATCCGACGGGGCCCCGCGCCACTGTGGTTCGCTGGGCGGAAAATGACGCCCGATGTCACCGGCCCCGATCGCCCCTAAAATCGCATCGGTGAGCGCGTGCAGCCCGACATCGGCATCGCTATGGCCCAGCAGGCTCCGGTCATGGGGGATCTTGATGCCGTTGATCCAACAATGATCGCCGGGGACCAGTTGATGCACATCGAACCCAAGACCGGTGCGGACATCGCCCAGCGCTGCCATCACCAACCGTTCGGCCCGGTTGAGATCATCCTCGGTCGTAATTTTAAAATTCTCTTCTGTTCCCATAATCATTTCCACTGACAGGCCCGCCCGTTCGGCCAGCGCTGCATCATCGGTCAGATGGTCCCCGGCAAGGCGTCGATGGGCCGATAAAATTGCGGCAAAATGAAAAGCCTGGGGGGTTTGTGCGCGCCAGAGGGCGGTGCGGTCGACCGTGTCGAGGATGACGCGATCCGGGCCGGTTCGTTTGACCGTGTCCGTGACCGGCAAGCCGACAATGGCCCCCGGATGGCGGTTGAGCCCGGCAATCGCCCGGTCGATCAAGGCGGCGGTCACGAACGGACGCGCCGCATCGTGGATTAAAACGAAGGCAGGTACCGATGGGTCATGGCTTGCCGCCAAATCTTGCAAGAGATGGCGCACGGAATCTTGTCTTTCGGCACCGCCCATAACCGGTGGGGGCAAATCCAGATCGCCGACGGCTGCTTCATAAAGCGCCTGATCGTCCGGGTGAATCGCGACCCGGATCGATGAGATCGCGCGATGGTGCCGAAAAGCCTCGATCGTCCGGCGCAGAACCGGCGTGCCCCCCAGCATCACATATTGTTTGGGGATCGGTCCGCCAAATCGACTGCCGCGTCCGGCGGCGACGATGAGGACATGGACGGGTAGTGCTAAAAGGGGGGTGGGGTCAGTCATGATCGCACAAAACTAATGAGATGGACGATCCCTGCCAAGGGTCATGGCGTGTTCCGGCTGCACATAAGCTATGCAGGATTTCGGCAGGATGTTATTTTCATCATGGAGCCGTAGCACAGCGGGACGTCCTGAAATATCACAGGGCACTCGCAAAGTCCTCAAGCATTTGTGATGCCGGACGTCTTTCGATCACGATCGATTTTACCAAGATTAATATTTATTTTTTAAAAATAATTGAGATTTTTTAATGAAAAAAACTTAAAATTTTTTCCATTATATTTTTTTTAAAGTATTTTTTTTGAAAATCAGGCTCCCTTTTTGGTGGAATAATGCATTTCTTGAAATTTTTAACCAAATTAGTATTGAATTTTTGTGACAATCAATGTTCAAATTTTTTAAATATAAATACGAAAGTATTTTTTATGGGAAGAGAGACTATAAGTAATGATGCAATGCAAAATTTTTTTGAATATCATTTTTCCAATTTTTTTTATATTGTGCATAAAGAATTTGCAGGGTAATTGGCAGTTTAACACTACAAATTACTGTGCAAAAAAAAGTTTTTTTGTTTTTGTTGGAGGCAGTGATGAGCAATCATTCAAATAAATCCGGTTTCGATAGAGAAGAGTTCGATGATGATGATGATCGTCATGAACATCGAGACGGTAAGGATGATACGCCGCCTGCGAACAACCCGCCGACCATCAGTCAATCCGGTTCCGGCTTGTTTCTATCGGCGACGGGCGGGACCACGACCATCGTGGTGAGCGGCAGCAACAATATCTTGCTGGGTGGACGCGATGCCGACACGCTGATCGATGAAGGCAACAATAATCTGCTGATCGCGGGGTCAGGCAATGCGACGCTGATTGCCAATGGCAGTTACAATATTCTGGCCGGGGGCAGCGGCAACGACACGATTACCGCCGTCAATGGAACGCACAATATTTTGATCAGCGGCGGCGGCGATGATTTTCTGTCGGCGAGCGGCGATTTCAATACGATTTCGGCCGGGTCGGGGTTTGATCGGATCGGTGTTGCCGGGACGCAAAATCGCGTGAATGGCGGGACAGGAGCCGCCACGGTCACGGTACAGGGCAATAAAAACACCGTCGTCGGATCGCGCGGTGCCCTTTCCATCGCCGCCAGCGGCAGCGCGAACGTCCTTTTCGGCGGACAGGGCGACGATACCATTACGGCGGTCGGCGGTTCGAATAATACCCTTTCGGCCGGTGGCGGCAATAATCGCTTGATGGCAAGCGGGACCAACGATGTGCTGGTCGCCGGGACCGGAACCGACTTTCTGTCGGCGGATAACGGTATGAATACCTTCGTTGCGGGCCTTGGACAGACGACCATCCTCAGTGGTTCGGGGACGGATACGGTTGCAACGAACAATCTTCAACTGGCTGCTACCGTTCGGGAAAAGAACTTGTTCTTCATCCAAAATGGCGGCGATCTGTTGATCGATGTGTTGGGCACGCATCACAGCATCACGGTCGAAGGTTATTTTGCCAATGCCGGCAATAGCCTGAACAAGATCGTTACCGGCGACGGCGTCGCCTTGACCTATTCGGACGTTACCCAATTGGTTCAGGCTATGGCCGCCTTCTCCAGCAGTCACCAGGGGTTCGATCCGACTTTTGCCGGAAATAAGGTCCTGCCCCAGGATGCCGCCCTTCAGGCTGTGTTGGCGGTCGCACACCATTGATGAAGGCGATGCCAAGTGGTTTTGCTTTAATTTGAGCAAAAACCGCTTGGCATCGGGCCCTGTTCTTGTCGAGTGGTCGCACGGTATGCCCCCTCGGCCGTCGTTTCAGATGTGGGCTTCAATAAATATTGCTGCTGTTTCGTTAATTTAACGATCACCAAAGAAATAAATCAAACCTCCAAATTTTTTTGGAGGTTTTTTTATTTATAATTATTTATATAAATTAATAC
>DAISJD010000145.1:0-7211 GCA_036821645.1 Aliidongia sp.
GGGGATCCTCGCTGCTGCCCTGCAAGGACAAGGCGATACGATGCCCGTGATCGAGATGATTCTGGCCCGCTTGCCCGCCTTCTGGGCCTTGCGCCAGCTTCCGGCACGGGCAGAGGACAATCTCCTCGCACGCTTTTTCGAACGCCAGCGCCGAACCCTTGAAGACCAGCGTCCCGGCCACGGTATCGAACGCGTCGCCTATGAATTGTCGCCGGGTTTGCATTGCCTTTCCCCCGCGATCGAACAGCGCCACGTCATGGCGGCGGGTCAGATGTTGCAGGCCCTTGAAACCGCAACGACAAGCGCGCTGATCGATGCGTGGCCCATCGATCGCCATGTCGCGGCCTTTCTGGCTATGCGCGAACCGAATTTCGACGAAGGGCTTTTGTTCGATATCGCAAACCCCGATCAAGGATTGCGGATCCTCGCGACCCTCAAACTTTTATCGTATCTTCAAGAAAATTATGGGCCGAAATCGACCCCCAGCTTGGTCAATCTCTTTGCCGGACGGTGCAAATCCGTCATCGATCGTTTCCATAATCGCCATACCCGCGCCAAAATGGAAGCGGGCCTTGCCGCCATCATCAAAGAAAGCGATCTTGGCAAGCTTTATAAATATTTAGATAACGAAGATGAACAGCGCAGAGATGAGATGAAATTTAAAAAGGCAAAGAACGAATATCAGTTAATTTTAAAAAAATTAGATCGTTGTGACAAACAAATGGAAGAACTAGATATTATGTCACAAGTTGCAGGCCGAAATTTTGCCGTTAGAATTGCAAGTTTTTTTGGTATTATTATTACCGTTGGTAGCTTTTTTGCTTTAGGAGTGATGTAGGATGGCACAAAAACCTGCGCGTGTCTCATCATCTTCCAAACCAATCGCGAAAACGGCAGCGATAGCAGAACCGGCTGCGATGAGCGCCACCGCCGATCTACCGGTTCGGCTCGATGCCGGTCATCTCAGCGAAGGGGCAAAGAAATTAAAAAACGCGGCCACCCTTCTGATCGCAATCGGGGTCGTCGGCTTATCGTCTTTCGAGCGGCCACTTTGTATTTTCTTGGTTCTTTCACTCTTGCCGAGTGTCCTCGGCTGGTTCATGGATCAAACCCGCAATCAAGATTTAATTAGAACTATTTTCCCGCTCAATGCATCGTCAAGCCTGCCTTTTGCCCTACAATTATGGCATTCCCCAGACAAGGCTCTGAAACTTGGTCAGTTTCTGGTCAATCCGTTCACCTGGATCACACTCTATGCCGCTGCGTTATTGGGGTTTTTGCTCTATTATATGTCACCTATGTTCATTAAACTTTTTGTCTCAAGACAAATAGAAAATAAAAGAATTTCTTTACAGGAAAAACAAAACAGTCTTTGCGATGAATGGGGGAATGAAGTCAAAATATAGTTGTACTCATAAATATAAAAACAATCGGTAAGTCGTAACCAATCACGCCGCACGCAAAAGCTAAAGATCTTTTGCCGCCAATGGTCATCGGCAGGGATGCAGATTGCAGGCTCAAAAGATTAAAACAGACCTTCGTGACTTTTTAAATTTATATCTTAAATTTTACTCAAGTTATATTTTTTGTAAAAAATTAAGCACTTAAATGCAATAAATGGCTCTGCACGCTTATGATTCGGTGAGGATGCGGATCGGCGTCGGGTTTAAAAGTCGGAAAGAGACATCATGTTTGGACTTCATCGCTTGCGCGTGCGAACCCGTATTCTGAGCGGTTTTGGGTTTTTGATCCTCTTAAATCTGGTGACGGCGCTCTTCGGTCTCGACGCGCTGTCTCGTGTAACCGCACGGCTCGACGATATGATGCAGGCATCGGAAGTCACGGGTTACGGCCTTGATACCGGTCGGCAATTCGAAACCTTGCGCCGGTTGATCGCCAAAGTCCGGACGGCCAACAGCCCGGCGGCCCAGCAGGCGATCACGGCCGAGTTCAAAACCGCCTTTGCCGCAACCGATCGGTCCCTGCAACAGGTAAAAGCCACCCTTCCCGACGGCGACGCCCGCAACGATGCCGTCCAATTGTTGGCCGGGCTCGATCAGTTGAACAAGGCGTTCGATCGCGCCCTCGATCTCAACAACCGTCTGATTCAAGGCCAATTGGCGCTTATGTCTCAAGGGGGGCAGGTCGGCACGACGGCCAACCGCCTGTTGGAAGGTGCACGCAGCGCCAATGATCCGGGGCAGTTGGGCTATGCCACCGATCTCAACATCATGCTGTTCCAGATGCGCGACACGGCATGGCGGTTCAGTGCCACCTTGGATCGCCGACGGCTCACTATCGTGAAGAACAGTCTGCAATCCAGCGCGGAAACAGTCGACCGGCTGGCACCGCAGATCACGTTGCCGGATCATGAAACCCAGATCACCGAAGTCAAGGCAGCGCTTGCCGCTTATACGAAAACATTCAACGATTTTGCCAATCTCGTAACGGAAACCGACGAACTTGAACAAAAAACCCTCGATCCCTTGATGACGAATGCGGCCAAACTGACCAACGGCCTGATCGACATCACCAATCAACGCCAACAGGATGCGAAGAACGGTGCGGCCTCGCTCTTGACCCGGACGGCCCGGATACAAGAAACGACCATGATCGGCATCTTGATTCTCGGCCTAGCACTCGCCATCATCATCGGTCGCAGCATCGTACGCCCTCTCGGCCGCCTGAAAGAGGCGATGATGGCCCTGGCGGGCGGGGATCATCAAACCCCGGTCCCCCATCACACCGATCAGGACGAGATCGGCGATATGGCGCGCAGCCTCGATGTCTTCAAAGAAAACGCTGCCGCCATCACCCAGCAACAGGCAGAACGCAGTCACCAACAAGCCGAAGCCGCACGCCGCGCCGAGGCGATGGAACAGGCATCCGTTCGCTTTCAGGAAACCATTACCCACCTCCTGCACGGGCTTTCCGACGAATCCGTTCAGATGTCCTCGACAGCCAATCATTTGACCCGCAACACCGGCACGCTCGGCACCTGCGCCGTCAATGCCGCCACCAGCGCACACCAAACATCGCTCAATGTCGAGACCGTGTCGCAAGCAGTCGCCAGCCTTTCCGCCGCGATCCACGATATCGGCAACGACGTTCAGCAATCGAACGCCATTGCAGCCGAAGCGCTTCAAGATGCCGCCCGATCGACCGAGACCGTCAATACTCTGTTGAGCGGGGCCGAGAAAATCGGCGAAATCGTCAACCTGATCATGAGTATTGCCGGCCAGACCAACCTCTTGGCCCTGAATGCCACAATCGAAGCCGCCCGCGCCGGCGAAGCGGGCAAGGGGTTCAGCGTGGTGGCAAGCGAGGTGCGATCACTGGCCACACAGACGAGCCGGGCTGCCGGCGACATCGCCAACCAGGTTACCGCCATTCAACAATCGACCCAGAATACTGCAACCGCGATCACCCGGATCAGCACGACCATCGGGCGCATTCACCGCATTTCCGATGAGATCACCGGGGCAGTCGAACGCCAAGCCGCCGCGACCACCATGATTGCAACCAATATTCAAGCCGCAACACAAAGAACCCGCGAGGTCTCCCACGCCGTCACGGCCCTTAAGGAAATGACCGAAGAAACCGGCACCACCGCCAACACCGTTCTCACCATGTCGAACCGCCTCAACGGTCATGCCGACAACCTGAAAACCGGCGTCGACGATTTCCTCGCCTCCATCCAGGCCGCCAATCAATAAGGCAATATCCGTGGCGTGGCATACGATCAGGCGAAATGCGAGGCAGAGAGACTGCAAAACAAAATGCAAAATAAAAGAAACACGCGCCACACGTCAGTAAGCGCCCTTCTATCCGATAGCAAAGAGAATCTATCCGATTCCTATGATGCAATTAACATGGCATAATGTTTGCTTAACCATTGCCACCATCGCACTGTTTGGCTTTTTGCCGGTTTCATCCATCTGTCTTCTTAGGATTATCCTTCCATGATCGCCGCCCTAAACCGTCTTCCCTTGCGCCGGACTGTTTTAAGCGCCTTGGCACTCTCGACTGCCTTCGGTGCAGCAGAAGCTGCCCGCGCCGATGATCTGGTCTATAATCTGAACAGTCAGTTGGGCGTGAACGGCGCTCAGTTTCAAGTGCCGGTCTTCGATACGCGTCTCGGCACCTTGCAAGGCATCCGCCTCAATCTCGAAGTCGATACCTTGGCCCATATCAGTGCGGTCAATAATTTCGGTTTCGCCCGCGATTTGAGCGCCGCCTTGAGCTTCAGCAGCGCCGTGAATATCGGCGGTCTGTCCTTCAGCCAACAGTCGGTCTATAATGCCTTCTTCACCGTTCCGGCCGCCAACATCTTCGGCAGTGGGTTCGGCCTCGTCAATGCGAAGGAAGTGTTCACCTTGAACAAGACCTTCACCGATGCGGCGTTCTTGAATTCGGTCGCCACGACGGGCCGCTTCGACATTGCCACCGCCCAACAATTGAGCCTGACCTCGCCGTCGGGTTTCGGCGGTTTAAGCGGGACGCTCGGCGTTGACGGCGTGTTTTCAATCGGCTCGATCGACTTCATCTATACCAGTGCCGCCCATGCCGCCCCGTCACCCGTCGCCGGCGGCAGCTTGATGGGGCTTGGGCTGCTGGGGCTTGGGGCCTATGCCCTGCGTCGGCGCCGGTCGATCGCCGTCGGTCTCTAAACCGCCGCCGGTCCTTGTACCGAGAAAAAGTACCGAGAAAAGCCGCGTACACACAAGAAAAGGCCATCTAGATCGTCTGGATGGCCTTTTCTCAATTGCGCACCGCCAGGCAATCGTGTCGCATTCGACCCGATCGTCGCCTACCGCGCAGGCAGCAGACGACGGGCACCGGCCGCCTGTTTGATGAAATTTTGCAGTTTCTCGAACGCGCGCACCTCGATCTGGCGAACCCGTTCTCGGGAAATCTGATATTTCTGGGCGAGATCTTCGAGGGTCGCCGGAACGTCTCGCAGCCGCCGGGCACTCAGGATGTCGCGTTCGCGTTCGTTGAGACTGACCAACGCATCGCGCAGCAGATCGCGGCGCAAACCAAGCTCTTGACGCTCGCCCAGGGTGGTTTCCTGGCTATCGGCGGTATCGACCAGCCAGTCCTGCCATTCGCCGTCGCCATCGGCCCGCATCGGTGCATTCAACGAGTGGTCAGGGCTCGACAAGCGCCGATTCATCTGAACCACGTCATCCTCAGGCACAGAGAGTTCGGTCGCGATTTTGGTCACGACCTCAGGGGCGAGATCCCCCTCGTCGATGGCATTCAATTGGCCTTTCAAGCGACGCAAATTGAAAAACAGCTTTTTCTGCGCGGCCGTGGTTCCCATTTTGACCTGGGACCAAGAGTGCAGAATATATTCCTGGATCGATGCCCGAATCCACCACATGGCATAGGTTGCAAGGCGAAACCCCTTATCCGGGTCAAAACGCTTCACCGCCTGCATCATGCCGACATTGCCCTCGGAAATGAGTTCGGCAATCGGCAGCCCATACCCGCGATACCCCATGGCGATCTTGGCGACCAAGCGCAGATGACTCGTCACAAGCCGTTGAGCCGCATCGGGGTCCTGATGTTCGGCCCAACGTTTGGCGAGCATGAATTCCGTGTCGGCGTCGAGCATGGGAAATTTGCGAATTTCTTGTAAATACCGCGACAGATTCCCGTCGGGACTGATACTCGGGTAATGGGTCACACCAGCCATCGAATCACTCCATCACGGTACAAGACCGCCCATCGGGGGCCGGTCGGCTTTGGGGCCATCTCAGATGCACCCGCACGCGGTACCCGGACCTGCGAAGACACGCATCAGGTGAATACCGTCCGAAACAATCGGTCGGCACAGCTGAACCATCGGCCCATAGCACCGACGGCCCTTGCGTGTGCGTTGCGAATATTCACGACAGTAGGCAAAGTTTTTTTATCTGTCCAGCACCGCATCATGAAAGAATTTTCATGAGATTCTCAAGATCTGGCGGCAAAGGACTTTCAAAACAAAGCGCTTGCCCCGTCACCGGATGGTTGAAACCCAAAAGGGCAGCATGCAGGGCTTGGCGCTTAAACCCGGACAGCGCCGCAATCGCCTCCGGCGACAAATGCCGCGTGCGACCGGGCCGCGTGCGGCCATAGGTCGGATCGCCCACGAGACCATGGCCCATCTCGGTCATATGAACGCGGATCTGATGGGTGCGTCCGGTCTCAAGGCGACATTCGACCAGGGCCGCAGTCAAGCCCAGCGGCTTCAATACCTGATAATGGGTGATTGCCGGTTTGCCGCCGCGCGTGACCACGGCCATTTTTTTCCGGTTGACGGGGCTGCGCCCGATCAGGGTCTCGATCGTACCTTCGCGTGGACTTGGCATGCCCCAGACGATCGCCTGATAGGCTCGCTCGATCGTATGCTCGGCAAAGGCCGCCGCGAGATGGGCATGGGCCCGCTCGGTCTTTGCCGCCACGATCAGGCCGGTCGTGTCCTTGTCGATCCGATGCACGATCCCCGGACGCCGCACGCCACCGATACCCTGCAACGACTGACCGCAATGGGCGAGCAGCGCATTGACCAATGTCGCATCGCGATTGCCGGGGGCGGGATGCACCACGAGCCCTGCCGGCTTGTCGATCACAATGAGTTGGTCGTCTTCATAGACCACGGCAAGATCGATCGCCTGGGCCTCGGGCGTATCGGCCACCGGTGCCGGAATATCGACGACCAAGACCTGTCCCGGCTTCACCCGATGGGACGGATTGGTCAGGATGGCCCCGTCGATCGTCACCCGTCGCGCTTCGATCAGCGCCTTCAAGCGCGAGCGCGACAGGCCCGACAGTTGGTCGGCCATCACCCGATCCGCCCGATCGCCCGCCGCATCGGACGCGACCACAAGGGTAACGGGACCGACCGGCTGCGCCGATGATGACACTGCTGGCACGAGATCGGTTGACAGATCGCCCAGATCGTCATCATCCATAAAATCGTCGATCGGCGATTCATCATCGAGATCATCGGCGTCGGCTGGTGTATAGAAGGGGGGTTTTTGCGTCATGAAGAGAAATGGACCAATAAGATGCGGGCACTGAAAGCCCTTGTGGTGATCATGGGTATCATGATCCTGGTCGGCGTTGTGGCATTGATCGTGATCATAGCGAACCGGATCAACCAGCATGGCTCGGCGCAAAGCCGACCCAACCCCGTTTCCGCGACCGGACCCCTCCAGACC
>DAISJD010000146.1:0-7184 GCA_036821645.1 Aliidongia sp.
ATGCCGGCAAAATTGCCCGCCATGACCTATGCCCGCACCCCCGGCATCGATCGGCGCACGACGGAACGGTTGAAACGCGGGCAAATGCCGATCGAGGCCACGATCGACCTACACGGCATGACGCAGAGCGAGGCCCACGCCGCCTTGAACGGTTTCATCGCCCGTGCCTTCGCCCGGGGATTGCGGGCCCTGCTCGTGATTACCGGCAAGGGATTGAAACCGCGCCGCGACGACGACGATCCCTGGCACGGGGTCGCCACCGGCATCTTGAAGACCGAAACGCCGCGTTGGCTGAACGAGGCCCCGAACCGGGCGCGCATCCTCGCCTATACCGAGGCGCACCCCCGCCACGGCGGGGCGGGTGCCCTTTATGTCCTGCTGCGCCGGACCCCGTCATGACCCCCTTCGGCGCAAAATTGCGCGCCATTCGCCTCGAACGTGGCCTGACCCAAAGTCAAATGGCGGCGGAACTGGGCCTGTCGGCGGCCTATCTCTCGGCGTTGGAACATGGAAAACGATCGCGCCCCACGCCTAATCTCGTCCGTCAGATCTGCGGCTATCTCGGGATCATTTGGGACGAGGCGGACGAACTCTTGGCGCTTGCCGAACAATCGAAACCCAAAGTGACGATCAACACGGCGGGTCTCAGCCCCGAAGCAACCGAACTCGCCAATCTTCTGGCCCGCAAGATCGGCAGCCTGCCCCAAGCCGTTTTGTGTGAATTGATTGAAAAAATTGAAAAAAACACACTAAAATCCCCTTACGAACGATAGAGAGGCGATGTCCATGATGATGCAGTTGAAACGGGTCAGTATTCTTGCCGCGTGGTCCGCCTTCATCCTGTCTTCCTCAGCAGTCCAAGCAGCGGATTGCCGTTTGAAGCAGTTTTTTTCAATCGATATTCAAAAAACGCCTTTTGGAAGCGTGTTTTTTTCAGCATCCTATAACGATCAGACGTTCGATATCCTTCTCGATACAGTCTCGGTAACGGATGGCTTGATCAAAGAATCCCTGGTCAATCAATTAAAACTTCCTGTCTTTAATAAAAGCAATATTTTTTTATTCGATCAAAAAGGGAATCTTTTTGATACTTATACACAAATAAATAATTTTAAAATAGGTTCATCCATAGCACCAGAAGCAAAATTATATATAATCAAAGAAAATATTAATAATTATTTTGGCCCAAAAACACCGGATGCTCAAATAGCCATGAATTATTTTCGCGGTTTGGATGCGGAGTTTGATCTTAAAAATAATAAAATCAATTTCTTTTCAAGCAAACACTGTCCAGGCAATGTTGTTTATTGGGCAAAAGAATGGGTAGAAAGTCGCTTGGATATCGATAAAAGCTATCGCTATTTCCTGGATGTAAAATTAGACGGTGAGAAACTCAATGCTATCGTCGATCTTGCAAGATCCGTCAACGTGATTAGCTATGAGGCCGTTAAAGATAATAGCGATCTTCATATAGAAGAAAAAGATATAGGCCGATTAAAAAAATTTAAAAAATTGGAGATTGCCGGTGTTACGTTGCGCGACATAGAGATTCTTGTCGATCATGCACGACCAAGGGATAAGGTCGATTTTCACATCGGGAGTGATTTTTTTACCAAGGTTCACACCTACTTCTCTTATGATGAAGATAAAATTTATCTGACACCAGCAGAATAAGAAAAGCGCATCCCTTCAATTCAATGAAAGACGACAATAATGAAAATGTCCTTCAATACCTTGAAATTGTTTTTGATAATAGCGCTGCTCTGCTTCTCGACGCGAGAGGTCGAGGCACGAGACTGTCAGTTAAAGCAATTTTTCTCTCTAAAAACACGCATAAATGAAGATGGTTCCATCTTAGTACCTATACAGTATGATAGTCTACAATTTGAAGCCCTCTTTGATCCACTTGCAATTGTTGACGGCACCATAAAGGAATCTATCGTCAAAAAATTAAATATTGATACAGAATTTGATGGGACTGACAAGTATTATTTTCAAGGAAGAACACGTTTAACTCGGTATGCAAATATGGAAAATATCCGCTTAGGCAATAATCCTGCACCAAAGGGTAAATTTTATATCGTACCTGATACTGAAAAATACGCAGTAGACGCAAATATTGGTCTAAATTACTTTAGGGGTCTTGATTCTGAATTTGATCTCAAAAACAATAAGATAAACTTTTTCTCAAGCGATCATTGCCCTGGCAAAGTCGTCTACTGGAGTAATGAATGGCTTGAGGAGAGATTTTATTCCGATCAAAAGTATCGCTACTACATTCCCGTTAAGTTGAATGGTGAAAAAGTAAATGCGACCTTAAATTTTTTCCATAACTACAATAAACTTATCTATACTGCGGCTGAACGCAATCATGATTTTAACTTAAAAAGAGAAGATATTGGTAAATTCAAACATTTTGAAACTTTAGAAATGGCCGGCATAGTTCTCCATGATGTCGATATCATGATTGAACAAGGCAATATCAGCGATCCGATCGAACTGTTTTTGGGAACGGATTTTTTCAAAAATGTTCGGGTTTATTTTTCCTACGACGAAAAGAAAATATACCTGACCCCCGCCCAATAACCCATCCCCGTTACGCCGCGATCCGCAACCACGGCCAGCGGCGGCGATAGGTTTCGGCCTTCGCCTGAAACAAGCCACGATGGTCGATGATCGGGTTGGGCCGCAACACACCCTCCCACAGGTCGTCGAGACCATAGGGCGCATAGAGGGTGCCGTCCGCCCTGAGCCCGATACAGGTGCAAGGGACGAGATAACGATCGATCCCGTCTTCGACACTGGTGAGGACGGGATAATCCTGGCCGAACCGGTCGGGATACCAGAGATGGACGCGGGCCTGATTGCGGACCTCGATCGCGGCGGAGAGATCCGCAAACAGGGCCGAGGCGCGCCGGATCACGCGATCTTCCGCATCCCAAGAGAGATCGCGATCGTCGAAATAAAAAATATCGTAATCCTTGATCCATTGATCCGACGGCCAGCCCGAGAGACGATTCCAAACCGCCTGATACACGCATCCCGCCACGAGCATCGCCCCCGGCACGTCGAGCTGCGGCAGTCGGCGTAAGATTTCGGCATTGATCGGATTATCCAATGACCATTCGCGTAGTTTTTGGGCGCGTGTTCGGTGCATTTATTTTTCTCTTCACGGACGGCTTCCCCAGCCGGTTTCACTGGTTTATGGTCGGCCCATTCACTGTCGATCAAGCGATCAAGGTTGCTACAAGGATTATTTCAGCAATGAGCAGTCTGCGCCATCTGGTTTTCGGCCTTGCGGCCGTCCTTTTTCTCGGTGCCGCGACGACACCGGCCCCGGCCGATCTCGACAATACGGTCTATTTCGATTTGCCCGCCGGTCGCGTCACCGTTCAACTTCACCCGGAATGGGCACCGAAAACCGTCGCCCGGTTCAAGGAACTCGTCCATAAGAATTGGTACGACAACAGCGCGTTCTGGCGCGTCATTCCGGGCTTCATCGCCCAAACCGGTGCCCGTTGGCCCAATGGGCAAGGGGAAACCGGCAAGCTTTTGGGCCTTGAGTCAAGCGATGCAAAGCACATCCGGGGCCGCCTATCCATGGCACACCAGGATGGCAAACCCAACAGCAACGATTGCCAATTCGTCTTCATCCTCGCCCCCGCCCCCCATCTCGACGGCCAATATACCGTCTTCGGCGAAGTGGTCTCCGGCATGGAATTCGTCGATAAGATCAAGGCCGGCGACGCGAATAAAGGCGGCCTCGTCAAAGACCCCGACGAAGTCCAAAAAGCCGTCATGGCGGCCGATGCGCCGACAAAATAAATCGATTTTGCCGATAAAAGATGCATAAAGGTGCCAGAGTCCCCTTTTCCCTCAGGGGCTCTCGCGCTATCGTGCCGCCTTATCGGCTCCATTTTCGACTGGAAGTGCCCCATGCTGCGTTCATTGCGCAATCTCGCCGTTGCGGCGCTGGTTTTCATTGGTTCCACGACACTTGCCTTGGCGGCGGATCCGGAAAACACGCTTTATCTCGATTTGAAGGATGGTCGGGTCGTCATCGAACTGCGCCCCGATCTCGCCCCGAAAACCGTCACCCGGATCAAGGAATTGGTCCGTCGCGGCTTTTACGACGGGTTGACCTTCCATCGCGTGATCCCCGGTTTCATGGCCCAAGGCGGCGACCCCGTCGGCAATGGCACGGGCGGGTCGGGTCAGAAAATTCCGGCTGAATTCTCGAAGGAAAGCCATGTGCGCGGCGTCGTTTCCATGGCGCGCTCGGCCGACGTCAATTCCGCCGACAGTCAGTTCTTCATCATGACTGCCGACAATCCCGGCCTTGACGGCAAATATACGATTTGGGGCAAGGTCACGTCGGGTATGGAATTCGTCGATCTCTTGCCGAAGGGCAGCGAAGCCAACAATGGCAGCGTGGCAAAACCCGGCAAGATCCTGCACATGACCGTCGCCGCCGATGCCGACAAGGCAAAGTCCCCGGCAAAAGCCCAATAATCTCGCCTTCCTGTCATCATAGGGGCCATCGCCTCTTGATGTCCCACGGATCACGCCCTCAATGACCGAACGGAACGATCATGAGCCCCAATCTTGAGAATATTCTTTATCTCGATCTGCCGTCGGGGCGGGTTGAAATTTCCTTGCGCCCGGACCTCGCGCCCAACCACGTAGCCCGGATCAAGGAACTGGCCCGCGCCGGTTTTTACGACAATCTCGTGTTTCATCGCGTGATCGAAGGCTTCATGGCCCAAACCGGCGACCCGCGTGGCGACGGCACCGGCGGGTCCGGCCAAAAGCTGAAGGCGGAATTTTCCCGGGAACGCCATGTACGCGGCACCTGTTCCATGGCCCGGGCCATGGATCCGAATTCGGCCGATAGTCAGTTTTTCATCGTGTTGGCCGATGCCCCGCATCTCGACAATCAATATACGGTCTGGGGTCAGGTCACCGCCGGCATGCAGCATGTCGATGCCATTAAGAAAGGCGACCGGATGCGCAATGGCACGGTGGTCAATCCCGATGCCATCGTCAGTCTCAAAGTCGCGGCCGACAGTGCCGCCTGATCGGGATTGATCGTCATGATAGGCCCACCCCGGAATTCCCTCATGCTGGGGTGGGTTTATCGGCTATGATCAAATCGATCCTGACCGCGATTGCGCCCTATGCCGATCGGCGCGTCGTGTTGGTTTTGTTCATGGGCTTTGCGAGCGGATTGCCGCTTTCCCTCGTTTTTGGAACCATGAATCTCTGGCTCGGCAGCCTCCATATTTCAAAGACCGAAATCGGCTATTTCGCCTCCGTCGGCACGCCTTACACCCTCAAATTCCTATGGGCCGGTCTCTTCGATCAGGTGTCACTACCCGGCCTCGGTCGGCTCTTGGGGCCGCGTCGATCTTGGGCGATCGCGCTTCAGATCTTGCTGATGACAGCGATCATCCTGATGGGCAGGGTCGACCCGATTGCCGATCTCGAAGGGTTTGCGATCATGGCCATCATCGTCGCCGCCTTAAGCGCCAGTCAGGACATTGTTATCGATGCGATTCGCATCGAAATCCTGAAATCAAGCCAGCAAGCTATCGGCGTTTCCGTCACCCAAACCGGCTATCGGTTGGGACTGATCGCCTCGGGGGCCGGTGCCCTCGTCATTGCGCAGCACTGGGGATGGCAAGCTGCCTATCTCGTCATGGGTCTTTTGATGACGGTCGGAATCGTCACGGTTCTGTCGAGCCCGGAACCCATCGCGCAAGGCCAGGCCCAACCGGGTTTTGCCGATGCATTTTACGACTTCATGCAAAAGGATCGCTGGGTCACGATCCTGTGCATGGTCTTGCTTTATAAGCTCGGCGAATCGGTTGCCGGTCGTTTTGCCGGCAATTTCTATCAGGATATCGGCTTTACCAATATCGATATTGCCGGGGCCAGCAAGGTGTTCGGCGTCATTGCCACCTTGGCAGGGGTTTGGCTTGGCAGCATTCTGGCCGATCGCTATGGGCTGCTGCGCGCGCTTTTGTGGTGCGGGGCCTTGCAGATGGTCTCGAATCTGGCCTATCTGCTGTTGGCAGCCACGGGGCCTGTGCATGCATCGCTCTATCTGTCGATCTTCATCGAAAATATCGCAGGCGGCATGGCATCGGCGGCCTTGGTCGGCTATATGTCCAGCCTATGCACCAAGGGTTATACGGCAACGCAATATGCGCTCTTGTCGGCAATCGTGACGATCCCCCAGTATCTCGTCGCTCCCATCGCAGGCAGGATCATCGACCTGATGGGCTGGACATGGTTTTTCATCATCACCGTGCCGCTGGCCCTGCCCAGTCTTTATCTCGTCTGGCATTTGAAAAAAGATCCAAGAACCGTAACGCCGGTGCCTTGAATCGACGAGGCCCCCCTTCACTGACCCCCGAGGATGATCATGGATATCAGCAAAATCCCAACCGGCAAAAATCCCCCCTATGACGTTAATGTGGTCATCGAAATCGCCCAGGGCGGCACGCCGATCAAGTATGAGCTGGACAAAGAATCGGGTGCCTTGTTCGTTGATCGTTTCCTGCATACATCCATGGTGTATCCGGCAAATTACGGCTTCATTCCCGGCACTTTGAGCGATGACGGCGATCCGTGCGATTGCCTCGTCGTGACGCCGATTGCCGTCGTGCCCGGTTCCGTCATTCGCGCCCGGCCGATCGGGGCCTTGCAGATGGAAGATGAATCCGGCGTCGATGAAAAAATCTTGGCCGTACCGGTCGACAAACTCAATCCCTATTACAGTACCGTCAAATCCTATCTCGATCTGCCGCAAATTCTACGCGACCAGATCAGCCATTTCTTTGAACGGTACAAAGATCTGGAAAAGGGCAAGTGGGTCAAGGTCACGGGCTGGGTCGATGCCGAAGCCGCCGCAGAAATGATCCGCCAAGGCATTGCGCGCGCCGCCCAGAAATAAACGCGCGACAGTTTTCGCGTAGGCCAGCGCCCATGATTCAAGAATTATGGGCGCAAACTCTCGGTTCGCCATAATGCCCGAACGCTCGTCCGGGGATCCGCACCCATGGCATCATGCATCCCAGTGCAAAAACAGGGTGCCTTAGTCCGACCCCCAGAGGGACTCTTTCAATCCCGATACCATCGCCGCATGATCGGCCAGTTCCTGTTCGCTCGGCCCATGGGGG
>DAISJD010000147.1:0-7119 GCA_036821645.1 Aliidongia sp.
CCCCCACAGCACACCCGTCCCCCCTGTGCATGATGGGCCGCACGTCCTTTCAGGAGACTATACCGATGCGTTGCGTAGCCATTCTTTCCCTCGGTCTTTTCGCCCTCGGCGTCATTGGGCTGTCGGTTCCGGCCCGTGCTGATGAAGATGTGTTTACCTTGACGATCAAGGATCACAAATTCACCCCGGAACAACTTGAGATCCCAGCCGATAAAAAAGTTAAGCTTTTGGTTAAAAACGAAGATACCACGGCCGAGGAATTCGAAAGCAGCGACTTGCGTCGTGAAAAAGTCGTGCCGGGCGGCAAAGAAGCCACCATCTATATCGGGCCGCTCAGTGCTGGAACCTATAAATTCATCGGCGAATACCATGAAGCTACGGCCCATGGTCAAATCATCGTCAAGTAAGACCTGACCCAAAACGAAACAGCCCGGCTATCGTGTGGCCGGGCTGTTTTCATGACGGGATGCTACCATCGACGATCAATGGGATTTATCTTCGCTGAACGCCTTATAGGCGATGATCGTGAACGTGTCCTTGACCCCGTTCAGGCGTTGTATCTGTTCGGTGACGAAACGCCCGATATCGATCTCATCATCGAGATAGCATTTGATCATCAAATCCCACTGACCCGAGGTGGAATAGATTTCTGAAATCTGTTCCACCCGTTCAAGGGCCGTGTCGGCGACGAGATAGGATTGGCCCATCTCGCACTTGACGTTGATGAAAATCGTTTTCATCCCCAAACCTCCGCTACGAACGCCGGGCCATGCGGGTCGGACGGGTCAGAAAGGCGGGGGTATGATCCCCAAACCCGATCACCCGTTCATCATCGTCATCCTCGTCGCGCCGCCGCATGAAGGGGCGCGGTGCTTCGGGAAACGGGGCGGCCGGGGCCTGACCTTGATAGCCCATGCGGATCGGTTCTTCGCGCGGCAGATCGCGCCCATGGCCGTAATCACGATGACCGCGTGTCTTGCGCCCGCCCTGACGGTCGGCGCGATCACGCTCGCCCGCCGGTCTTTGGGCCCGTTCGGGCCGGATCGGGCCGAACGCCATCGGCGGCAAATCCGGCTGCGGCTGATGGGCCGGATCGACCAGAACGGGCAAGGGTTGGGGCAAGGCCGGGGCGGCAACGGGACGGGCCGCCGGTTCCGGACGGGCACGGCCCCGCGTGCGCCCGCGCCCGCGACCGCGCACGGCATCGGGCTCGGGCTCGGGATGTTCGAAACCCTCGAGACTCATCAACGGAATCTCCTGACCGATCAATTTTTCGATCGCGACGAGGGCCTTGCCCTCGTCGGGCATGACGAAGGTAAAGGCACGGCCGAGATTGCCCGCGCGGCCCGTGCGGCCGATGCGATGAACATAATCTTCGGCATGAATCGGGACATCGAAATTGAAGACGTGGGACAGACCCTGAATATCGATCCCGCGCGCCGCCACATCGGACGCCACCAACAGGCGCGCCTCGTTGTTGCGGAATTTTTCCAAGGTTTCCGTCCGTTTCGACTGCATCATGTCGCCGTGCAGAGAGACGACATCGAATCCATGGCGCTGCAAGGATTTATAGAGGATATCCACATCGCGCTTGCGATTGCAGAAGATGATCGCGTTCTTGACGTCTTCACTCTGTAACAAGTGGCGCAACGCCCGGCGCTTTTCTTCCATGTGCAGGCGGATCGTATGCTGTGCCACCGTCACCGCGGTCGAGGCGGGCGGGGCGACCGTGATCTCTTTCGGATTGGTCAGGAACGCATCGGCCAATCGCCGGATTTCCGGCGGCATGGTGGCAGAAAAGAACAGGGTCTGACGGCTTGACGGCAAGAGGCCGACGATCCGTTCGATATCCGGGATGAACCCCATATCGAGCATCCGGTCCGCCTCGTCGATCACCAGGATCTTGATATCGGACAACAGGATCTTGCCGCGTTCGAACAGATCGATCAACCGGCCCGGCGTCGCGATCAGGACATGCACGCCGCGATCCAGCTTGCGTTCCTGCTCGGCCATGCTTTCGCCGCCGATCACGAGGGCCATGGTGAGTTTATGGTTTTTACCGTAAAGCTCGAACGCGGCGGCGACTTGGGCCGCAAGTTCGCGCGTGGGTTCGAGGATCAAGGTGCGCGGCATCCGCGCCCGCGCCCGGCCATTGGCCAGGATATCGATCATCGGCAGGGTGAAGGACGCCGTCTTGCCGGTGCCGGTCTGGGCACAGCCCAAAACGTCGCGTCCTTGCAGAACATGCGGAATCGCCTGTTCCTGGATGGGGGTGGGGGTCGTGTAGCCAAGATCGGCGACAGATTTCAACAGGTCGGGCGATAGGCCCAGGTCGGCAAAGTCGGTCAAGGGGGTTCCCGTTCCGAAAGAACAGCAGGGGTGAAAAAAACGATCATCCGGCCTTCGACGCAGCGCCGCCACCGATCGCGAACCATCGGTGCAACTGGGCCATGCCAGGATCGTTCTTTAAGTGAGCCTGAATCCAGGCAATGTCAAAGCTTCTCTATCATAAAGCCGTCACGACTGCCATGCGATCCATGTTTTAGACTTGGCAACCTCAATGACATGGTCCAGTGATCCTGTCAAATACCGTTCGCACCATCTGGCGTTTGGAGGTTTCATGGCGCACGTTCTTTCCCCATCGGCCGAACCGTTGGTGTTGATCCCCGGCCTTCTGTGCGACGCCGATCTGTGGCAGTATCAGGTAAGCGCCCTTGGCGATATCATGACCCCGATCATCCCGGATCTGACCGAGGACGACACGATCGCGGGCATGGCGCGGCGCATCTTGGCGGCGGCCCCCGACCGCTTTGCCCTGGCCGGTTTGTCCATGGGGGGCTATGTCGCCCAGGAAATCATGCGCACGGCCCCCGAACGGGTCACCCGGTTCGCGCTCATCGATACGTCGGCCCGCGCCGACAGTCCAGAGACCCGTGCCCGCCGCCACGGTCTCATCCGGCTTGCCGGGATGGGGCGCTTTCAAGGGGTGACGGAACGGCTTTTGCCGTTGTTGATCCACGAACGGCATTTGGGCGGCCCGATCGCGGCCACCGTGATGGCGATGGCCAAACGCATCGGCCGCGACGCCTATATTCGCCAGCAAACCGCCATTTTGGGCCGGATCGACGGGCGGGACGCCTTGGCCCGCATCCGGGTGCCGTCGATCGTGATCTGCGGGGCCGACGATGCCATCACCCCGCCCGACCATGCCCAGGAAATGGCGGCCCTCATCCCCGATGCCGACCTGCACCTCATCCCCGATTGCGGCCACCTTGCCCCGCTTGAAGAACCGGCTCAGACCAACCGGATTTTGCGCGACTGGCTCGTGGAGTGACTGCGGGCCGCCCCTTGGATACCCGCCCCTTGGATACCCGCCTAGATCACGCGATTTTGGTGGCGATCGCCAGGGTGATTTCCAACACGAACGGCTGCGGGTCGGCCGCCACGCGATCCGCGATCCGGGCAAAGATCCGATCGGCCAGGGCCACTCCCAGGGCCGCCGTGACGCTCGGCCCGGAAAAGGCCCGCATGGTCGCGGCCCAGGACCGGCCGAATTGTCCGGCATCGCCCGTGACCTGAAACGCGGGCCAAAACGGATCGGGCACCTCCATCGGTTCGATATGGTCGAGCCTGAGACGCCGGGCGATCGCGGGGTCCGCAAACGGGGCCCGGGCCTCGGCCAGACTGCGCGGATAGACCGGAATCTCGACCCGACGCACATCTTCGGCACAGGCCTCACCCGCCGCGACGAGATCCTGCATCGCTTGGTGCAAGAGATCGAGACCCCGCTCGAACGACCGCCCCTCGCCATACCGGCCCCAGATACTGACCACCAATTTGCCGCCCCGGCGCAACTCCACCGCCCGGCACGATAAGAACTGCACCCAATCCCGCGCCGCCTGATCTGCGACATCCGCCCGAATGGCGGGCACGGGGCTGAGATAGGCATAGGGATGATGGAGCGTGTGATCTTGGGAGAGATCTTGGGTATGATCGGGCGGTGCCACCGGGCGGCTCAACCAATTGACGGCTGCCGAACTCCACCCCAAATGGATCAGATCCGGCGGCAGGATGACCCCGTAGAAACTGCGCCCGACCGCCGCCACACTGATGCCGTCCGCCCCCGCAAGATAGCTTGCCGGATCGTGGGACAGGGTATCGAACAGGGTGGTGAAATCATTGGTCGGCAAATCGGTGTGAAACACCAACGCCGCCCGATCGTCCCCCGCCCGGCGGCGCAGGGAGTCGACCGCCGTGCGCATGGGGGCCAAGGAATTGCGCCCCTGAGACGCGCCGTAATCGGCGATCGTCAGGATCTCATCGCCAACCGGAATATCCGCAACCGCCTTCTTCAGCATCCCATCCAAATAGGCGGCAATACTGGCCTGAAGGGCCGAGTTTTTGTTATAATAGCCCCCGCCTTCCATGGCGTGCGGCATCGTCGACGCTTGTTTATCCATCACCTGCCTCCCCCCAAGGGCCGCCCCGGCGTATGATCCCAGGGTCGCACCGATCTTCGAACGCGAATAAGATATACTAAAACATCGAAAATCGATATTATCGTCTCGATCAGGACAAGCGGGGTACACCGAGGCCCCTGATAGAAAGCCTCTTCAAACAATATGATAGCATGTTTTCACTGCAAAAAATCCGCTGCAATCCGATGCCAAAATTCGAAAAAACCGGCATTTTTTTCATAAAAAATCGGCTCATTATTCTGCTTGCACAAGGCGTTATTATGAGTTAGGTACTGTACCCACCGCTTTGAGGGCGGATTGAGACTAACGGCGACTGCCACACCAGCGAGCAATCGGTACTGTACCCACCGCTTTGAGGGCGGATTGAGACATCTTTGCAATCAAGCTATCCAAGTCTGCCGGTACTGTACCCACCGCTTTGAGGGCGGATTGAGACAGGCCGGATGCAAGCGGATAGCGTCGTTAGGGTACTGTACCCACCGCTTTGAGGGCGGATTGAGACCACGGGCCTCGCCGAAACGGTCCACCACGGGGTACTGTACCCACCGCTTTGAGGGCGGATTGAGACGAGTATCTTCATGATTTCAACGTCTTCACAGGTACTGTACCCACCGCTTTGAGGGCGGATTGAGACAAGCATCTTGCCCAGCAGGGTTTGCCGTCAGGTACTGTACCCACCGCTTTGAGGGCGGATTGAGACGCAAACTGCTTGCGAGCGGCGCTGTGCGCGGGTACTGTACCCACCGCTTTGAGGGCGGATTGAGACTATAGTTACAGGATAATAAGTAAAAAATACGGTACTGTACCCACCGCTTTGAGGGCGGATTGAGACCCGCCGTATTACATCCTCACGTATTGCGTTGGTACTGTACCCACCGCTTTGAGGGCGGATTGAGACGCCAAGTCTGCCAACCAGCTTAAGAAATTCGGTACTGTACCCACCGCTTTGAGAGCGGATTGAAAACGGGGGCGGTTTTGGTTTGGTTTCTTGCCAGGGTCCAAGCCGCCTCAATAAAACCGATTGGATCGCGGCTACGGCCTCGGTCAGCGTAGGTGCGTGCACCCGTGTCGTCCGCGATCTTGCTTGGCCGAGATCCGACACCGTCTCGGTCTTAAACCGGCCTTCCTGGATCAGCCGATCGGCGGGACCGTGGGCGATCTTTATAGCACCGTTCTGGCCCATATCCCCCCATACGAGCGAACGCGGTGTCACGGACCTCGTGGCGTGCAATTTCTACCGGCTGCGCCCCATGCTGCACGATCAGGCGCCAGAGGTGCGGATCGGACCCAGCACGCGGCTTGCCGGTTTATGGCCGGGCAAAACCGACCGGCAACGATCCAATCATCTCAGAAAAATCAAAAATGCGTTTTTAGAGGGAAATCATCACGATCTTGATCGGTATTTTTATCGTTTTATTGCAACCGCGATCCCGCCCCTTTCTGCGGCGATCCTGATCGACTGCATCGCCTGCGCCAGTGCCGAAACGCGATATTTGCTGGTTGGGTTGCTTTTTCTGGTCGCGACCGTTTGCCTGTCCCTGCCGAGGCACTCGGAGGACCGGCTTCAAACCGTAGGGGATTTTGTGCGGACCCTCACCATCGACAATATCCCCCTTTGGGGCGGACAGGGGGCCGTTATCCATGAACGGGATGTCTGGCGCGCCCTGACCGACATCATCTTGGCGGCCGATTGCGCCGTCAAACCCGACGCGCCCATCACCCTGCAGACACGGTTTGAATACCGATAACGGGGGTGCCCCTCGTGAAAAACCGTGCCGCCCACCCAAGATCGCGATAAAATTCCCGTTCCTTTCCGCATGATTACCAGAAAATTAACCGTTCCGCGCCATTCCTGAGGGGATGATGAATTTTCTGGTGGCGTTTCATGATGGCATCCGGTGCTGACCCTCTTGCGTCTTCGATGCGGCCCGCCGTCGATGCGGCCCTGGCCGCCATGGATCAGCAGGATATGACGGCGGCCCTTGCCGCCATTCAGGCGGTGGCCGATCAGGCCCCCGGTTCGGCCCTGTCCTCTTATCTCGTCGGTCTTGCCTCGATCCGGTTGGGCGAGGTCGGGCGCGGGCTTGAGGCGTTGGAATTGGCCCATCGTCTCGCCCCCGGCGTTCAGGATTTCGCCGAGGCGCTGGCCGTGCTCCATGCCAAGCTCGGCCGGTTGGTCGATTCACTCTATTACGGCAAATTGGCCGGGGGCCTGAAACCGGTCGGGGTTGCGGGCTTGGTGCCCGCGTGGCTGGGCGAATTCGCCGCCGCCTTTTTGACGATCCAGGAAAAACCCCTGTTGAAAGAGGCGGCACGCTTTCTGGCCGAGGGCAATCATCCCCAGGCCGCCCATTTCTATCAGCAACAGGTCGAAATCGATCGGGACAGCGTCGACGGATGGCGCGGACTTGCCCTGGCGCACAGGGCCATGGGCAATCCCGCCGCCGCCCTGGTCGCATGCCGCGCGTTGCTCGACCGGGCCCCCGGCAATCCCCGCGATCAGGCCCTGTTGGGGGCCATCCTGGCCGATCAGGGCGATCTCGATCAGGCCGTTGCGGTCCAATCGCAAGCCGTCGCCGCCGACCCGGACGATGGTGATCTAAGCCCATTTTTGTTGCGCACGCTTGCCCACGACCCGGCC
>DAISJD010000148.1:0-7060 GCA_036821645.1 Aliidongia sp.
ACTCAGGGCCGAAACTCCTACAACATCAATTTACTCAATGTCAAGAAGTCGTTTCTTACCGGTTCAAGTTTTCTTTAGGGGAAAACCGTTCCCGCCGGGTCACTTCAACCACCGCCCGTTCGGTGACAGACTTATGACGCCCTACCCCCCCTGCTGTCAAACGCTTAATTTTCAAAATGCGAGATACCCTCTATGCATGAGAAGCCGGTTGACCCAACCGGTAAAATCGGTCTTTGACGAGTCGTATCACACGGCCACAACGATAAAAAAAATGGCGTCCCCCGTTTAAGAAGGGCCGCCATTCCTTTGTTTTCCCTCGTTTTTTACTATTTTTATCTATGCGGCATGGGCTTCTAAGGTCAACCCGTGATGACCGCCTGTAACCGTGACGCGGTTCCCTTCACCCAGAGACCCCTGCAAAATCATCTGAGACAGAGGATTTTGCAATTCCCGCTGAATGACGCGTTTCAAGGGACGCGCACCATAAATCGGGTCGAACCCCTCGGACGCAAGCCAATCCCGGCCACTCGCCGCAAGGTCGAGCGTGATATGGCGATCCGACAGCAAACTCAAAAGCCGCCCGATCTGAATATCCACAATCGCTCCCATATCGGCCCGGGAAAGGCGGCGGAACAGCAGGATTTCATCCAAACGATTGAGAAATTCCGGCCTAAAGGCATCCCGCACCACGGCCATCACCTGCGGACGGACATCCTCCATCGTGGTTTCTTCAGACTGACTCGCCAGAATCTCGCTGCCCAGATTCGAGGTCAAGACAATGAGCGTGTTGCGAAAATCGACGGTCCGCCCTTGTCCATCGGTCAATCGTCCGTCGTCAAGCACCTGAAGCAGGACATTGAACACATCCGGGTGCGCCTTTTCGACCTCATCGAACAGGATCACCTGATAGGGCCTGCGTCGTACAGCCTCCGTCAGCGATCCGCCCTCTTCATAACCGACATAGCCGGGTGGGGCCCCGATCAGGCGCGATACGGAATGTTTTTCCATATATTCCGACATATCCATGCGCAGCAGCGCCTGTTCGTCATCGAACAGAAATTCCGCCAGCGCCTTAGTCAGCTCGGTCTTGCCGACCCCCGTCGGGCCAAGAAAGAGGAACGAACCCAAAGGACGGTTCGGATCCTGCAACCCCGCCCTGGCGCGTCGCACGGCGTTTGAAACCGCGATGACGGCCTCGTCCTGACCGATCACCCGCTGTTCCAGCATTTTTTCCATCTGCAACAGCTTTTCTCGTTCGCCGGACAGCATTTTTTCCATCGGAACCCCGGTCCACCGGGACACGATGGCGGCAATTTGCTGTTCGCCGACCGCCTGTTCCTTAACCGGGCGGTGATCGCTACGCTCTTCTTCCTGTAATTTCTTTTCGAGATCGGGGATGACGCCGTACGTCAATTCACCCGCCTTGGCCCAATCCCCCGCCCGCTGTGCCTTTTCCAAATCGATTCGCGTCGCGTCCAAGCGTTCCTTCAGTTTTTGCGCCCCGGCCAACCGATCCTTTTCCGCCCGCCATTGCGCCGTCAAACTGTTGGATTTTTCTTCGAGTTCCGCCAATTCACCGGCCAATTTGCCGAGCCGTTCCTTTGAGGCTGCATCGGTTTCCTTGCCCAGCGCCTCTCGTTCGATCTTCAGTTGGATGATACGCCGATCCAACTCGTCGATCGCCTCGGGTTTGGAGTCCACCTCCATGCGCAGGCGGGCCGAAGCTTCATCGATAAGGTCGATCGCTTTATCAGGCAAGAATCGATCGGCAATATAGCGATTCGACAAGGTGGCCGCCGCGACGATCGCCCCATCGGTAATCCGAACCCCGTGATGAACCTCGTATTTTTCCTTGAGCCCGCGCAGGATGGAGATCGTGTCTGCGACACTCGGTTCGGCGACGAAGACCGGCTGGAACCGCCGGGCGAGGGCCGCATCCTTTTCGATATGTTTGCGATATTCATCGAGTGTGGTCGCCCCCACGCAATGCAACTCGCCCCGCGCCAAGGCCGGTTTCAGCATATTGGATGCATCCATCGCCCCATCGGCCTTACCGGCCCCGACCAAGGTATGCAACTCATCGATAAAGAGGATGATCCCGCCTTCTTCAGCCGCAATTTCCTGTAAAAGCGCCTTGAGACGTTCTTCAAATTCCCCGCGATACTTCGCCCCGGCGATCATAGCGCCGAGATCGAGCGACATCAGCCGTTTATTTTTCAGACTTTCCGGCACGTCGCCATTCACCACGCGCAGCGCCAACCCTTCAACGATTGCGGTCTTACCCACCCCCGGTTCCCCGATCAGAACCGGATTATTCTTACTCCGCCGCGACAGAACCTGGATCGTGCGGCGGATTTCTTCGTCCCGTCCGATGACGGGATCGAGTTTGCCGGCACGGGCCGCCTCCGTCAGGTCGCGGGCATATTTTTTCAAGGCATCGTACGATTGCTCCGCCGATGCGGAATCGGCCTTGCGGCCCCGGCGCAAATCCTCAATCGCCTTATTCAAACTGGCCGGGGTAATCCCAGCCGCCTTTAAGCCATCGCCCGTGGTACCGGGTGCTATGGCAAGCGCCAACAGCAACCGTTCCGCCGCAACGAAACTATCCCCCGCCTTTTTTGCCTGTTCCTCGGCATTTTCAAGGATGCGGGCCAATTCCGGTCCGACAAAGACCTGACCCGCCCCGGCACCCTCGACACGGGGCAGTTTGGCCAGAGCCGCCTCGGCCGCCGCCAGAGCCACCTCGGGCTTGCCCTTGGCGGCGCGCACCAGATTGCCCGCCAATCCTTCAGGGTCATCCAACAGGATTTTCAACAAATGCTCCGGCATCATCCGCTGATGATTGCTGCGCAGAGCCAATCCTTGCGCTGCTTGCAAAAAGCCTTTTGAGCGCTCGGTAAATTTCTCGATATCCATACTGTCTCCTTCCGGTGCCCGAAGCACACCCGAACGGCACCACACTTTGCGCGTCGATGCCTTCTTACCCTTTCGATATGGGAAGGGCTTTGATCCGGCTCAAGATGGGGTGCGATCAAACGCGCAATAATCATAAAAAAACCCGCCCCCTGATGAAGGGCGGGTCACAAGCCGACGCCGACACGTCTGGACCATTCATCGGTCCAGCACGTCGCGACGCTCAAAGCGTAGTTGCCACTCGCCGGAACGCTTCGGCGAAGCGGCTCCGATCCTCTGGGCGACCGACCGTCACCCGGATGCAGCGATTGAGCGGGGCCGCACCCGGCATGCGGATGAAAACGCCTTCTTCGGTATTGAGACGACCGACAATACGGCGTGCCCGTTCGACATCACCCACATCGATCGCAACGAAGTTGGTTGCCGACGGCAGGGCGGCAAAACCCAATTCCGCCGCCAAGGCTGCATAGTCGCACCGTCCTTCGCGGACCGCCCCCACGACTGCAGCCACATGATCCTGATCATCGAGTGCTGCGAGAGCCGCCCTTTGCGCAAGACGCCCGACCCCAAATTGATTGCGGATCCGATCGAAAGGCCGGATCGTTGCCGGAGCCCCCAAGGCGTAACCGACCCGCAGACCGGCAAGGCCATGAGCCTTGGAAAAAGTACGCAGGCGAATGACGCGCGGATCGTCGGACGACGGGTCGGCCAATGTATCGGGTTCGGCAAATTCGGCGTAGGCCTCATCCAGAACCAAAAGGCAATTCTCGGGCAGGGCCGCAATCAGGTCATGCTGCGCCGCGCGGTCAAGCCATGTGCCGCTCGGATTATCGGGGTTGGCAAGATAGAGTAGCTTTGCCTTAACCTTGCAGGCAAGATCGAGCAACCCCGGCAGATCGTTGCGATCGTCGCGATAAGGCACCGTATGAATGATCCCACCGTGGCCGTTCACCAGATAGGCAAACGTCGGATAGCCACCCGCCGACATGACGATCGGTTCACCCGGTGCCAGATAGGCACGCACCAAAACGCCCAAAAGCTCATCGATTCCACAGCCCAGCACCAGATGATCCCGCGTCACCCCGTGATGGGCGGCAAGGGCTGTGCGCAAATCGTACGATTCGGGATCACCATAGAGCGAAACCGACTCCAGCATCGACGCCATCGCCGCAACCGCCTTGGGAGACGGACCGAACAGGCTTTCATTGGCACCGAGCCGCACCGCAAGGGGGCGACCCGATTGCCGTTCGAGCGCCTCGGGGGCAACGAACGGGATTGCCGAAGGCAATGCTGCCACGATTGGTGTCAAACTAGGAACAACAAGGCCTGAAAGGGGCGGCGTCAAATCCGTCATCGCGCGTCAAAATCCGTTATCAACCGGCACGTCATAAAATGGTCGATCCCCATAGCGGGAACCGACCGCACCCCCGCATCAACCAACCTTCGTACCGGTTTCCGCAGGGTTCGCAGGATTGGCGACGGGGGCCGCCTGTTGGTTCGCAGGCGGAATTTGCGACTGTGTTGCCGTCGCGGTCGGCTTATCGTCTTCGTCACGCATACCGGCGCGGAATGCCTTAATCCCCTTGGCGAAATCGCCCATGATGCTGGGTACCCGGTTCGCACCGAACACCAAGAGGACGATCACCAATAAGATGACCCAATGTGTGAGGCTGAAAGAACCCATGATCGGCAATCCTGATTGGTCAAAGCGTAAAGCAGAGGGTCGCCCCTGCGGGCATGATGCAGCCCATGATCTCGTCGCATTCCGTATGGAAAGCAAGCGCAGAATCCCGCAAGCCTATCACAGATCCGCAGAGCGCACAAAAAAACCGTCGAAACTTGTCCGTCACCTACCGATCGCCCTTTCGTTTGGTACCGAGGCGTCTCGCATTGTCGGTCGCAACCGAATGCACGGGATCGATCGCAGTACCAGGCAGGGCACTGGTCATCTTGGTCAAACGGGTCGCATGTTCGGTAAAGCGCGAGATGCTTTGAAAGAAAAATTTCTGCTGCGCCGAAAAGGCCGCCATCGGGGTATAGGCGGTCGACACCGAGAGAACGGTGGCGAGTGCCGCCGAGGTCTGTCCGATGGAATAGCGCAGAATTTCTTGCTGAATACCGTGCAAATCCCCCATCACCTCGGCCCCCGATTGGGTGAAGGCCGCGATCTTTTCCGTTCCCATCCGGGTGAATTCCGTATGATCCACCCCCATCGGATCGCGCATGGCCTCGACGCCCAAGGCCACGCGATGACCGATCACAGTCTGCGCCGCCATCGCCGTCTCCGAGAGTTTTTGGGCGACGTCGCTGCTCTTGGCCGACAGATCGTCGACCATATAATGGGATTTCTTTGCTTCATCCATTGCCGAGGCTTTCCAGAGCCGGAGCACCACCCCGTGAATCACCGGATCGTCATGCCCCGCTCGTTCCATAATAATCCAAAAGCACACCGCGCGCACGCAGGACTGCCCGGTGCTGCCACATCGAATCCAACCCGATCATCCATCGGATCATCGATACATAGCACAGACATCCAAAGCGGCGGGATAAAACATCTGCGATCAAGGCGCATCCACCCTGCGCATGCTTGCAGATTGGCAGCAGACGCCGACTGATGTATATAATCGCCTCATGATGTGGATGAACCGTCGCACACAAATCCTGGTCGTCGCCGCAGGGACCCTGGCACTCGGGGTCGCGGGCTATTTATGGCTGAGCCCCGCCTCGACCCCGCCCGAAACCCCCGTCACCTTACCCGTGACGGCGGGTGACGTGCCGTCCGAACCGACGATCGCCCTTGGGTCATCCGACGCCAAAACGCCGACAGCCGAGCCTGCGGCACCCTTGACAAGCACCAGTCCGCCTGATGTGCCGTCGGTCGCCGCCGAGACCGATGCGTCCACGCGAACCGAGGCCTCGGAAACCGCCACCCTTCCCCCCTTGACCCCGATCATTATCAAAGATCACCCGGTCAACACGATCCCATCCGAACCCGAAGCCCCAAAACCGACCGGCGATCCCCGCTTGGGCCTGCCGGCAGGGAACGGCAAGTCGATCGGACAATCGGCCGAAGTCGCGTTCGGCCCGCGGCGCGAGCCGGCAGGTCCGCCGCCGCAACGACAATTCAGCGACAAAGCAACGGTCACCGGGCCTACCACGCTCACCGTTGGGACGGTACAGGTCAAGCTGTTCGGGGTCGCCGCCCTGAAGCCGTCCGATCGGTGCGGGTCGCTGCCCGGCGACAGCGATTGTCTCGCCGCAGCCCGTGCAGCCCTCCTGCGCAAGATCGGGACCCAAGGCACCGTCTCGTGCCATGTTCCCTACCCGCGTCCGGGCATCCCGCTCGTCTCGGCGATCTGTCTCGATCCGCAAGGCGTCGATCTTGGGGGTTTTTTGATCGCCGAGGGCCTCGCAACCGCCGATACATCGCAAAGTTACGATTATGTCGGCGCTGAAAATGTCGCCCGCACTTTAAAACGCGGTCTTTGGCAATATCGATGACCGATACGGGATCGGGCCATCGATAGGGTGCTTTGTGCCCGCCCCATCGCACCGCGCGCTTCGATTATCCGCTTTATCGAGCCCCCTCTTTACGTCCGATCCGAAACTCCGCAGGTCGGCCCACCGTCTTGCCTGTGCCGTGCAGCCCCCAAATACCCTTTATGTCGCACGGACATCACAATATCACGAATAGGGCTACGGTTTGGGCGATAAGCTTGATAGATTAACCGAATGGGGTGTTCCGCATATCGCGACGGGGCTGACGAGACGTCGCGGTCGGTGGGCATCGGTCAAGACACGAAACTTCACGGGCCGAGGACGGGATAAGGCATGAGTGATCTGGTGCATGGCGGCATGTTCACCGTCATGGTGGTGCGTGTTGATGATCCCAATGATGGGAATTTTGAAAGCAGACTTGCAGAACAGGTCGCGCGCAGTCCCGCGTTTTTTGCCAATGCCCCGGTGGTCCTCGACCTCAAAAATTGCACTGGCCTTGCGACGGCGGATGGATTTCACGCCTTGCGTCGGCTCATGCGGCGTCAGCATCTCGTCGCCATCGGCGTGCAAAATGCCAATGCTACGCAAATCCGCGCGGCGATGAATGCCGAACTGGCCGCCTTCCCATCCACCCCCGCCCGCCGCGAAC
>DAISJD010000149.1:0-6978 GCA_036821645.1 Aliidongia sp.
GACTGATGCCCCCTGCAACCGTTCTGCCAGAGTGGCGCATCATAAAGGCTGGGGGCCTGTGGCGGAACTTTTAGCCATTGCCGGTCAGGCCGCTGCCTTACTGAGACATCCATACGAGGATCATGGGGCACTGCTCTATGACGAGAACGGCTTGCCCCAGTGATCCTTGAGAGTGATCCCTGAGACATTTGATCCTGCATTTCTGACGCGTACGCGAACCTGCGCCGGTGTGTTCTATATTTTCAAGGCAAACGACTTTGCGGCAACTGACATTGCGGCGGTAATGGGCAAGACCGACGCGGCGGCCAACGCCGCCGCGTCATAGAATAGCCAGAAATCGTCATAGAATCCGGCACGCATCCGCAAAATCGAAGCGGGGGCTGCGCGGGTGGAGTTTTTCCGGGTCGCCATAGCCGAGATTGCACAGGAAATTGACCTGATAGCGACCGTCGGGGAAGAATTCGGCATTGACGAGGGCCTTGTCGAAGCCCGCCATGGGGCCGACATCCAACCCGACCGCGCGCGCGGCCAGCATCAGATAGGCCGCCTGCAAACTGCCATTGAGGGCGGCAGTGGTGGCGATCAGGGGCTCGTTGCCGTCGAACCAGGATTTTGCATCGGCATGGGGGAAAAGACGCGGCAATTCCTGGTGAAATTGCGTATCGTTGGCCAGGATCGCCGTCACCGGGGCCGTCATGGTCTTTTCGACATTGCCAGGGGCGAGGGCCGGGCGCAGGCGCGCGCGGGCTTCGTCGGTCGTGACGAACAGGACGCGCATCGGGCTGCAATTGGCACTGGTCGGCGGGAATTTCGCCAGATCATAGAGGGTGTGCAGCAATTCCGCCGGGACCGGGCGGTTTTGCCACCCATTGTGGGTCCGCGCGGTTCGGAACAGCCGGTCGAGACTGGCGTCGGGAAGTAAATCGGACATAATAAGGCTCCGCCGCCCGCAGGCTCGTTTCAGAACGCGCGCGGGGGTTGAGGGAATGGGTTAGACGGCGCGCACTTCCGTGACTTCGGGGATATAGTGGCGCAGCATGTTTTCGATGCCGGATTTCAAGGTCGCGGTCGAACTGGGGCAGCCGGAACAGGCCCCTTGCATGTGCAGATAGACGATGCCGTCCTCGAACCCTTCGAACACGATGTCGCCGCCATCCTGGGCAACGGCGGGCCGCACGCGGGTATCGATCAATTCCTTGATCTGGGTGACGATCTCGCTGTCGCCGGTGGCCGCCGTGGATTGGCCGGTGGCGGCAGTCTCATCGGAGAGGACAGGGATGCCCGTGGTGAAGCATTCCATGATGGCCCCTAAAATGGTCGGTTTCAACCCGTACCAATCCAGATCCTGACGCTTGGTCACGGTGATGAAATCATAGCCCAAAAACACGCCGGCAACACCGTCGAGGGCGAACAGCTTTTGTGCGAGCGGCGAGCGGGCCGCACTGTCGGCATCGGGAAAATTCGCCGTCCCGGCAGCCAAGACGGTGCGTCCCGGCAGAAATTTCAGGGTGCTGGGATTAGGGGTTTGTTCGGTTTGAATAAACATGGCGCACAGACTTTCCATCAGACGGGCAGGGTGGGGCGATTACGGAGCAAACTGAGCGGTGAGCCGCCAAAAAACAAGGGGCATGTCCGATAAAGACCGCCCGATCCCCGTTAAAACGGGGGCAGGGCCGGATCAGGTGATGGCATCGATCATGGCATCGGTCAGGGAACCGGGGACGATCGTGATCGGAATGCGCAGACGGCTCATATATTTGTTGGAGAGCGCACTGACAAGCGGCCCCGGCCCCGCATCGCCGTCGGCGGCGGCCAGGACCAGGATCGAGATGCTGGGATCGCTATTGACATGGGCGATCAATTCTTCGCCTTGATTGCCTTCGCGCAAATGGGTCGTCGGCACCGTGCCGGTCAAGTCCGTCACCATTTTGGCGCAACGCTGCAACAGGGCGGCGGCCTCGTCTTCTTTTTCCTGACGCATCAGGCTTTCAAGGGCCATCCAATGTTGACGGTCGGTGGGCGGCATGACGTGCAACAGGGCAACCCGCCCCCCCGTCGATTTGGCTCGTCCGGCGGCATAGCGCAACGCGACATGAAATTCGGCCGTTTCATCGACGACGATAAGAAAGACACGTTCATGCGTTTCGGCCATGGCTCATTCTTTCCTGAAGAGTAGGGAGATGAACCATCCGACCATAGCAGCACTGATGATCGCGATTAAACCGTATAGAATTGCATGGCTGGTCGCGAAATCATTGATTTCCGCTTCGATGCCCGTCTCGGAAATGACGAGCGGCGTAGACAGGGCGGCGACAATATCGTTCTTTTTAATGAGATAAACATTAATTTTATAGGCGCCGGTCGGCACTGTAGAGGGAAATTTAATGGTCGTTGTAAAAAGACGCTCGCCCCTGAATTCAACTTTTTCTGGATTTACTGAATAAAGATCTTGATTTTGAAAGTTTCTGATCAGTGCGGCACGGAAATTATTTTGCTCTTCTAGGGCATAATGTTCATAGGGTTGGAGTTTCAGACTGTCCAATCCGATTTCATTCAATTGGCGCAGATTGCCGGGAATAATGTCCGAAACGGGTTTATTGGCGAATATTTTATAGTAACCGGGAACGGATTTGAACGTGACCCCAGTGGTATTCAACCAAATCCCGGCGATCCGTTCCTTGCGGCGCACGACTGTGTCCCGTTCCGGGCCGCGCACGGTTACGATGACGTCGCCGCCCCCTTCGACCGACCCGAACAAGGTCACCGATACGCCGACGAACCCCGTCGTAATGGCGACGAGATGGGTGTTGAGGTCGGCAATCAAGGGCTGCTCGGCGCGCACCGGTGTGACACACCATCCGAGGATCATCAAGCCTGCAACGAGGGTGCGTCCGATCATTCGATCCTCGGCACGATGGAATAGAGATCGTCGGGGCGCAGGGTCAAATCGATCAACAGCTTGATGCCGAATCCCAAGACCAGCAGGGCCAGCAACACGCGTAGATAATCCCCGCGCAATTTAGCCCCGACCCGTGCGCCATATTGAACCCCAACGGCCCCACCGATCAGCATCAGCAAGGCAAGCACGGCATCGACGGTTCGGTTGGTCGCGGCCTGTAGCAGCGAGACGGAAGCCGCGATGAAGATCGTCTGAAACAACGATGTGCCGGGCACCATCCGCACCGGCATGCCCAGGATATAAATCATCGCCGGGACGATCAAAAACCCGCCGCCAACCCCGAGGATGGCCGAGAGAATGCCGATCATGACCCCGATGCCGAGCGGCAAGAGGATGCTGACCCGCAGGCGGGACCGGGGGAAATCGAGTTTGAGCGGCCAATGATGCAGGAAAGACGGGTTTTGCGGCCGCCGCGGCGGGGTCTGGGTGCGGCGGGTTCGCAACACGGTGCCGACGCTCTCCAACAGCATCATACTGCCGAGGCTGCCCAGAAGAATGACGTAAGAAACCGAAATGACGAAATCGATTTGACCCAGGCGCCGCAGCAGGCTGAACAGCGCAACCCCGATGATGGACCCGACCAACCCGCCTGCGGCCAGGATGAAGCCCATTTTGAAATCGACATTGCCGCGTCGCCAATGGGTGATGACGCCCGACAGGGACGCGCCCACCAACTGATTGGCGGACGAGGCCACGGCGACCGGTTGCGGGATGCCGATAAAAATCAGAAGCGGCGTCAACAGAAACCCACCGCCGACGCCGAACATCCCCGATAGAAACCCAACGCCAAGGCCGATGGAAAGCAGGACGAACACATCCTGCGTAACTTCGGCAATCGGCAGGTAGATTTCCATCGGACATCACCATAGGGTGGGTATGTGTCCGGGCACTCTACCGTCTGATCCGGGCTATTGCAATGTAATCAGGCAACGACAAAGACGATCGCGACACAGCGACGGAGCGATGGCAACAGAATAAATTTAAGGGGGATTTGGTGGGCGCGACAGGGATCGAACCTGTGACCACTACGATGTCAACGTAGTGCTCTACCGCTGAGCTACACGCCCACATTTTGAGAGGCTGGAAAGAACGTCCAACCGAGGAGCGGTTAGATACTCACTTTTTTTCGTCACTGCAAGAGGTTTTTTTTGAATTTTCGATCCGGTCCATTTGCATCATGGAGATCGACGCGAAATTAGGCTAGATCATGAGCATGAAGGCGCTTGATCCGTATCCAAAACCCTATGAAATCGTGATGCCGCCGGTGCAATCGCGCCCCGTGATCGTGGCATCGCCCCATAGCGGCCATCATTATCCGCCGGAATTCTTGGCGGCGTCCAGGCTCGATGCCAAAAGCCTGCGCAGTTCGGAAGATTGTTTCGTCCATGAAATTTTCGGCCATGTGCCCCATTATGGGGTGCCGCTGCTCCATGCCTTGTTCGCCAGGGCCTATATCGATGCCAATCGCGAACCGTTCGAGTTGGACCAGTCGATGTTCGTCGATGAGTTGCCGCGCTATGTCAATCGAAACTCTTCGCGGGTCGCGGCGGGGCTTGGGACGATTGCCCGGGTCGTCGCCGACGGTGTCGCGATTTACCGGGATAAATTGCGGGTCGACGACGCGATGGCCCGGATCGAGAGCCTCTATCGCCCTTATCACGCCGCCTTGATCCGCCTCATTCACCAGACGAGCGCGCATTATGGCACCTGCCTCTTGATCGATGCCCATTCGATGCCCTCGACCAGTGCGGGGCGTACGGTCGGCCGTCGGGTCGATATCGTGCTGGGGGACCGGATGGGAACCTCTTGCGCCGCCCGGTTCACGGCAGCGGCCGAGGCGCATTTGAAGCAGATGGGCTATCGGGTCATGCGCAACACGCCCTATGCGGGCGGTTTCACCACGGGGCACTATGCCGATCCCGATCAGGGCCGTCATTGCTTGCAAATCGAGATCAATCGCGCCCTCTATATGGACGAGCGCCGGTTGGAGCCGAAACCCTTCATGCGGACGGTGCAGGAAGACATGACCCGGCTCGTGGTGGCCTTGGGCGATCTTGCCGTCGACCTGCGGGCAGCCGAAATCGCCGCCCGATCGGACCGATCGTTTTGATCGGATAAAAGCAACAGTCGGCAAAGCCTCTGCTGGACTTTTGCGCCTGTGCTGGACGATACTGTTTCTTGTGAAACTAATGCGCCAACGCCAGGATCAAGGGGACTGAGACCGTCATGGGGCCTGTACCGCACCGCCAAACCTCGGACCGGGTCGATTTTACCATCGACCAAGAATGGGAAACCTACACGAACGAGGAACATGCGATCTGGCGGCTCTTGTTCGAGCGCCAAGCCCGGATTCTTCAGGGGCGGGCCTGCGATGAGTTTTTAGCAGGCTTGGTCGGGCTCGGCATTGCCTCGGACGGCATCCCTGATTTCAGGAAGTTGTCAGATGTCTTGATGACCAAGACAGGTTGGCAGATCGTCGCCGTGCCGGGGCTTGTTCCCGACGATATTTTCTTTGATCATTTGGCGAACCGACGCTTTCCGTCGACTTGTTTCATTAGAACGCGGGCGCAATTGGATTATTTGCAGGAACCGGATATTTTTCACGATATATATGGGCACGTCCCGCTGTTGATGAACCCGGTTTTCGCCGATTACATGCAGGCCTATGGTCAAGGGGGGCAGAAGGCCCTGGGGCTCGGTGCGCTGCATAACCTCGCGCGGCTTTATTGGTATACGGTCGAGTTCGGTCTGATCGAGACCGGGGATGGGTTGCGGATTTACGGTTCCGGTATCTTATCATCCAAGGGGGAATCGATCTTCTGTTTGGAAGATCCATCGCCCAATCATGTTGGGTTCGACCTGAAACGCGTGATGCGCACGCGCTATCGCATCGATGATTATCAGGAAACCTATTTCGTAATCCGAAGCTTTGCCCAATTGTTTGAGGCGACCCGACCCGATTTCACACCCTATTATGATGAATTGCGCGCGGCGGGAGATCTCAATCCGGCGGATCAGGTCGCGTCCGATGTCGTTTTGCGCTGCGGCACAGGTGCCTATCATCGTACGCGCCAAGGATTGCCTCCGGTTTAGGCGCTGAATGCCCTTTTTAGGGACAATGCTGTAATATTAGGCAGATTTTAGAGAAAAACTGTCTAAAAAAAAGGCCGTGCAGAAGCACGGCCCAAGTTTAGGGAGGAAACGCCTAAGAAGACGTACAGCAGAACCGATCAACCGATCAATCCATACCGCAATGCAAAATATGATCTCAGCCGCCCTGAAAATCAAGGGGAAAATCGGATTGCCGACGAATATGATTTCGACGGTGCGGGCTCTGGTGTCGGCTATGGCTGGGAGCGATCAGGTCGATTGATAAAATTCGTTCGAATCATGCGCAATGCCCAGCTCAAAATGATTTTAATTTTAATATTTGCATGAGGATAATAATTTAATTGATAAAGTCGGTTTTTCCATGATCGGAAGGGTCCATGCCCGTGACGGCAGATACAGTCCTGCACAAAAGTAGAAGGCGACCGCTGTCTCACCGGATGAAGCTTGTTCTTTTGTCTGTTTTATTGACATTTATCGCTGGGCTCAGCCGTGAAGGGATGGAGGCCGCGATTCTGCCCCTGCGCGATAGTCTCGATCTTGATCCTGCGGCGCTCACGGTTGCCCATGGTGCCTTTGCCCTTGGGTTTTGGCTGGCCTTGCCGTTCGGCGGGTTTTTACCCCTAGTTTTCGGCGTCAGGAACAGTTTGCAGCGTTTGGGCCTCTGCTTGGCCGTCACGATGCTGTTGACGAGTTTGGTCGGGCATATTTTCTTTTTGACCTTGTTCCGTCTGATCCTCGGACTGGCTGTCGGGGCGTCGATTCCCGCGATCACGCTGGCGGTGACGCCGATTACCCCACCGCAGGAACGGGGATTGGCCTTGGCGTTGGCGCTGTGCGGTTTGTCGCTGGGTGGGTTTTGCGCCCAGTTTTTTGCCGTGATTGCAGAGGCGTTGGGGTCGTGGCGGGGC
>DAISJD010000150.1:0-6964 GCA_036821645.1 Aliidongia sp.
GGGCGGTACGATCGGGGGTGATGGGGCCAGAAGCGGCGGGCCATCGACACCCTGACAGAGTGGACAGAGATCGCAGTGCCCCATCCCACCGGATGGGGCGCCGTCCCGATCGCCTGGAACCGTATCGCCACCCGTCCCGCCGTGACAGATGACGCGTGCGTCGAAAAACGCGTCCTCATCCGCAGCGACGGCGGACCCGTTTAGGGCCGCCATAGAATGCGGTGTCAGGATCTGGCTCAGAAGAGCGAGGAAAACCGTGACGAAGACAAGAAAGGCACGCAAACCCCGTACGCCCGCCCGCCGATCGGTCCCGGTTAAAGAACCGGATCGGTTGCAAGACGCGCTCAAATAGGGTGCGGCGTTAGACACAAGACCTCAAGACGAGATGGGATTGAGGGGGCTGGGCTCAGTCGATCCGCAAGATCGTGAGACCGGCATCGCTGCTACCAGCATCAACCGCCAGGAATGGAAAATCAAGCGGGGCAGACTCGCCGGACAGGGTCACGCGCAGCACATAGCTTTTGGCTGGGCGTAGGGCGAGGGAATCCTCCGGGCTCGTCACGGCGCGCCCCGTCACGGTGAGGCGGGTGACCCGTTCGTCATTGAGCAAAACCTCCATCCCCGTGACGCGATCGGCCCGGCCCCCCACCAGAATGGCGTTCATGCGCAGGGGCAGGGAGACGGGACGGAAATCGCGGGCGGCGGTCAGGGTGCTGGCCGCGCGCTGTTCGCGATAAAAGGTCGAATTATTGAGGAAATTTTCTTCCGAGATCAGTTTTTGCTCGCGCGGGCATGTCACGCGCTGTTCTTCCGGCGGTCTTGCCCCATCGACGCTGAACGCATCGAGCGGGACGTTCAGGACGCCGGCCGTGACGGTGATTTCCTTGCAGGTCCGATAATGCAGAACCACCAGTTTCGAGCCGGGCCGCACCCGAATGGCGGCGCGTTCATCCAATTCTTCATTGGGTTTGACGGGGGGAACGGTGGTCCCGCCGACGCTCAAGACCAAGGCCGACGGATCGGCCTTCGCGACCTCTCCCCCTTGTGCGCTCAAGGCCAGCATCATCGCCGCGCCAACCCACCCGACTCTCGACCATCCTGCCGCCATCATTGCCTCCACTGCAGCACAAACCCGCTGTCATCGCCCCCTCGATCTGGAGGGGTGTTTGGTGGTTCTTTTACACTATTTTCGCTGGATTCTGTCTAAGAACTCTGTTCTGGACGGACGAAAAACATGGTTTTTTTAGCACTGCTTCACTTTGTCCACCCTTTACGCCGCGCCGTGCCGCTGCTTTGACTGAATGTAGACCCGGCTCCTCTTGCATTGCAGTTGGCATTGGGCTCAAGAAGTGATATGTGACGCAACCATGCAACACTTTCTTAATTTCGAGCGCCCCGTCGCCGAACTCGAAAGCAAAATCGAGGAACTCCGGCATCTGCCCGTCGACAGCGACCTTGATGTCGCCGACGAGATCGCCGTGTTGGAGGCGCGCGTCTCGCGACAATTGCGCCAGATCTATGCCAAGCTGACGGCCTGGCAAAAGGTTCAGGTCGCCCGCCATCAGGATCGCCCGCATTTTCTGGACTATGTCGGCGGTCTGTTCACCGAATTCACCCCCTTGGCGGGGGATCGATCTTTTGGTGAAGATCGCGCCCTTCTGGGCGGGCTCGCCCGGTTTCGCGGTCAGCCGGTGGTTGTGATCGGCACGGAAAAGGGCCACGAGATCGAAAGCCGGATCAAGCATAATTTCGGTTCGGCCCGGCCCGAGGGCTATCGCAAGGCCCGCCGCCTCATGGAATTGGCCGAACGGTTTGCCCTGCCGATCATTACCCTGGTCGATACGGCTGGGGCTTATCCGGGCGTCGATGCCGAGGCGCGCGGTCAGGCCGAAGCCATCGCCCGTTCTGTCGAAACCTGTCTCAAAGTTCGCGTTCCCTTGATCAGTGCGATCATCGGCGAAGGCGGGTCGGGCGGTGCTGTGGCGCTTGCTACCGGCAATGCCGTGATTATGCTGGAACATGCGATCTATTCCGTGATCTCGCCCGAAGGCTGTGCATCGATTCTGTGGCGTTCGAGCGATCAGGCGGCTGCTGCGGCTGAAGCCTTGAAGTTAACGGCGCAGGATCTCTTGAAACTGGGCGTCATCGACACGATCGTGCCGGAACCCTTGGGCGGCGCCCATCGCGACCGGGAACAAACCTATAAGGCTCTGGGCGATGCGATCGCGGTCCATCTCGGCCAGTTGGCAACGAAGAGCCCCGATGCGTTGCGTCACCACCGCCGGGAAAAATTCCTCGCCATGGGTCAGTTGGGGCTTTAGCCGATTTAACTTCTAAAAATACGAGCAATGCGCTATAAAAACGCCCTGGAGTTTAAAATCTGGGGTGTTTTTTTTATGAAAGACCTTCTTTCCGCTGTTGGTTTGGAAAATTTTTTTCAGTTGTTTAATCAAATTCATGCACAAATTCAACCGGTACTAAAATTTGTGATTTTTCCAGTCTTTGCGATCGTTTCCCGATACGTTTGGCAGAAATGGTCTGGCTTATTTCAGAAACCAGACCTAGTTATCGCAACCAATCTCACACAAGTCGAGCAAAATACTTCCAATCAATACCAATCAAGTGGCCCTGATGTTAACGGGAGTAATCTCTATCAATTTTCAATAAAAAATATGTCAAATAAAACAATAGAAAAAGTTAATTTTGTTTTTATCTATCCAGAATCATCTCATATTATTGCGCATCATGTTCAATATTATCCAGTCTCGCAAAAATATTTTTTTATTCAAGATCCCAAAAACAAATCAACCGTCTCTGTCAATCTTGGTTCATTCAAACCGAATGATTTTGTCAAAATTGATCTAATTTCACAAGATTTACATAATGTAAAATATATATGGCGCGGAACGGATGGGGTAAAAATCCTAAAACAATATAAATTAAGTAAAAACGTTATTTTTTATTTATTATCTGGCACAATGATACTGTTTTTAGGGTCTGTGGTAAATTTAATTGGTTTAATTAATAATGAATACGGTGAAAATAGCTTTGATAGGATTTTAGATTATATTACATTATTTATTTCAATAATTGGTATTATTGCTTTAATTTTTTCTTATTTAAGAGGGCGTTATTTATCGCAAGGTTTTTTTGAACCCGATCCGACGATGTAAAACCCATGCCGCCCCGTCTTGTGCGAAATGCACAAGACGGGGCGGCATCAATTGCCTCTCATTCAAAGCGCAACGCAACGAAACGCAATTCCCCCATCCGGTCGATCAGCAGGAGAATCGTCTTGCGCCCGGCCTTGCGCGCCTCGTCGGTTTTGCGTTGCACATCGTCCAGGGTTTTGACCCGTTCTTGGGCGATTTCGACGATGGCGTCGCCGGGTTTCAGGTCTTTTTCCGGTACCGGTTTCTTCGTCGCTCCCGGTTTTTGACCCTTCGGGTCCGGTTTTTCCGTCGGTTTCGTCACATCGGTGACGACGGCGATCGCCTTGGCCGGCAATTGATATTGCGCACGCAAGGGGGGTGTTACCTCGGCGACGGTGATGCCGAGGCTTTTGAGCGTGATCGACCGCTCGACCCGTTTATCCATCGGGGCCACGGCATTGGCGGCTTGGACCGTGGGTTCGCTCTCATCCAATTCGCCGATCCGCACATCGATCAGTTTTTCCGCCCGTTTGCGCCACAGCTTGATTTTGACCGATCGGTTGACGGCCGTATCGGCCACGATCCGTTGCAGGCGCCTGCCGTCGCTGACATCTTTGCCGTCTACCGACAGGACGATATCCCCAGGGAGCACACCCGCCTGCTTTGCGGGCGAGCCGTCGATGAAATCGGCGACGAGAACGCCGCGCGGCGTTCCAAGACCCAGGGCATCGGCCACCGCCTCGTTCACCTGTTGGACCCGAACCCCAAGCCAGCCGCGCCGGGCATGGCCGAATTCCCGGATTTGACCCGTGATCGTGCGGGCAAGATCGGAAGGAATGGCAAAACCGATCCCGATCGACCCGCCGGACGGCGAGAAAATGGCACTATTGATCCCGATCACCTCGCCATCGAGATTGAAGAGCGGGCCGCCGGAATTGCCCTGATTGATCGAGGCGTCGGTCTGAATGAATTCGTCATACGGGTCGTTGGTCGCAATCGATCGTCCCTTGGCCGAGACGATCCCGGTCGTCACGGTGCCGCCAAGGCCGAAGGGATTGCCGATCGCCACGACCCAATCGCCGACCCGGGCCTTCTCGCTCGTCCCCCACGGTACGGTCGGTAAGGGTTTGGCCGACGTGACCTTGAGGACGGCCAAATCGGTTTTCACATCGGTGCCGACCAGCTCGGCCTTCAGTTTGGTATCGTCCTGCAAAATCACCGTGATCTCGGCCGCATCGGCAATCACATGATTGTTGGTGACGACATAACCGTCAGGGTCGATGATGAAACCGGAACCAAGCGCACCGCCGCCCTTGCCGCCACCGGGGCCCGCCTTGTCCCCGTCGTCGCGATCGAAAAAATCCTTGAAAAACTCATCGAACGGCGAACCGGGGGCGGGTTCGCGCTCGTCTTGCGGTTTGGGCGTTTCCGGTTTTGCGGGCTTGCCCGGTTTGCCGTGGGGGGCCGCCCCCGCCTTTTGGATCACCGACACATTGACGACCGAAGGCAGAAGACGGGCGGCGAGCGCGGAAAAGCCCGCCTGCGCCGCCGATGTTTCTGTCAAAGCCCCCCCTGTCGTGCTGCCGTCTGCAGCCAAGGCAGGATCGCTGACGGTTCCTATGATCGCGGCAAGGGCGACGCAAGCGATGGGAAGACGCCAAGTCCGTGGGTGCAACAGGCGTTGGTACCCGGTGGCGATATGATGTGCATACTGCATTACTGCCCCCGTCCTGCTGCTTTTTCCGATCCTCCGGCAGAGGCGTCCTTATCGGTTTTCTGACCGTTTAAAAACCGAAAGAAATGATCGTCCGGCGACAGAACCAGGGTCGTTTCAGTGTCGAGTGCGGTACGATAAGCCTGGAGCGAGCGATAGAAGCTGAAGAAATTCGGATCTTGACCAAAAGATTGGGCATAGATTCGGATGCTTTCGCCGTCGCCTTGGCCCCGTTCGATTTGGGCTTGACGGTTGGCATCGGCGATGATGACGGTGCGTTCCCGTTCGGCCCGGGCCCTGATCCCCTGTGCGGCCTCGGCCCCCTCGGCGCGGAATTCTTTTGCCTCGCGGTTGCGTTCCGATTTCATCCGCTCGTAAATTGCGGCACTATTCTCGGTCGGCAGATCGGCCCGGCGAATCCGCACGTCCAGCACGGTGATGCCGAAGGTTTTCGTCTGCTGGGCCAGATCATCGCGTATTTCCTGCATGATTCTGGGTCGTTCCGGCGACAGGAGCTGCGCCAGTTTCACGGTGCCGATCGTCCGGCGCAAGGCCCCTTGCAGAGCGTTGCCCAGTCTCGCATTGGCCCCGTCGAGCGTGCCGACCGATTTGAAGAATTGCAGCGGATCGTTGATCTGATAGCGCACGACCGAATCGACGACGAGACGCTTTTTATCGGCCGCAATCACTTCCTCGGCGGGCGGCTCGTAGCCTAGGATCCGTTTGTCGTAGAAGGACACGCTCTGAATGAACGGGGCGATCATTTTGAGCCCCGGTTCCTTGATCACCCGAACCGGTTCGCCGAATTGCAACACGACGGCTTGGTTCGTCTGATCGACGATGAACAGGCTATTGCCGAGGATGATGGTGCCGATCAAGACCAGGGCCGCGGCCCCGACGGCGAGCATACCATTGAAATCTTTCACCGATCTGTCCCCCGCGCGGCTGTACCCTGAATCGTTGGCCCTGACGTTGCCGGGGCCTGTGGGGCTGCAGGCGCAGCAGGGGCGCCGGGTTTGCGCAATTCCGGTAGGGGCAGGTAGGGCAGAACCCCCGATCCCGCCTTATCCATCAAAATCTTGCGGGCGTTTTTGACCACTTGTTCCATCGTTTCCAAATAAAGCCGCTCCGCCGTCACGTCCTTTGCCGCGCGATAGGCTGCCAATACCGACTGGAACCGGGCGGCATCGCCCTCGGCGCGGGCGGTGATTTCCTGACGATAGGCCGAGGCTTCTTGAATGATGCGTTCCGCCTCGCCGCGCGCACGGGGGACGATATCGTTGCGGTAGGCTTCCGCCTCGTTGCGGGCGGTTTCGGAATCGGCCACGGCACGCTGCACGTCGCGGAACGCATCGATCACCTGCTGCGGCGGATCGGCTTTCTGCAATTGGGTACTGCGTACTTCGATCCCGGCCCCATAGGAATCGAGGATGGTCTGCAACAGTTTTTCCGTGTCGGTTTCGATTTGACGGCGTTCTTGGGCCAGAATGCTGTTGATCGGCGTACGGCCGACAATCTCGCGGATCGCCGATTCGGCCGACGTTTTCACGATGAGATCAGGATCGCGAATATTGAATTTATAGGCCCGTGCATCCTTGACCGACCAGAAGACCGACAAATTGATATCGACGATATTTTCGTCGCCGGTCAACATCAAGGCTTCTTCCGGCACCTGCTGACGGGCCCCGGCGGGGCCGCCCGGCGCATCGGTATTCATGCCGACCGCCGTGCGGTTGACCCGTGTCACTTTGACCAGTTCGACGGTTTCGATCGGTGTCGGCCAATGATAATGCAGGCCCGGCAAGGTCGTCCCGGCGAAATCGCCAAAGCGCAGCACGACTCCCTGTTCGTCCGGTTGGACGCGGTAAATCCCGCTTGCCAGCCACAAGGCGGCGACCACCACGATGAGTGCCCCGCCGATGGCGGCGCCACCGCCGCCCGGTAGGAGGTTTTTCAGTCTTTCCTGACCCTGGCGCAGCAACTCTTCAAGGTTGGGCGGTTCCTGATTGCCGCCGCCCTTCGACCCGTTGGGCTTACCGCCATCCTTCGACCCGCTGGGCTTACCGCCCCATGGCCCCTGATTGCCGCCCCGCGTCAG
>DAISJD010000151.1:0-6919 GCA_036821645.1 Aliidongia sp.
GTCCGGCTCTGCGGGCGGCATCGACGGCCCGGCGGGCTTGATCGGCCCAATCGGCGACGCTGGACAGGGTCGCCCCATCGGCGATGCCCTAGAGTTCATGGGGGGCCCGGGCGAGGGCCTCAGGGTCGGGGCGCGCGGTCAGGATGGCGAGATCGCGGTAGATCTGCATACTGTCGGCATTGATGATGGTGCCGGAAAATTTTTCGGCAAGACCAAGGGCAAGGGCGGACTTGCCGCTTGCCGTAGGCCCGGCGATGATCACGAGGGGCGGTTTGGACGCTGTCACCGGAAGGGACCTGACTGCAAGAGAGGGTAAAAATGAAGCAGAGAAAAAAGAACGCGCAAGACAATAAATTATCCCGAACGAGATGAGAGGCAGACCCGGCAAATCATCGTAGCAAGAGGCACCCCCTGACAGGATACCTTGGCCTGTAACGGGTTCCCAGCGGATAAGATGTGCAGCATGCCAAGATCAGTCCTGACGTTGATGGCCCCTGGTGGGGATCGGATACTCCCCCCAACCCTACCGGCGGCACTGGGCGAAGCCTTGCGCCGTCTTGGCGCCGAGATCGGGCCGGTCGATTGGTTGGCACCAGGTCTTGCCGTCGATCTTCCCTTCGAAGCGCTGCATCCCGATCAGGCCGACGCGGCGGCGCGCCAGGTGATCGGGGACAGTGCGATCGATGTCATTGCGCAACCCTGTGCCGATCGGCGCAAGAGGCTTTTGCTTGCCGATATGGAATCCACCTTGATCCAGAATGAAATGTTGGATGAGTTAGCCGATTTTGTCGGCAAGCAGGCTGAGATTGCCGATATCACCGCCCGTGCCATGAATGGCGAGATGGATTTTGAAGAGGCGATCTGTGCCCGCGTCGCGTTGCTGCGGGATTTACCCATCGCGACCCTCGACGCGGTCTGGGGGCGGATGCGCCTGATGCCGGGTGCCGCCACCCTGATTGCGACCATGCGCGGCCATGGGGCGCATACGGTCGTCGTGTCCGGCGGTTTTTCGGTCTTTACCGCAAAATTGGCGGCTTTGTTGGGGGTGGATCGGCATTTTGCCAATGAACTGGGCATCAAGGCCGGGTGCCTCACCGGTACCGTGATCCCCCCGATTTTGGGGCGTCAGGCGAAATTCGAACGCCTCGTCGCTGAGGCGAGCGGCATGGGCCTTTCGCTGGCCCAGACCCTGACGGTCGGGGATGGGGCCAACGATCTCGACATGATTCTGGCAGCCGGTCTCGGGATTGCGTTTCATGCAAAGCCGATCGTGGCGCAAAAGGCGAAATGGCGGATCCGCCACACGGATCTGACTGCTCTGCTTTATGCCCAAGGCTACCACCAGACGGAATTTATCGTGCCCTAATGTGAGGCGACGACAAGAAAAAGGCCGCCGGGATGATCCCGGCGGCCTTTTTTCACGCGAAGACGATCTGGTTCGATCCCGGCGATTTAACCCAGTTTGCCGTGGCAATGCTTGAATTTTTGTCCCGACCCGCAGGGGCACGGGGCATTGCGCGAGATGGCGGCCCGTTGGGCGGGGTCCGCCAAGGCGGCGGCGACCTGATCGGCAGAGGGGCCGTTCGGATCGTCGTAGGCCTCGCTGTCGAAGCCGGGATGCAGCATCTCAAACGATTGCGGCTGCGGTTGCGGCAAGTCTTGCGGATCGGCGGTGCGCACCTGAACATGGCTCAAAACCCGCGTCACCGATTCGCGGAGCGAATCGAGCATGGTCGAGAACAGGGCGAAGGCTTCGCGCTTATATTCATTGAGCGGATCGCGCTGGGCATAGGCGCGCAGATTGATCCCTTGGCGCAGATGGTCGAGGGCCAGAAGATGTTCTTTCCAGGTCTGATCCAACAGTTGCAGCAACATGCTGCGTTCGACCGCCCGCATCGTGACGTCGCCGTAGATTTCTTCCTTGGCGGCGGCTTTTTCGGCCGTAATCGTCAAAAGCCGTTCGGTGATCGCCTCTTCATCCACACCCTCTTCCTTCGCCCAGTCGGCGACGGGCAGGTCGAGATCCAGAATCCGCAGGCATTCCTCGTGCAGACCAGCCACATCCCATTGTTCGGCATAAGAGTTTTCCGGGATTGTGCGGCCGACGATCGCTTCGATCACTTCACGGCGCATATCGGCGATGGTCGAGGCGACATCGGTCGCCGTCATGATGTCCTTGCGTTGCTCATAGACGACTTTGCGCTGATCGTTCATCACATCGTCGTATTTCAAAAGCTGCTTGCGGATTTCGAAATTGCGGGCTTCGACTTTTTGTTGGGCCTTTTCGAGAGCCTTATTCATCCAAGGATGGATGATCGCCTCGCCTTCCTTGATGCCGATGCGCTGCAACATCGAACTCATCCGGTCGGACCCGAAAATCCGCATCAAGTCGTCTTCGAGTGAAATGAAGAATTTGGAGGCGCCGGGATCGCCCTGACGACCGGATCGACCGCGCAATTGGTTGTCGATTCGGCGGCTTTCGTGGCGTTCGCTGCCCAGCACGTAAAGACCGCCCGCCGCACGGGCGATTTCCTTGTCGCGCTTGATTTCGGCCTTGATCGCCTCGATGCGGGTCGCGCGTTCGGCGGGATCGGTAACGGCACCCAATTCCTGCTCGATGCGCATTTCAAGATTGCCGCCGAGTTGGATATCGGTGCCGCGACCGGCCATGTTGGTTGCAATCGTCACCGCACCGGGCCTGCCGGCCTGGGCTACGATATAGGCTTCTTGTTCGTGGAACCGGGCGTTCAAGACCTGATGCGGCACGCCAGCCTTGGCGAGATAGGCCGAGAGCGCTTCGGATTTTTCGATCGTGACCGTCCCGATCAGAACCGGCTGCTTGCGGGCGAAACATTCTTCGGCCTGAAGGCGGATCGCTTCGAATTTTTCCCGTTCGGTGCGATAAACCTGGTCGTCGTAATCCTTGCGCGAGACGGGCAGGTTGGTCGGGATTTCGATCACTTCCAAGCGATAGATCTCGGAAAATTCCGAGGCTTCGGTCATGGCGGTGCCGGTCATTCCGGCCAGTTTCGGATAGAGGCGGAAATAATTTTGGAATGTGATCGAGGCCAGGGTCTGGTTTTCGTTTTGAATCGAGACCGATTCTTTGGCTTCTAGCGCCTGATGCAAGCCCTCGGAATAGCGCCGACCTTCCATCATGCGGCCGGTGAATTCGTCGATGATGATGACCTTGTCGTCCTTGACGATATAGTCGACATCCCGGGCGAACAGCATATGGGCGCGCAGGGCCTGGTTCACATGGTGGACGAGGCTGACGTTATGAATGTCGTAAAGCGAGCCTTCTTCCATGAGGCCCGCCTGGCGCAGGAAACCTTCGATGGTTTCGACGCCGGATTCGGTCAGGGTGACGGCGCGCTGCTTCTCGTCCTTTTCGTAATCCTCGGCCTTGAGGCCGGGGATCAGACGGTCGACCCGGGTATAGAGATCGCTATTGTCTTCGGTCGGCCCGGAAATGATGAGCGGGGTGCGCGCTTCGTCGATCAGAATCGAATCGACCTCGTCGACCACGGCGAAATTGAACGGGCGTTGCACCATGTCTTCCAAACGGAATTTCATGTTGTCGCGCAGATAGTCGAAGCCGAACTCGTTATTGGTGCCGTAGGTCACGTCCGATCCATAGGCGGCGCGGCGCTGATCGTCGCTGAGATCGTGCAGGATGACCCCGACCGTGAGCCCCATGAACCGATAGATCCGCCCCATCCATTCGGCGTCGCGTCGGGCCAGGTAATCATTGACCGTCACCACATGGACGCCCTTGCCGGACAAGGCATTGAGATAAACCGCAAGCGTGCCGACCAAGGTTTTGCCTTCGCCGGTCTTCATTTCGGCGATCATGCCCTTGTGCAGGACCATCCCGCCCAAAAGCTGCACGTCGTAGTGGCGCTGACCCAAGATTCGGCTGGCGGCCTCGCGGATCGTCGCGAAGGCTTCGGGCAGGAGATCGTCGAGCGTTTCTCCCGCCGCAAGGCGCTCGCGAAACCGGACCGTCTGATGGGCGAGCGCCGCATCATCCAGGGCCTTCATGGCAGGCTCAAGTTTGTTGATCGCGTCGACGTGACCAGACAAACCCTTCAAGAAACGATCATTGGCAGAACCGAACAGCCGCCGGGCAAGCGCACCGAGCATCAAGACCTCGATAAATCCACAAGATGGGAAAAGGCCCATCGAAGACCTGACAGATAGGGAGAACGCACGATGAAGTCAATCGGCACGGCACGGCCCGTCGCGCATTTCGGAGGGCCTTTGCGATTTTGCGTGCCTTTCTGTCGCATTTTTCATGTTGGAACCCTTGTCGACACCCCCGGCTTTGTGCTTTAAGCGACGCAACTGAAGTTTGCAGCGCCCTTTGGACAATGTCTCTTCGGAAAATGGTTGCATAACCCAGACATTTACGGCTCCTTTTGCGTGCTGCCGTTGCCCTTGCCTCTTGCTTGTTTTTTTCACCGCCCGTCCCAGTTTCTGGGGCCTGCTTAATCTTCGATGGTCGGGTTCGCGCCGCACCGTTACAGAGGGAACCGTTATGTTTCGCATGCCGTCTGCACAGTTTTTGCTCGGTTCTTCATTGTTGGCACTTGCTCTTGCCCTGCCCGTCGCGGGCTTTGCCGAAGAGGCGAAACCGGCCGCGGGCGGCATGACCCCGATCACGCTCGCCCCGGCAGAAGCCGGCGATCCGGTGGTGGCCCGCGTCAACGGGTCGGAAATCCATCGGTCCGACGTGATCGCGGCTCAGCATGCCTTGCCGCCCCAGATCCAGAATCAACCGATCGATACGTTCTATCCCTTGCTGATCGATCAAATGATCAGCAACCGTCTCGTGACCGATACGGCAATCAAGGAAAAATACGACCAAGATCCCGAAGTTCTGGACCGGGTTGCCAAGATCAAGGATCGCGTCGTCGAACAGATCTACCTCGATCGGCTCGTGACCAAGGCCACGACGGAAGAAGCGCTGAAGGCGAAGTATGACGCCTTCGTGAAGGGGTTCACCTCGCAGGAAGAAATCCATGCGAGCCATATCCTCGTCGAAAAGGAAGAAGAGGCGAAGGCCATCATCGCCCAACTGGAAAAGGGTGCCGATTTCGCCAAGCTCGCCGATGAGAAGAGCACCGACAAGACCGACGGCAAACCCAATGGCGGCGATCTCGGTTATTTCATGAAGGATCAGATGGTCCCGGAATTCGGCGAAGCCGCCTTCAAATTGAAAAAGGGCGAAATCACCAAAACGCCGGTCAAGACCCAATTCGGCTATCACGTGATCAAGGTGGTGGATCGCCGCAATGCCCCGCCGCCGTCTTTCGAGGCCAAGCGCGAATCGCTGTCCGATGAAATCGCCAAGGAAACGATCGAAAAGCGCGTTGCCGACTTGAAGGCGACCGCCAAGATCGAAACCTTTACCTTGGATGGCAAGCCTCTGCCGGAAAAGAAGGAAGAGCCGAAGAAAGACGATTCCAAGAAAGAAGAACCGAAAAAGGATGCGGCCAAGGATGCCCCGAAGGATGCGGGCAAAAAGGAACCGGCAAAGAAATAATCTTTCTTTTTTCGCGCTCAAAACGCTCGCCCGCCGCAAAAACGGCGGGCGATTTCGTTTGGGCAACCCGGATCGGCGGTTTTTTGATCCCCCTTCAGGGAAAAAATGATCTAGACAAGAGGAGAGGCGTTTTCCAATCGAGGGCCATCTTGCATGTCCGATCAGATTTCTCCGCTGGCCCCGGCCGGTTTCCCGGCTATCCCCCCCGTGGCGGGGGTTGCCTTCGCCACGGCTGAAAGCGGGATTCGCTATCGTGGGCGCGCGGACGTGATGGTTGCCCTTTTGGCGCCGGGTACTGCGATTGCCGGTCTTTTCACCCGCAACAAGATGCCGGGGGCTCCGGTCGATTGGTGCCGCAAGGTCCTGCCCCATGGCCGGGCCAGAATCATCGTGACCAATGCCGGCAACGCCAACGTCTTCACCGGGGCGGCCGGGCGCGCCGTCGTGGAAGAAACGGCGGCGGCGGCGGCGGCGGCGGCGGGATGCGGTCTCGACGAGGTTTATCTTGCATCGACCGGTGTCATCGGGGCCGTCCCGCCCTTGGGCAAGCTTGCGGCCGTGTTGCCCGACGCCGTGGCGCGAGCCCGTCCCGACGGGATCGAAGCGGCGGCCCGCGCGATCATGACGACCGACACGTTTGCCAAAGGGGCCCATGTCACAGTGACGATCGACGGCCAACCGGTCGAGATCGCAGGATTTTGCAAAGGGTCCGGCATGATCCAGCCGGATATGGCGACCATGCTCGCCTATGTCTTTACCGATGCGACGATTGCCGCCCCCGTGCTGCAAACCCTGTTGAAGCAGGCGGTGGATCGTTCGTTCAATGCGATCACCGTCGATAGCGACACCTCGACCAGCGATACGGTGCTGTTGGCGGCGACCGGCCAAGTTGCCCATGATCCCATTCTCGCGGCTACCGACAGGCGGCTCGCCGTGTTTCGGCGCGGTCTCGAAACAGTGATGCGCGATCTTGCCCAACAGGTGGTGCGCGATGGCGAAGGGGCGGAAAAATTCATCGAAATTCGGGTCAGCGGGGCGGTTTCGTCCACCTCGGCGCGCAAGATCGGGCTTGCGATCGCCAATTCTCCGTTGGTGAAGACGGCGATTGCCGCATCCGATGCGAATTGGGGGCGGATCGTGGCGGCGATCGGCAAAAGCGGGCAACCGGCCGAACGCGATCGCCTGTCCGTTACGATCGGCGGCGTCCCGATCGCCCGGGAGGGTGGGGTGGTGCCAAACTATGACGAGGCCCCGGTTGCCGCTCACATGGCGGGGCGATCGATCGATATTGCGGTGGATTTGGGCTTGGGGCGCGGCAAGGCCGTGGTCTGGACCTGCGATCTTACCCATCGCTATATCGACATCAACGGG
>DAISJD010000152.1:0-6789 GCA_036821645.1 Aliidongia sp.
CCCTCCGCCCCGTTGCCGTTGGTCCTGGTGGCAGCGGTGGCACTCATCGATGGCGATGGTCGGGTCCTCCTGGCCGAGCGCCCGCCCGGCAAGGCGATGGAAGGGCTGTGGGAATTTCCCGGCGGCAAGCTTGAACCGGGCGAAACCCCCGAGGCGGCCTTGATTCGGGAATTGAAGGAAGAACTGGGCATCGATGTCAAGGCCAGTTGCCTTGCACCGATGAGTTTTGCAAGCCATGCCTACGAGAGTTTTCACCTCCTGATGCCGCTTTACGTCTGTCGGCGCTGGCAGGGGGTCGTGCGGCCACGGGAAGGTCAGGTTTTGCGTTGGGTTCGCCCAACAGCCCTTGCGCAATATCCGATGCCCCCGGCGGATATTCCGCTGATCGCCATCTTGCGCGATTGGTTGTGAGGAACCGCGCCAAAATGCCGCTGGACGATAATTGTAAATTCATATACTAAATAGCCTCTTGCCGATTTTCTGCAAAAAACCCCTTGGCAGAGCGGCCTTCTCGCGCGATATGATCAGGTATGGAAATTTTTCTGACCCTTGTGCTCGTCGCGGCGATGCTGGCGACGGTAGCCTCTCTCGGCGGCGGCATTTTGCAGATGCTGAACGGCAAGAGTGCCGCGCGCTCTAACAGATTCATGCAGTCGCGCGTCTTGTTCCAGGGGATCGCCATCATCGCGTTCCTGCTGCTCATGTCGCTCAATCGGCATTAGGCGATGGTGCATCTGACGCGAATCTACACGCGCGGCGGCGATGCGGGCGAGACGTCGCTTGCCGATGGCAGTCGCGTGCCGAAGGACGATCTCAGGGTCGCGGCCTATGGGGCCGTCGATGAGGCGAATGCCGCGATCGGCCTGTGTCGGCTGGTGACAGGAACCGGGTTCGACGGGGCCGGGGCAGACCGGATGTTGGCCCGGATCCAAAACGATCTCTTCGATCTTGGGGCCGATCTTGCCACACCTGAACCGCCGCCGGGTGCCGATGCGGGTCCGGCCCTGCGTATTGTGCCAGCTCAGGTTCTGCGCCTCGAACAAGAAATCGATGCGATGAATGTGGATTTGTCGCCGCTGAAATCTTTTATCCTGCCAGGCGGCAACAGTCTTGCGGCCCATCTCCATGTGGCGCGCACGATCACGCGCCGGGCCGAACGGGTGGCGGTGGCGCTGGCCCAGCGCACAGGCATCAATCCTGAGGCCGTGAAATATCTGAACCGGCTGTCCGACCATCTCTTCGTCTTGGGGCGCAGGGCCAACCATCAAGGGGCCGATGACGTTCTATGGGTTCCAGGAGCCCATCGATGAAGGCCGGCCGGGTTTCGCACCCAATCAATCCATCAGAATCCTATGGCCCGCTGTTCCAGAAGGCTGAGGGGGGAACAGGACGGATCATCCAAGATCCGTCCCTTAAGACCGGAGAATGCCGATGAAAATACTCGTCGCCGTCAAACGGGTCGTCGATTACAACGTCAAAATCCGCGTAAAGGCGGATCAGTCGGGTGTCGAGACCGCGAATGTCAAGATGTCTATGAATCCGTTCGACGAGATCGCGGTCGAAGAAGCCGTCCGTCTGAAAGAAGCCGGAATCGCGACGGAAATCGTGGCGGTTTCTCTTGGTGTGGCGCAATGCCAGGAAACGATTCGCACGGCACTGGCCATGGGGGCCGATCGCGGCATTCATGTCCAGACCGATGCCGAGTTGCAACCGCTGGCCGTTGCCAAGCTGTTGAAGGCGCTCATCGACAAGGAACAGCCGAAGCTGGTCATCGTCGGCAAGCAGGCGATCGACGATGATTGCAACCAGACCGGCCAGATGGTCGCCGCCTTGCTCGGTTGGGCCCAGGGGACGTTTGCGTCCAAGGTTGCGGTGACGGGCGATACGGTTGCCGTGACCCGCGAAGTGGATGGCGGCCTTGAAACCGTGTCTCTCGCCTTGCCCGCCTTGGTGACGACGGATCTGCGCCTCAACGAGCCGCGCTATGCCTCGCTGCCCAACATCATGAAGGCCAAGAAAAAGCCGATCGAAACGGTAACGCCGGATGCCTTGGGCGTCGACGTCGCCCCGCGTCTCGTCACCCTCAAGGTCGAAGAACCGGCCAAGCGCCAGGGCGGCAAGAAGGTCGGTTCGGTTGAAGAATTAGTGACAAAGTTGAAGCAGGAGGCGAGGGTCATCTGATGGCTATCCTGATTATTGCCGATCACGGCGGCGACAGCCTGAAATCGGCCACCTTGAACACCGTCAGCGCCGCTTTGGCGATCGGCGGCGACATTCATCTTCTCGTTGCCGGTCACAATTCTGGCGGTGCGGCCGCCGCCGCCGCCCGTATTCCGGGGGTTGCGAAGGTTCTCCACGCCGAGAGCGCCGCCTATCAACACCAATTGGCCGAAGCGGTGGCTCCCCTCGTGGTGCGTCTCGCCCCCGCCTATAGCCATGTTTTGGCCTCGGCGACGACCAACGGCAAGAATGTTTTGCCACGGGTTGCAGCCTTGCTCGATGTCGGTCAGATCTCGGATATTGCCGCCGTGGTGTCGCCCGACACCTTCGTGCGCCCGATCTATGCCGGCAACGCGCTGGCCACGGTTCAATCGAAGGATGCGATCAAGGTCATCACCGTACGCGGCACCGGATTTTCGGCAGCACCGGCCGAGGGTGGCAGTGCCGCGATCGAGGTGATCGATGCCGGGCCCGCCAGCCCGAATTCGACCTTCGTCTCTCAGGAACTGTCGGTTTCGGCGCGTCCGGAATTGACGGCAGCCCGCGTGATCGTGTCCGGCGGGCGCGGCATGCAGAATGGCGATAATTTCAAGTTGCTCGAAGATGTGGCCGACAAGCTCGGTGCTGCGGTCGGTGCCAGCCGTGCGGCCGTCGATGCGGGCTATGTGCCGAACGATTATCAGGTCGGCCAAACCGGCAAGATCGTCGCCCCCGAACTCTATATCGCGGTCGGTATCTCCGGGGCCATTCAACATTTGGCCGGGATGAAGGATTCCAAGGTGATCGTGGCGATCAACAAGGATGAGGAGGCCCCGATTTTCCAGGTTGCCGATTACGGTCTGGTCGGTGATCTCTTCAAAATTGTGCCGGAATTATCGGCCGAATTGGACCGCCAAAAGTCGTAAGGGCGCTCTTCGCGCTTGCACATCGAGCCGGACGGGGTTAAGCCTCGGTCCGGCTTTTTTTATTCCGTCCTTTTTCGTGGTTCGAGGAGCAGCATCATGATGTCAAGCATTGGGGTCATCGGCGCGGGGCAGATGGGGACGGGGATTGCCCAAGTCTGCGCGCGGGCCGGCTATGACGTCAAACTTTCCGATATCAGTGCGGATGCTTTGGACAGAGCGGTTGCCTTCATCGGTCGCACCCTCGATCGGCAGATTTCCAAGGGGAAACTGACCGAGGCCGAAAAGGCTGAGACACTTGCCAAAATCGAAACGAGCACCGATCTCGCCGTCTTTGCCCAGTGCGACATGGTGATCGAGGCCGCGACCGAAAAAGAAGAGGTGAAGCGCGCGATTTTCAAGCCGCTGATCGCCCATCTGAAGCCCGAGGCGATCATTGCCTCCAATACCTCGTCCATCTCGATCACGCGCCTTGCGGCCGCGACCGACCGTCCCGGCCGGTTCATTGGCATGCATTTCATGAATCCCGTGCCGGTCATGCAATTGGTCGAGTTGATCCGGGGCATCGCCACCGAAGATGCGACGTTCCAGGCCGTGCGCGAACTCACGGTCAGCCTCGGCAAGACCGCGGTTGCCGCCGAGGATTTCCCGGCTTTCATCGTCAACCGCATTCTGTTGCCGATGATCAATGAGGCGATCTATACCCTCTATGAAGGGGTGGGGTCGGTCGAGGCGATCGATACCGCCATGAAATTAGGGGCCAATCATCCGATGGGGCCGCTTGAACTGGCCGATTTCATCGGGCTCGACACATGTTTGTCGATCATGCAGGTGCTCTATGAGGGGTTGGCTGATTCGAAATACCGCCCATGCCCGTTGTTGGTGAAATATGTCGAAGCCGGGTGGCTCGGCAAGAAAACGATGCGCGGGTTCTACGATTATCGCGGCGAAAAGCCGGTGCCGACCCGCTAAGCCCGATTGCCCGGGGTGTCGGCCCCTTTGTACATCGAAAAACCCCCAATCGGATCGATTGGGGGTTTTTGCTGCGTTTGTCTTTGCCAAAGGGGCGTCGTCACCCGCGTCATCGCCGCACTGGCCAAGCATCATTCGGTGATGAAATTCACCTTTACCGATGCCGTGGACGCCTTGGTGACGGGAGTCATCTTGCGAAAGGGGCTCGTCTCGCCGGGCAGAAGTTGATCGCGTTCGATGTTGAAATCGGTGGAATCGAGAATAACCTGTTTGTCATCCAGAAGCAGGATGCGCAATTTTGGAATCCGTTGGGCGGTACTGCCGTGATTGGCGACCTCGCCGCTGACGATCAATTGGTCTTGGCCGTTATTTTTGGTGAGTTCGACCCGACGATTGATGATGTCGAGGCCAAGATCATATGGATCCGCGCTGAAACCCAAAAGGCTGTAGAAGCCCTGAGTCGCGGGGATCGTTTGGATGATCGTGTGGCGAAACAGAAACAGACTGCTGACGAGCAGCAGGGGGGCAAGCGAGGCGGCGGCGATCGACAGGGTTTGACGGCTTGGCCACCGGCGTTTGTCGGGTCTGAGCGCTGGCAGCTTTCCGCTGATCCGGGTGCCGGCCCCGATGAAACTCGGCATGGCGTCATTGGTGCCCGCTTGAACCCCGCCGCCGATCATGGAGGGTGGCGTTACCGGGCCCGGTTCGGCACCCATGGAGGGCCTTTGGCGGTCCGGGGCCGCCATCGGATCGGCCCCTTCATCCATCGGCAGGAGGGAATCTGGCGGCGGGTCCTGATGCCACGTCTCGGCGCAGCGCGCACAGCGCACCGTGCGCCCCGTTGCCCCCAATTGGGCCGGGTTCACGACATAGCGGACAGTACAGGCGGGGCAGGTGACGATCATTCGGTCGTGCAATAGATCAAGAGAACAACCTTATAGGCGCAGGTGATGGTTTTTGGCAAGGTGGGACCGCGTCACGTGCGTCCGACCTTTTACGATCGCGGTGCGGGATGCCGATAAGCCATTGCATGCGGGCGGCTGGGGCAGTAAACCGGATCACAAGCGCCTCTTCACGCGATCAGGGGTTCCCCGTCATCGCGTGAAGAGGCTCGTAAAAGAAAATACGCGCGTTAGTTTCGAGTCGATTTGATCGAAACCAACGCGCGTCGTGGCGCATCGGCAAGGGGGATGCTGCGTGGTCCGTTTCGACAATGTGGTCATGCGTTATGGCCGAGGGCCGGAAATCCTGCGCGACGTGACGTTGGATCTGGCACCGGGCGGCTTTTATTTCCTGACTGGCCCGAGCGGTGCGGGCAAGACCACATTGATGCGGCTCATGTATCTGGCCGATCGTCCGACCCGGGGACGTGTTTGGTTGTTCGGCCGCAACGTCGAGACCGTGCCGAAGGCGGAATTGCCCGCCCTGCGCCGTCAGATCGGGGTCGTGTTCCAAGATTTTCGCCTGCTCGATCACCTGACGGCTCTTGAGAATGTCGCTTTGCCGCTTCGGGTCGCAGGCGTGCCCGATGCCGAGATCAGGGATCATGTGGTAGATTTGTTGAAATGGGTCGGGCTTGCCGATCATGTCGCGGCCAAACCATCGACCCTGTCGGGCGGCCAGCAGCAACGGATCGCGATCGCCCGCGCCGTCATCACCCGACCAAGCCTTCTGTTGGCCGACGAGCCGACCGGCAATGTCGATGACGAGATCGCCTTGCGGCTGCTCTATCTTTTTGAGGAAATGAACAAACTTGGCACGACGGTCGTCATTGCGACCCATAATCAGTCCCTGATCGATCAATTCGGCCATGCGGTTCTCAGCCTTGATCAGGGGCGGGTGGCGCTCAGACCGGCTACCCGCAATCGGGGGGCCGCATGATCCGGCACTGGATCGGCCTAGTGCGGCACCCTGCCACGGGAACCTTGCCGCTCGATGGCGACGGGTCGGCCCGCTATCTGCCATGGTTAATCGCCATCATGGCCTATCTGGCGGCCTTGGGCCTCATCGCCCTCATGGTGATGAATGCGGCACTCTATCGATGGGATAGCGGCCTGCGGGGCAGTCTTACGGTGCAGGTGCCGCCGCCCGTCGCAACCGGGTTCGTGCCACCGACCCAGATGGAGGCGCTGTTGAAACGCCTGCGCGGGGAAGGGGGGATTCAGCGGGTCGAGGTGATCGATCCTGCGACGGCCCTGCGCCTCGTGACCCCTTGGCTTGGACCGGGAATCGATTCATCGGTCCTGCCGATGCCGATCTTGATCGATGTGCATCTGGTCCCCGATGCCCCGGTCCCCGATCTCACGGCTTTGGGTCGAGAGCTGACCGCTCTGATACCAGGCACCACGATCGATCGACATGGCGACTGGCTGGACCGGCTGTTGGGTCTCGGGCGTCTTGCGGCCGTTGGGGCGGGGCTGGTTGTCGGTCTCATTCTTTTCGCGACCATGTTGGCTGTGATTTTTGCCAGTCGCACAGGGCTTTTGTTGCATGCAGGCTTGATCGACCTGCTGCATCTCATGGGCGCGACCGATGCCTATATCGCAGCCCAGTTTGAAGCCCATGCCTTTCGCGTCGGTCTCATGGGCGGGGTCTATGGCGTTTTGCCTGCGATTATGAGTTTGGGGGCTTTGCGCTTGATGGCGGAACAGGGGGTCTTGTCTATCCCGGCAGGGGGGCCGGGCGGTGGAATGGG